>CBFGTI010000011.1:0-66237 GCA_965651695.1 uncultured Imperialibacter sp. | reverse complement strand
CGCCCAACAGTACGAACCTGGACTCGCCTATTGCTTCAATTAAAGGATCAAGGTCGCCGGCAGTCTGCAGGTGGTAGCAGTTATGCGAGAGCTGTTCTGTCACGTGAGCAATTGAATCTAAGTGTGCCATAGCTGGGGGTTAAAATTTAAGGGTGCCCTGCTAACAAATACGACAATGTTCAACTCAGAAAAATTTCAGCTGGACTAAATTTCCGAGCGCATGCCTTGCATACTTCCCAGCCGGAGAATAAAAAGCATGCGAAAAAAGCCTAGGGTAGCGTATCTTGCAACTGCTGCTGATAAACGGAATGACTGACGACGAGAAGATTTCAGAACTTGAAAAGCAATTGGATGATGCGCTGCTGAAGGTTTTCGATCTGGAGAGGAAGCAGAAGACCGACGAATTAATCCGCTACGAGTTGGAAGAAATGCTGCGGAGCGTTTACTACGAGTGCCTGCGGCTGAAAGGCAGCGATGAAAAGCCGGATGTGGACAGCCTGCTTCATAATCTTTCGGAAAATATCAGGAACCTGATGGAGGAATACAAGCTTCGTTTGTAGGGAAGCCGGGCAAAGTTCATTGTGTTCAGACCCCCTTACAAATCGCTGCCTGCTTCTATTATCAGCTTTTTTGTTGCTTTTATCCCTGCCTCTTCACTCAGCTTGTAGCCTTCGTATTCAATGCCGATGTGTCCGGTGTATCCGGCACTTTTTACAATTTGAAGGATTTTTCTAAAGTCGGTCGCCTTGTCCTCACCGTTGCTATTGAAATCGTGGGCCTTAGCACTCACACCTTTTGCATAAGGCATCAGTAGCTCCACCCCTCTGTATCTGTCGTAGCTTTTGGGAGGGAAAAGGCTGATCGTAAAATTGCCGAAATCTGGCAGCACGCCGCAATTAGGCTTATTTACCTGCTGCATTACGCTCGCCAGCCACTCCGCATCGCTTGAATAGCCCCCGTGGTTTTCAACAATCACCCCGATGCCATCTTTTTCCGCAAACTCGCTCAGCCTGCCAAGGCTATCCACCGCCGCATTGGCTACAGCTTGCCGCTCGCCTTTTCCGGCAGCATTTACCCGTATGCTGTGGCATCCCAGAAATTTTGCCGCTTCCACCCACTTGTAGTGATTTTCCACTGCTTGCAAGCGGTTTGAATCATCCAGCGTGGCAAGGCTTCCCTCCAGGTCAATCATTATCAGCACACTCTGCACATCATGGTCTTCAGCCCGCTGTTTCATTTGGCTCAAATAGGCGGTGTCTGTGGCTTTATCCCTAAAAAATTGGTTTACATACTCCACTGCGCCTATTCCGAATTTTTCCCTGGCGGTTTGTGCAAAGTCAAGGTTATCGAGTTTACCCGACCAGAGCGCCTTGTGCAGCGACCACTGCGCCAGTGAGATCTTAAACGGAAACTTGGCTGGCACCTCTGTGGTTAGCGCCAAGGCAGTTTCTTCGTCCAGCAAATCGCTACAGGATGCCAACGACCCGAGCAGCCCTGCTGAAATTGCCAGTCCGCCCGTTTTTCTGATAAATTTTCTTCTGTTCATAATCTTAATACCAGGCGCCGATGATTAATCCCATCACAAAAAACGACACAACCATGTAGCCCACGTCGATGAGGTATAGCTTTAGGGGTTTTCGTGCAAAGAGGTAATTGGCACCAAACGACGTAGCCACAAAACCAATACACAAAAGAGCAGCGAACAGCCCGCCATAAATGGCACTTGAGCCGAGCATCATGGCAATTTCTGTAAAAAGGGATAAGAAGAAGGCGATAATAAAGTTAGCCACAAATGATAACCCGAAAATGAGGGGCATGTTTGCGTTTTTGATATCGTCGTCCGACAAACCGGCCAGGTGCTGCCAGGTAGCTCCAAAAAGTGGCTTTCCGTACCACAGAAAACCAACAACAAAAGTTGACAGGGAGGCGACGAGCAACTCCCAGATGTTGAATCCTGATAAATCCATGTGTTTAAGTGTAGGTTCGACACAATGTAAGCGGAAGATTGTGGATTTGCAAGTTTAGCTTACCCGCGGGAGAGGCAGCCTGCCGGGAACGACGGCGGAAGTCTTTCTTTACCCCCTGATTTTTTTTAACTTCAGTAACTCAATACAAAACCATTCCAAATATGGCAGCCACTACACTACGCATAAACAATCAGGAGTACTCCATGGATGTTGATCCGCAAATGCCGTTGCTATGGGCTATTCGGGACTACGCCAAACTCACCGGCACCAAATTTGGCTGCGGCATTGCCCAGTGTGGTGCTTGCACGGTTCATATTGATGGTGAACCTGTGAGGGCCTGCGTGGTACCGGTATCCGGGGCCGCCGGTAAGGCAATCACTACCATCGAAGGTTTGTCGGCCGGCAACGACCATCCCGTGCAGCGGGCCTGGCAGGACGAGCAGGTTCCGCAGTGCGGCTACTGCCAGTCGGGGCAAATAATGACTGCCGCCGCTTTGCTATCGAAGCATCCACAACCAGACGAAGACCAGATAAATGCCTTTATGTCGCCTGTAATTTGTCGTTGCGGTACGTATGTGCGCATTAAAAAAGCCATTGACAAGGCCATAGTATATCATCAAAGAATATAACTCACCGGCTATGAAAGCTTTAGAAAAAATCGAAAAACAAGTGGCAGGTGGGAAGCTGCCCCGGAGGGAGTTTCTGAGACTTACCGCCGTGTCGGGGGCTTTTTTGGCAATTGGCTGCACGCCTGGCATTGGCGAAGAAAAGAAGATCGGCAAAGTTGATCTGGCAGGTGGAGCCGATGTTTCTCTCAACCAGTTTGTGGTAATTAATACCGACGGCAGGGTGTTGTTGTTCAACCATCGCCCTGAGATGGGCCAGGGCACTTTTCAGTCTATACCTATGATACTGGCCGAAGAATTGGAGGTGGATATAAACAACATTGAAATTCAGCCATCGGAAGCCAACGAAGAAAAGTATGGCAGCCAAATGGTGGTGGGGAGCAGAAGTATACAAACGGAATATGAAACCCTGCGAAAAATGGGCGCCACCGCCAGGGAAATGCTCCGGGAGGCGGCTTCGCGCCGATGGACGGTGGGCATTGACGAATGCCAGGCTTCAGCCGGCGAAATCGTTCACTCCCCATCCGGCAAAAGGCTTACCTACGGCGAACTGGTAGAGGAAGCTGCCAGGTTATCGCCTCCGCCACATGTGCAGCTAAAAGCGCCCAAAGACTTTAAGGTGATTGGCAGGTCCGCAGCAAGGAGGGACATACCGTCGAAGACAAATGGTTCGGCAAAATTTGGAATCGACATGGAGTTGCCGGGAATGCTGTACGCCTCAGTCGAAAGATCTCCTGTTTTTCTCGGCAAAGTTGTAAAGTTCAATGCTGAAAAAGCATTGCTCGTGCCTGGGGTAAAGCATGTGGTAAAACCAGCCGAAACGTGTGGGGGAATGTGCGGGAAGGAGTAGCCGTGGTAGCTGAAAGCTATTGGGCTGCCACCCAGGGAAGAAAAGCGCTGGATATTACCTGGGACAATGGCGACCTCGAAAAGCACTCCACCGAAACCTTGCTGAAGAAATACGAGACAGATGCGCAAAAAGGAGGTGTTTCTCTTGCGGAACAAGGTAACCCGGAGCGGGTGTTGAGTGGTGCCACAGTTGTAGAAGCATCGTACGAAACACCCTACCAAAGCCACGTATGTATGGAGCCCATGAATGCCCTGGTGAGTGTGCAGGGTGATAAAGCCGAGTTTTGGGGATCGACCCAAAACCCCAACGGCATTCGTGCTCAGCTTTCGCGGCAGCTTGGTATTGCACCCGAAAACGTAGCCATACACTATACACTGATGGGGGGTGGGTTTGGCCGAAGGTCGATGACGGATGTGGCGGAAGAGGCTGCCGACATTTCAAAACAGGTGGGTGCGCCGGTAAAAGTGATCTGGAGCCGGGAAGACGACCTGACGCAAGGCCCCTTCAGAGCGGCTTCGCTGAATGTGTGCAGGGGTGTGGTTGAAAATGGCAAAGCCGTGGCTCTTGAGCATAAAGTTGTTTGCCAGGAGATACAAAACCAAACCGGCAATAGGATGGAGGCCGGCAGGCAATTAGCGGGGGGAATAAACACGGAATACGAGATTCCAAACTGGCGGGTAAGCGGTGTGCTGCAGAAACATTTTGTGCCCATTACTTACTGGCGTGCGGTGTATCATACTACCAACTGTTTTGCCCATGAGTGTTTTATTGATGAACTGGCATTCGCGGCAAAAAAAGATCCTGTCGATTTCAGGCTTGGGATGCTCAAAAACCACCCCCGATACACCAGGGTGCTGCAGGTGGTAGCCGAAAAGTCAAACTGGTATGCTCCAAAGGACGCCGATACCGGAAGGGGCGTTTCTATACTGGAGCGATCGGGAGCATTCACAGCTATGGTGATTGAGGTTAAAAGAACAGGCAGCACCATTGTACCCGTAAAAATCGTTGCTGCCGTTGACGTAGGTATTTGCATAAACCCCGACACGGTGAAAGCTCAAACAGAAGGTTCGGTGGTAATGGGACTTACGGCCGCCTGCAAGAGTGGCATTACACTTTCGAAGGGAAGAGTAGTCCAGCAGAATTTTCACGATTACCATATGCTAAAGTATGATGAATGCCCGCCGGTGGAGACATACATTATGCAAAACGAAGAAAAGCCCGAGGGCGCCGGCGAGTCGGGATTGTCCAATGTGGCGCCTTCGCTGGCAAACGCCATTTTCGACCTTACCGGCCATCGCATCAGAAAGCTGCCAATCGACTTAAGTTCTCTCGTTTAAATTTGCGGTATCGAAATGTGGTTTCTAAAGATACACGTGCTAATTTGCCGGGCACTGGAATGATGAATACGCAACAAGCTTACAACCTGTGGTCATCGCAATACGATACCAATAAGAACAAAACCCGCGATTTGGAGGCTGCGGCGCTGCGGCAGACCTTGAAAGATATGCAATTTCGGAATTGCCTGGAGGTGGGATGCGGAACCGGCAAAAATACGGTTTGGCTTGCAGAAAAGGCCGAGAGGGTAACAGCTGTCGATTTTTCGGAAAAGATGTTGCAGAAAGCGGCGGAGAAAGTGCCGCCGGGGGCAACCGTATTATTTAAGCAAGCGGATATCACCCGCCCGTGGGACTTCGCCGGTGGCAACTACGACCTCGTTAGCTTCAGCCTCGTGCTTGAACACATTAGCGACTTAGGTCATGTGTTTAATCAGGCGGCATCGGTGCTTGAAGGCGGGGGCTGCATTTACGTGGGCGAGTTGCACCCCTTCAAACAATATGAGGGAACCAAAGCCCGGTTCGATCTGGAGGGCGAAAGACACATCGTAGAGTGTTTCGACCACCATGTTTCTGATTTTGTGCATGCGGCGCAGAAAAGCGGGTTGAATTTGCAGCGGCTGGATGAGCACTTCGACAATGGTGAAAGGCGGGGCGTTCCCAGAATATTAACCTTGCTGTTTCAAAAGCCAATGCCGTAGCCCAAAAAGCCATTTGCCAAACAGGCGGAGGTATTGACTTTGGAAGTGAATAGCATACATTTGTTTCATTAAAATCTCTTTATAAAATACCCGACCGTAGTGAGAGCGGCGCAGATGCCCTCTAAACACACCTTCAAATCGAAGGGGAAATAATCTATTGGTAATTTTATAAAGACGAAAATGAAAAAACACACTATAGCCATACTTGGCACAGGAGGAAAAACCGGAAAGTACCTCCTTGATCAGTTAACACAGCAGGGGTTTGCTCTTAAGCTTCTTATAAGAAATCCAGCCCTTTTTGAATACAAACATCCGGATATTGAGATCGTCAGAGGCGATGCGCTTGATGCCGAAGCTATTGACGCCGTTACGGAAGGATGCGAGGCGGTAATAAGCCTTATTGGACAGCGGAAGGGAGAGCCGCTGGTGGCCGCGGCCTCTACCCGGCTTTTAATAGCGTCATTGCAAAAGCACAACATAGTGCGATATGTTGCGGTTGCAGGGTTAACCGTTAGCGCTCCGGGCGACGGCAAGAGCATCGGAACAAAAATAGCGGCTCTCATCATGAAGGCGTTTTTTGGCTCCGCTGTTGCCGACAAACAAGCTGCGTATGACGCGTTGTCTCAAAGCAACCTTCAATGGACGCTGGTGAGGGTTCCCTACATTGTTTTTACCAATGTAAGAAGCAGAATTGAGGTAAGCCTAACCGACTGCCCGGGTGGCAAAGTAAATAGTGCTAACCTTGCAGCTTTTATAATAGCCCAACTTTCCGATACCAGCTATTATCGCAAGGCTCCTTTTATAGCCAATGCGTAGCAAACAAACGGCAGGTCTATGCGACCTGCTGTTTTTCACAGCAAATGTTGCGCTTAATCTTCGTCAAAATCTCTGTTCCACGGAATATCCCCGTCAGGGTCGGGGTCGTGCGGGCCCACGCCCGGCGGATTGAACAAGCCCCAGCGGTCGATCAGGTAGTTCCACTGATCGAATCCGGCTACCCATTCAATAAAAAGCAGGCGGTATTCTTCAATTCCCTCGCGAATAAGGTTCAGATAATTGGTTTCCTTAAAACCGTACGTTTCGAGTCCACGGCAATGGGTGAGCAGGTCGCGGGCAGCTTTCCGTATGATTGCCGCATTTTCCATTCGGATATCGTAAATATCTGCACCCTCGGCGCCGGCCACCTTTACCGAGAGCATACCGGCGTCTTCCAGCATAAAGCGTTTGTAGGTTTGCAGCTGGTCGTTGTCTTCAGGAATCAAATCGCATATCTGGTGTGTGAGATCATAAATTTCCATTCCCTTTAAGTAAATGGGCATTTTTTCAATACTGTCGAAATGATCCTCTTCTTCCATTTTTGTTTCTGGTTCAAAAGCAATAATAAGACTTTTGGATTTATTAAGTGGCAGTTTGCCGATGGGAACGCCGCTGTACTGCCACAATCACAATGTTAAACAGTAGTACTACAAGAATCATTCAGCTATCCAATAAAAAAAACACAGCGGAAAGAGCACTCTATCTTTTGCCGGTATGCAACCCCAAGGAAAATGTTTGAAAGGGATTTTGCAGATATTGCCTTTTGGCTGTCCTTTCCGGTTAGCCAAATAAAGATGGACTTTAAACCGGTAAAAATGTTTGCCTGGCGTCTTCAGAATTTTAGGTAACATCCTTGAAATTATTATATTGCGCCTTGGAATTGTTTAATAACAACACAACCCTCAACCTGTTCATGAAAAACTTTTTAACCGCCCTGCTGCTTTTAGGCAGTGTATCTCAATTATTTGGCCAGTCGGGCTACTATTTCCAAAGCCATTTTAGCCCGATTAAAAATCGAAGGGATCAGATCAGCTACAGTATCGAGCAGGACGACTGGGGCCGATTGTATCTTGCTAACCGGCAAGGGCTGCTGCACTTTGACGGTTCCAATTGGGATGTAATTAATGCGCCAGGACCCACTTTTGCCATACAGAAGGTCGACTCTTCGATTTATCTCGCTGGTACCTTCGGCTTTGGTCAGATTGTAAAAGACGTTTACGGTAATTTGCAGTTTAGCCAACTCTCCGACTCATCGCACTTTAGCGGACCGGTGACGCAGCTGGTAGCACACGGCTCGTCGCTGGCAATGACCGACGGCGCTACCATCCGCATTTATGAGCCTGCCGGCCAAAGTTGGGATTCAGTAGAAACGCCCGGCCATGTGGTAAGGTTGAGCAACTTCAACGGTAACCTGCTGGCTTTAAACCCCGATACCACGCTCGTTGTAAGGGGCACCTCACAGCTTCCATCGGGTTTCGAGAGCAATGGCCCGTGGGTAAGTTGGGTAAGTTCCGATGCCGGCACCATGGTGGGCGTAAACACAAGAAACGAGCTTTACCTGGTGAGAGATAACGCAGTATCTCTCCTCAATATCGATGACGATGGCTACTTGGCTGAATCGAAGGTGGTGGCGTTGCAGTGGGCTGGCCCGGGCTTGCTCGCCGTGGGTACCCTCAAAGGAGGGGTTGTTTTTGTAGACCCGTTTCAACAGAAGATCGACCAAATTGTGAACTACCACACAGGGTTACCTGACAACGAAACCCAGGTATTATTTTGGGATAAAAATGCCGGTTTATGGGTAGCTCACCCCCAGGGATACACACGTATTTCGCCGGCGGTTCCGTTCAAATCCTATAATTTTTATCCCGGCCTTGAGGGTACTCTAAACACCTCTTTAAGCTTCGGCGGCAGCGTATTTGCCGGTACCAACCTTGGCCTGTATTACCTCGACAGGGTCGAAAATTTTGAAGAAGTGGTCTATTACATCAGGAAAAACCAGTCGGCCCAGCAGGTAGAGGACGAACGCAGGCAGGAGAAGAAAGATGAAGGGGGCTTGTTGTCGTTTTTCAAATTTAACAGGGGCGAAGAAAAAAGCGCTGCCAGCCCGCCAGAAGAAGCTGCCCCAGGCGACGAGGCTGCAGACGAAAAGAAGAAAAACAGGTTTTCTTTTTTGAAGAAAAATAAAAAGCAGCAGCCTGATGCCGCCCTGGCCGAGGCAACTTCAGAAAACAGAACTGCCAGCAAGCCGGGTGCTTCTAATGCGCAGACCAAAGAGGTGCCACGTGCCACCCGGCCAAAGCCTGTAATGGAGCGGAAAGTAAAAAAGGAGCTCCAGAGTATAACCTATGTGTATAAAAAAATTCCCGGAGTGGAGGGGCGGATTAACCAATTGGTGGCGCTTAACGACAATCAATTGCTCGCTGGTGGTTTAGCCGGAGCGTTTGTTGTGGAGGGGCAGGCTGCCACTAAGATTTACGCCGAGGCCACCCGGCGGATTTATTATTCGCCGGCAAAAGATTTAATACTTATTTCGCCCTACGACGGAAGCCTCCTGGCCCTGCGAAAAGAGGACGGGAAGTGGAGTGAGAGTGTTTTGCTGGAGGAGCTCGACGATTTTATTCAACACATATTTGAAGACCGCGACGGCAAAATATGGCTTTGCACCGCAAGGAAAATCTACTGGATTCAGCTGGAGGAAACCACGCTGGCTGATGCAGGGGAAATCGCCCTGAAAAACGACTACTTCGATCCGGTAGCAGGGGTAGACGACAGCAAGGCAGGGCTGGTTTTTATGCACACCAAGGGTTTCTTTAAACTTAACGGCGGCACGCTTGAAGCAGCTGAAGTGGAAGGCATGAAGGTGCCGGAGCAGTATGTGCCGGCTGGCAGAAGTATGTTGGTGTCGGATGGCCGTTCGTGGTATCGATTGGGCCTCGACTTGGAGGAAAATGCTTCCATGCCATTTCTAAGGCTATTTGATCACGTAGTTTCGGTTGATTTTGAAAAGGATGGCGACCTGTGGGTGGTGGCGGCCGACAATAATTTTTACCGGATAGACCACACGAAGAATTTTGCAGTTGATTACCAGCCGTTTCTGACACAAATCAGGTCGGTAAACAACCAGTTGCTACCTATTGGCGACAAACTAACTGTTGAGGAAGAAAACAGCTCATTGAGTTTCTTCTTTAACCAGGCAGAGTTTTCCGGTATCCTGCAGGTTGAATATCGCTACAGGTTGCTGGGGTTAAGCGACGAGTGGTCGGAGTGGTCGCCCGACAACAGGGCCATTCAATTTTCGTATTTGCCGCCTGATAGCTACCAATTGCAGGTAGAAACAAGAAATAGCCTCGGAACAGTTAAAGCGCTGGAGAGTGTCTACTTTTCGGTAGTGCCGCCGTATTGGCAGCGGCCGTGGTTTTATGCGGCTGAGGTATTACTACTCGCAATCTTGCTGGTCATCAGCTCAAGGCTTACACGAACGGAAAGAACCTATCTTCTTGTCGTCCACCGATTGCTAACTTTTCTTACTATTATTATGGTAATCGAATTTATTCAAACGCTCGTGGAGGCAAAGTTTGAAACCAACGCATCGCCTGTGTTGTCATTTTTTCTGCAGGTGGCCGTCGCCTTTTGTTTGCTGCCCCTCGAGAGCTTTATGAGAAAGAGGCTATCTGCCCGAAACAGCAAAGTGGATGAGCTGGTGGAAAGCCATGTCTCTAAAATTAAGCGTACGATTACCAAATCTAAGATGAAAGAGGAAGAACTGCTGGAAGGTTAGGTCCATGAGGATGGAGTGGAAGCTTGCAACGGCCAATGCGGCATAACGCCAGGGTGGCTGCCGCTGAACACACGGAACACCGGTTTTAGTTTTATACAAGCGGGCTCAATCGTGTGCGCCGTCTTTTCTATCTTCGGACTGACATGAACAAGCATTTACCCTATGAAGTTTTTTTTGCCGATAAAGCAGCTGATCGCATTTTTCGTGTGCTTTTTTATTTTCCTTTCGGTGGAGGCCCAGGATGAGGCAGATCTTTTGCGTTCGCTAAAATTTCGCAATGTCGGCCCGGTTCGCGGTGGCCGTGTAACCACTGTTACAGGGGTTGAAAGCCAGCCGGGCACGTTTTACCTGGGAGCCACTGGCGGCGGCGTATGGAAGACCACCGACTATGGCGTAAGCTGGTTCAATATTTCTGACGGTTTTTTTGCAACAGGTTCAATAGGAGCCATCAGGGTTGCAGCTAACGACCCGGATATCGTATATGTAGGCACGGGTTCCGACGGCATCCGTTCCAATGTTATCACGGGCAAAGGAGTATATAAGTCGACCAACGGAGGGCAAAGCTGGGTGCACCTCGGGCTGGAAAAGACCGGGCAGATAGGTGCCGTAGAAATACATCCGCGCAATCCGGATATAGCCTATGTGGCTGCGATGGGGCAGGCGTTTCAACCCAACGAGGAGCGTGGCGTTTTCAAAACCGAAGACGGTGGGCAATCGTGGACAAAAGTGCTCTACGTCGCCGACACAGTGGGTGCGGTCGACCTTGAGTTGGCACCCAACAATCCCAACATTGTCTATGCGGCCATGTACCGCGGACAACGCAAACCGTGGACGATCATCAGCGGAGGATACCGGGCAGGAGGCATCTATAAATCGGACGACGGTGGAAAAACCTGGGAAAAGAAAACGAAGGGTTTACCACAAGGGCTTATCGGAAAAATTGATTTAGCAGTGAGCCCGGCGGACCCCCTTCGGTTATATGCTGTTATCGAAGCTCCCCAGAAGGAGCAGGGGCTGTACCGCTCCGACGATCAGGGGGAGTCATTTGTGCACGTAAGCAACAACGAAGAACTCGTAAACCGGCCCTTCTACTACACCAATGTAGATGTGAACCCACGGAATGCGTCGGATGTTTTTTCCCAGGCCAATCCCGGTGTGCGATCGACTGACGGCGGAAAGACATGGAGCAGGCTGAAGCCCCCTCACGGCGATAACCACGACATTTGGATCAACCCAAACGACACGCTGGTGTGGATCCAGTCGAACGATGGCGGCGCAAATATTACGACCAATGGGGGCCGAACCTGGTCTTCGCAGTTTAACCAACCAACTGCCGAGCTTTACCAGGTAGAGGTAGACGACCAGTACCCGTATTGGCTCTACGCGGGACAGCAAGACAATACCACCATTGCTGTGCCAAGCTTGCCGCCATACGATCACCCTGCCGGGGCACAGGGCTATTGGATGGCAGTAGGTGGTTGCGAAACCGGGCCTGCAGTGCCGAAACCCGGCAATCCTGATATTGTTTACGCCAACTGCAAGGGCCGCTTCGGTGTGTACGACAAACGTACGGGCCAGGAGAAGCAATACTATGTGGGCGCCTCCAATATCTACGGGCATAATCCCAGGGACCTAAAATTTCGGTTTCAGCGGGTGGCGCCTATTTATGTTTCTACCCATAACCCCAATATTGTGTACCATGGCTCTCAGTACGTGCACAAAACCACAGATGAAGGCAAAACCTGGCTGATTATATCTCCCGATCTTACGGCCTTTGAGCCCGATAAGCAGGTTATTTCCGGGGAACCAATTACCAGGGACGTAACCGGCGAAGAGTATTACAGTACGATTTACGACATTAATGAGTCGAAGCTGAAGGAAGGTTTGCTATGGATAGGAGCCAACGACGGCCCCGTGCACGTATCGAAAGATGGTGGTAAGAATTGGGCGAAAGTAACTCCCGCGATGCCTCCGGGCGGGCGGGTCGACTGTGTGGAGCCATCGCCTCACAGCGAATCGAAAGCTTTCGTGGCTGTGTTGCGGTACCAATTGGGCGACTGGAAACCGTACGTATTTCGCACCACCGACTACGGGACCAACTGGAAGCTAATCACCAATGGCATTCCTGAGGATCAGCCTGTGCGGGTGGTAAGGGAGGATCCGCTAAAGGAGGGCGTACTGTACGCCGGTACAGAATTCGGATTGTTTGTTTCTTTTGACGACGGCGAAAACTGGAGACCCTTTCAGCAAAACCTTCCAGCCACTCCCGTTACGGACATTAAGCTGCATCGCAACGACCTGATCCTTTCGACCATGGGCCGGGGATTTTATATTCTCGACAACGTAACCGTGCTGCATGATTTGGAAAAGGCCAAAGAGGCAACTGCCTACCTTTTTCCGCCTGCCGATGCCATCCGCTACAGGTACCGCTACAATGGAGACGGTAAATATCCTGAGTATCCTGACGCCGCAGTTACTATCGATTATTATCTGAAAGAGAAGTCAAACACCGACCTTATCCTTGAGATAGTGAACGAGGAAGGAAAGTTGGTGAGCAAGTTTACCAGTGCAGCCAAACCGGAAAGCGAACGACCTACAGTAGACATGGCAACCGGCTTTTACTCTAAGGGAGGCAAGCCCGGCCTGCCGAATAAGGTGGGGCTTAACCGTTTCCGCTGGGATATGACGCACCCCGGTGCCTGGAACAGCGACAGTCGGCGGGCTTACAACAACGGACCGATGGTAGCCCCTGGCAAATACACCGCCACCTTGCTGGCCAATGGTGCTACCTACTCGCAATCTTTTGAGGTAAAAGCCGACCCGAGGGTTTTGGCCGCCGGTGTTGCCCCGGAAGACATGCGAGCCCAGGAAAGCCTCGCCCTTCAGGTAAGAGACCTGCTGTCGGATGCTACCCGTCTTGCCGAAGATGTAAGACATGCAATTGATGCTCTTGAAGGGAACGTATCTTCCACGGCAAAGAAGAAAGAAGGAGACCTGAAAAGGATAGAAAGCCGGGTAATAATGGCGGATGGCATCTACATGCAACCCATGCTGGTTGACCAGATCCGGTATCTTTCGTACATGCTCAATCGTGCCGACCAGCGCCCCGGTAAGGACGCTTACGACCGCTACCAGGAATTGGCCGGGCTGTACAGGCAACTGAAGCGGGAATACGGGAGGGTGCGATAAACGCCTGTGGCATTAAAAATAACCATTCACAAACATTTACCATAACCTGTAAATAATCCGTTGAGCAGCGAAGCACTGCTGCTTACATTGCCAACACTAAAAAACCAACCCCAAACAATGAATGTAAAACATACCGCAAGCATCTTCGCCAGCACTTTACTCGTCGGCATTTTAACGCTGACGGCCTATGGGCAGGACTCAACCCGAACACTGCCGGCTGAGTCTTCAGTTGTTTCAACCCACGAGGTAACGATAAAGGGGAAGCGAATCCCTTACAGAGCCACAGCAGGCACACAGCCTGTGTGGGACAAAGAGGGTAAGGTAATCGCCTCAATGTTTTACACTTTTTACGAGCGCACCGATGTTACAGACAAGGCGAAAAGGCCACTGGTTATTTCTTTTAACGGCGGGCCCGGTTCCGCTTCTGTTTGGATGCATATAGCCTATACGGGGCCACGGGTGCTGAATATCGACGCAGAAGGGTACCCTGTGCAGCCTTACGGAGTGAAGGAAAACCCACACTCGATACTCGATGTAGCCGATATTGTGTATGTTGACCCTGTTAATACAGGGTTTTCACGTATTCTGGATGAAAAAGCGGAAAAATCGACCTTCTTCGGCGTTAATGCCGACATCCGGTATCTGGCCGACTGGATTGATGTTTTTGTTTCCAGGGTAAACAGGTGGTCATCGCCCAAATACCTGATCGGGGAAAGTTACGGCACAACAAGGGTTTCGGGGCTGGCGCTGGAGCTGCAGAACCAGCACTGGATGTACTTCAACGGCGTAGTGCTGGTATCGCCCACAGGTTTGGGTATAGAGCGCGACGGACCGGTACGTGATGCACTCTACCTGCCTTATTATGCAGCCACGGCCTGGTACCATAAGATGTTGCCACCCGACCTGCAGCAGAAAGACCTGGCGGACATTCTTCCGGAAGTGGAGACATACACCGTTGACGAGGTGTTGCCGGCCATTGTAAAGGGCGGATTTATTGATGCCGCGGAGAAGAAGAACATAGCCGCACAAATGGCACGATACTCCGGATTAAAAGAGTCGGTGATTTTGCAACACAACCTGGCTGTACCGACGGGGTATTTCTGGAAGGAGCTCCTGAGAGAACAGGGACTTACAATTGGCCGTTTGGACAGCCGTTACAGAGGAATCGATAAAATGGATGCCGGCGATTCCCGCGACTACGACCCCGCGCTTACCATGTGGAACCATGCCTTTGCCCCCGCCATTAACTATTACCTGAGGTCGGTGCTTAACTATAAAACTGACCTGCAGTACAACCTGTTTGGTCCGGTGCATCCGTGGGATAGATCGGGCGATGAGACGGGGGATAATCTGCGCCAGGCCATGGCCCAAAACCCCTACATGCATGTGATGATCCAATCGGGGTACTATGACGGTGGCACTGATTATTTTAACGCGAAATACAGCATGTGGCAGCTCGACCGCAGCGGTAAGCTAAGAGATCGCCTCCGTTTCGAAGGGTACAGGAGCGGGCACATGATGTACCTGCGAGCGGAGGACCTTGTTACCTCCAACGACCACATCAGGGACTTTATCCTGAAATCGCTGCCCGGTGCAGGGCAACCCGCTAAATACTAGCTGAAAAACATGGCGGTGCTTTCCGGAAGGTGATGTGGCGTTTGCCAGGATCGCCGCCGGAACACATTTTTTTTTGCCCTTGACTACCGTCGCCCCCGGCACCTTCGCCATGTCAGTTTTTTGCTGAAAAATATATAAAACTTCGATTTCCTTCTGCCACACAGATCTCACAATACACACGAATGTGGTAAGAAAGACGCGATCTAATGCCTGTTTATAACATCCCTCAGGGTACGTACTGTTGGTGCAGCGCTTTTGATTACTCTGAAATTTTGACGAGAGTTAATTCTTTCAATCGTTGAAGTGGCTTGGAAGAGTGCCATTTTTAACATCCCAGCTTAGGGTGCCCGGTCGTTGCGCCGTGGGAAATTTCAGGTATAGTTTCAGATGTAACGTTTCAGACCAAAGGGTATAGTTGTGTCAACAATATGCGCCTACTTTTATTGGAGAATTGGCTGCATGAGCACCAGCCAGTATTTGAGCTTAGCAGAAGGAGGCATTATGGATACTACTACTCTTGACATCAGGACATCAATTTCCGAAAATCTCGATCAGTACGCCGACGGAGACAGCGACTTCAAAAAGGAACTGAAGCGGTTGATGATCGAAGACCTGACCGAATTTAGCGCAACATTGCACAAAATTCCCTCACAAAAAGACCCGTCCGAATTGAGCCGTGTCGTACACAAGATAAAAGTAACCCTCGATATCCTGAATTACAGGGAGTTTCTTAATCTGATCGAAGAAACGTGCCATTCGCTGAAGGTTAAAAGGCAGGGCGCAATTGCAGGAAAACTGCGGGAAGTATATATGCTTTGCGAGCGGATAATACGTGCTTTGCAGGAAGAGTCCTATGCCTGATTTCCATCAACCATACTTCGAATGAGGGCACATCCCGTATTAATCTTCTTTTTTGTTTTTCTATTTCATCCGCTGTTTTCGCAGAACTTCAAGTTTGAGAAAGTGGGGGTAGAAAACGGCCTTTCGCATAGCAATGTCATCTGTATGCTGCAGGATAGCCGTGGCTTTATGTGGTTTGGCACAAGGGATGGTCTGAGCAAGTATGATGGCTATGAATTTACCGTGTATAAGAGTGAATTGGGGAATGAAAAGAGCCTCTCTCACAACACGATTTATGAATTGGCCGAAGACTCCGATGGAAATATATGGGTGGCTACCTGGGGCGGCGGGCTAAACAGGCTCGATAGAAAACTAAATACTTTTACAAGGTATGTTGCCGACAAAAACGACCCCAGGAGTATTTCGAGCAACTTGCTGCATAGCATTGAAATTGACCACAACGGCTATTTGTGGGTGGGCACTGAAGACAATGGACTTGATCTTTTTGATATTGAAAAAAACGAGTTTGTTGCAGTAAGTGAACATTTCGCCCTGCCCGCATCGCTGCTTGAGGAAAAGGTGAAGGTGATTCTGCAGGATGAAAAGAAGAATATGTGGCTGGGTACGCTGAGCAATGGGGTTTATCTCTTCAACTACAGCCAAAAGACATTCAAACATTACGGAAGCAAGCCGGGCGATCCCGCATCATTGAGAGACAGTACGGTCCGGTCTATTTTTGAAGACAGTAAGCAGAACATATGGGTGGGTACAGAACTTGGGGGCCTGCATGTATACGACGAAACGACCGATCTTTTTAAACACATGGGCGACGAGCGCAGCGGGATCGACCATAGCAATGTTTACGCAATAAATGAGGATTTGGCCGGCAATATCTGGATTGGCATGGAAAACGGTGGCCTCACCATATACAATCCGGCGTCGGGCAGTTTTGCCAACTTTAAAGAGACCGATGATAACTACAGCTTGTCCAGCAGTTCCGTTTGGTCAATTTACCGCGATATAAAAGGAACTATGTGGATTGGTACCTTCAATGGGGGCCTCAACTATATCGACAAGGATGTACACAAATTTGCCCATTACAAGTACAATCCCTCCGAAAACAGCCTGAGCAGCAACAATGTGCTAAGCATTTTTGAAGACTCGCGGGAAAACCTGTGGATAGCTACCGACGGCGGCGGCCTCAATTTGTTTGACAGAAAGAGCGGCCGATTTACACATTACAAGCATGAGGAAGGCAATCCCAACAGTATCTGTGGAAACTACGTGCTGAAGGTAGTTGAGGATTATGAGGGTAATCTGTGGATAGGTACCTGGGCCGCTGGTTTAACCGTCTTTAATAAGGAGAAGAACACCTACCGTCATTATAAAAATAATCCTTCGGATCCGGGAAGTTTGCGGAGCAATCATGTTTGGGAGCTTTACGAAGATTCGGAGCACAACATGTGGGTGGGAACGTTTGGCGGAGGATTAAGCCGGTACAACAAGCAGACCGACAGCTTCACTCATTTCAGGCATCAGCCGGGCGACAGCAGCAGCATTGGCGGGAATCTGATATTATCAATATTTGAAGATAGCGATGGGCTGTTCTGGATCGGTACAGATGAAGGCGGCCTCAGCCTGATGGACCGAAATACCAGCAAATTTAAAACCTACAGAAACGACCCCAGCAGAAACAGCATCAGCAGCAACAGGGTTGACTATATGTATGAAGAGCCCGGCGGAAATTTGTGGATCAGTACGAAAACCGGGTTGAACTATTTTGATAAAGCTACAGGCAGTTTTACTGTATACACCGAAGCCGAAGGTTTGCCTAACAATATGGTGCACGGTATCCTGCCCGACAACCACGGGCATCTTTGGATAAGCACGAACAAAGGGTTGTCGAAATTTGATCCGGTGAGCAAAACTTTCGAAAACTTTACTTCGGCTGACGGCCTGCAGGTAGGGGAGTTTAAGGAGGATGCTTTTTTTAAAAGCCGATCGGGAGTGATGTACTTTGGCGGCAATGATGGTTTCAACGAGTTTCACCCCGATAGCATCAAACCTGTTTCATTCGATCCGTCCATCGTTATTACGAGCTTCAAGCTTTTTAATAGCGAAGTTCCGGTGGGTGGCATGTTCAAAGATGAGCCCTCGCCGCTACGGCAGCACATTACCGAAACCAGACAAATTACGCTCCCATACCACCAATCTGTTATCACGCTCGAATTCGCTTCTCTCAATTTTACTACTCCGGCAAAGAAGCACTACCGCTATATGCTGGAGGGGTTCGACGATGAGTGGCATGAGATCGGAAGGAAAAATTCGGCTACTTATACCAACCTTGATCCCGGCACCTATACCTTTAAAGTGAGAGGCTTAACCAATTCGGGCCAGTGGTCGGAAAAAACAGCCGGGCTTCAGCTTGTTATTACACCTCCTTTTTGGCATACGTGGTGGTTCCGGTTGGCTGCCATTAGCTGCGTATTTATTGCCCTGGTGGCATTTTACAAAAACAGGATGGCCTCCATCAGGCGCCAGAAGTACCAGCTGATGCTGCAAGTAAAAGAAAGGACAAAACAGCTGGAAGCTTCCACACAACTCGAACGTCAGGCCCGAAAAGAAGCTGAGCAGGCCAATAAAGCGAAAAGCGTGTTTTTAGCAACCATGAGCCATGAAATCCGAACACCAATGAACGGCGTTATCGGTATGGCTTCTTTGCTGTCCGAAACCTCCCTTACACCCGAACAGCAGGAGTACACCGAAACCATTCGCAGTTGCGGTGAGGGCTTATTGGGAGTAATCAACGATATACTCGATTACTCTAAAATTGAGTCAGGTAAGTTGGAGCTGGAAAATGTACCGTTTGATTTGCGCAACTGCATTGAAGAGGTGCTTGACATTTTTGCTGGCAAAGCGGCTGAGTCGGGGCTCGACCTGATTTACGAAATAGACTACAACGTGCCTGCCCAGATTGTTGGCGATAGCCTGAGGCTGAGACAGGTGCTCACCAACCTGGTGGGAAACGCGATCAAATTCACCAGCAAGGGCGAAATTTTTGTGGCGGTGCGCCTCAAAGAAGTAAAGGGGGAGCAGGTACAGCTTATCTTCGAGATCAGCGATACGGGTATCGGTATTCCACAGGACAAACTGGGAAGGCTTTTCAAAGCGTTTTCGCAAGTGGACGGCTCAACTACCCGGCAGTTTGGTGGCACCGGCCTCGGGCTGGTTATTTGTAAAAAGCTGGTCGGGCTGATGGGCGGCGATATCAGCGTAACAAGCACTGCCGGCGTAGGTACCACCTTTTCTTTCACCATTCACACCGCCGTGAGCCAGCAAGTGCTGCGTACCTATGTGCATCATAACATAGCCGGCCTTGAAGGCAAGCGGGTGTTGGTGGTCGACGACAACACTACCAACCTCAGCATTTTAAAGAACCAGCTTACACAGTGGAAACTGATTCCGGTATTGGCTGCTTCGGGTGAAGAGGCACTGGAAATACTGAAGAGCGACGCCCCCTTCGACCTCGTCGTTAGCGATATGCACATGCCAAACATGGACGGTCTCGAGCTGGCTCGAAAAATTAAGACGAGCTATGAGGGTCTGAAAATTGTTCTGCTGAGCTCTCTTGGCGACGACAGCCATAAGAAATACAACCACCTTTTTGTTTCTGTGCTTACCAAACCGGTAAAACAGAATCTTTTGTACAAGCACATTTTTACGCAGTTGAAGGAGACCAGTAAAGCTGTGGCAGAAGAAACACCTGAAAAGAAAGGTTTGGATGCCGATTTCTCCAGCAAATACCCCATGAATATTTTGGTAGTTGAAGATAACCTGGTTAACCAGAAGCTCACAGAACGGGTGCTGACGAAATTGGGTTATTCCCCCGATATAGTGGCCAACGGAGAGGAAGCCATAGAAGCAGTGAAAGCGCAGGTCTACGAGGTGGTACTGATGGACGTACAAATGCCGGTAATGGATGGTTTGGAAGCAACGCAGCACATCCGCACACTGCCGCTAACGCAGCCGGTAATAATTGCCATGACGGCCAATGCTATGCAGGGCGACCGGGAGGATTGCCTGAACGCAGGCATGAATGATTACATTTCCAAGCCGATCAAAATTCAGGAATTGGTCATTTTGCTGGAAAAGTGGGCATTGAGCAGGCTGAAAGAGGCTGAATCGCGATAACGGACCTTATAAAAATCCGATTACAAGGTATAACAACAGAGCGCAACCGCCCGCCACAAGTGCGTACGGAAGCTGTGTACGGACGTGGTCGATATGGTCAGAAGCCGAGGCCATCGAAGAAATGATCGTGGTGTCGGAAATTGGCGAGCAGTGGTCGCCAAAAACACCGCCACCCAATGCAGCGGCGATGGCAATGTGCGGGTCGGTGCCGAAGGATTGAGCCATAGGCACTGCAATGGAAATCATAATGGCAAAGGTACCCCACGATGTGCCCGTGGAGAAAGCGATAAAACAGCTCACTACAAATACTATGGCAGGCACAAGCGAGGGCGACAGCCACGACTTGGTAACTTCGGCCACATAAAAGCCTGTACCGAGTGTTTTGCAGAGACTGCCAATCGCGAAGGCCAAAACCATCAGCAGCGCCATAGAGATCATTCCGCTCATGCCTTTCAGGGTCAGGTCAATCATTTCCTTTCCCGTCATCAATTTTTGAAAGCTGTATAAAATAGCCGCAACTGTAAGGGCTGAAATAACGGCGTAAGTAACTGATGCGGAGCCGGATCCTGCTCCTATAGCTTCAAACAAGGCTTCTAGCATACCAGGATTTTTCGAAAAATCTACCCCACTCCAACCGGTGTATACCAGGAACACAGGCATCATCACCACCATCGTTAGTATGGGAATCAGCATATTAAGCGCCCTTTGAGGCTTGCCTTTTACGGGTTCTATAATCGTAATTTCCTCCGAAATCATAGGCACCGCCCCGTCGGCAATCACCTTTCCTTCTTCGCGGGCTCTCTTTTCAGCCTTTTTCATGGGGCCAAAATCCTTGTTGGTTATAATGACCCAGAAAAGCAGCACGACCGCAAACATCGGATAGAAATTATAAGGAAAAGCACTGAAAAGTGTGCTGAATGGTCTTTCAAAACCCTGCATTAGCAGCAGCCCCATAATGTATGCTCCCCATGCGTTAAAGGGAATAAGTATGCAAGATGGTGCGGAACTCGAATCACAGATAAAAGCCAGCTTTTCCCGCGAAATTTTTAGCTGATCGAAAAGTGGGCGATACAGCGTGCCAGTGGTTAGCACGGAGATATTGGACTCCACAAAGATAAGAATACCGGTAATGCCTGCGAGCAGCCTCACATACAGGCTCTTTTTGGAGGCATCATTCGTTTTAATGCTTTCAAGCCGGCTATTTACGTACCTGATAAAACCTTCTACACCGCCCGATCTCTGTATAAATGCGATAAGAGCACCAATAAGCAGCGTAAAAATGATGGTGCGGGTGTTGCCGTCGTCTTTAAATACATCTACAATGGCCTGAATGGTGTTTAGCGTGCCGGCTAACGGATTCCACCCTGCAATGATGACATACCCCAGCCAGATACCAATGAGAAGTGCCACAAAAACCTGCCTGGTGCGGATGGCTAGAAAAATGGCAATAACAGGGGGGATGAGTGACAAAAATCCGTAATGCTCCATGCTTTTTTCGATGCTAGCGGGCTAAGCTAATAAATGATTTTTTAAAAATTGGCCGGATGGTGATTAATGCGTAAAATCGTGGTTTGAATGAACAACCAGAAGCAATAGGGAATGAAATATTTTGTGATGTGCCTGTGCCTTGCAGGCATGGGTTTGATGGTGTCTTGCGTGGAGAATAAGCAGGACGAGCGCACTTTCATTGAACAGCAAATAGCTGCCGTAAAGTCAAAATATGCACCGGATAAACGTGTCGCCATCTTTCAGGTTGAGGTAAAATCCGCGGGAAAAAGTGCCGTGCTGAAAGGAGAAACCAACATTGGTGAGGCAAAAACAGCACTGCTGGAATCGCTGGAGAAAGAAGGTATTCAGATTGCAGATAGTATTGCGCTACTTCCTGAGCAGTCGCTTGGTGGCCAAACCTACGCCCTGGTGAATAACTCGGTGGCCAACATCCGGTCCGAGGCGCGGCATTCGGCTGAATTGGCCACGCAGGCGTTGCTTGGCACGCCCCTCCATGTGCTGAAGAGGCAGGGGGAGTGGTATCTTGTACAAACGCCCGATAATTATATTTCCTGGGTCGATCATGGCGGTATTGTTTCTTTTGAAGAGGAAGATTTTAGCAAATGGAAAACGGCGCCTAAAGTCATTTTTACCAGGGTAGCCGGGTTTTCTTATTCAGAACAAAATGAAGAAGCTGTACCGGTATCAGACCTGGTGCTGGGCAACGTGCTTGTAAAAACCGGCGAAAGCGGAAATTTTTATGAAGTGCAATACCCCGACGGCCGGCAGGCTTTTGTGTTGAAAAAAGAAGCTGCGGACCTCAGCGATTGGCTCGCTGCGTCAAATCCCAGAGGGGAGAGTCTGACATCGGTTGCCTTTCAGCTGATGGGCGCACCCTACTTGTGGGGTGGAACCTCCGCCAAAGGAATGGACTGCAGCGGGTTTACCAAGACCATCTATTACATGAATGGCGTAGTAATACCCCGCGACGCCTCGCAGCAAGTGCACGCCGGCGTGCCGGTAGATGCCGGGGACCAATGGGATGAGCTGAAGGTGGGCGACTTGCTATTTTTTGGAACGCCTGCTACAGACGACAAAAAAGAGAGAGTAGTGCATGTAGGGATGTGGATTGGCGACAAAAAGTTTATACATGCTGCAGGCAAAGTGCGGGTTAGCAGCGTGGACCCCGCTTCGGAACTGTACGATGAGCCAAATACCAGCAGATTTTTAAGAGCACGACGCTATGCACCTGATTTTGAAGGAGGTATAAGCTGGCTCAAAGAAGATTTGCTTAACTGAGTGCATGGACGCTAAATATGTTCCATGCTGATCATCCGCTTCCCCGGCAATGGCTGGTGTTTTTTTTCTGCATGCAGGTGTGGCTCCCTTACATGAAAAGTCTTTTTGTCCTCAAATCTTATCTTTCCTTTTCTGGCACTGAAGAAACTTGCGGCGTCTGAAATCGGGTAAGTGTTTTTTGTGTAATTCATTATTTCTCGATGGATAAGTTTATAGCCCAAAAGTATCGGCCATACCAGCTTTTAAGTATGACTAAAGTCACAATGGCGCAAAACTTTTGTCGCTTTTAGTTTTTAAAGCGGAAAATTTTTTAACCCGGCGAATTTCAAGATAGATTTAACAGAAAGGCAGGTGGGGACTCGGACAGGAAAACTGCGGACATGTGCTTTTTAGTTCCGGGTTCGGAAATTTAATTTCCTTCCACACTGACTGGCAACTAATTACGATTTCGCATCAGATCTGCTGGAAGAATGGGTAGCAAATAATGCCCCACGATTTGAGTAAAAAAATGTCATACAAGAGCTCGTTCAAATCTGAAGCCTTATCTTTGCCACTGGTAACTTTTTGTAGGGTTTGATAATTGTGCTGGGTTAGCTATGGTTCGTAACATTCTTTTTTTAACATCTCTTTTTTTAATCTGTCATTTCGCAAAAGCATCAGAGAAACAGCCGACGGATACCACCGGTTTGTCGCAAGGGATAATGGTAGGGGGTATGCTTTCAGAGGGGGAAAGCTTTCTTATGGGGCGCTACGAGTACCTGATCAACAATGTAGGTCTGCAGATTGTAGTTAGCCGCGAATCTCTCCGGCGCGAAATTGACTTTGACTCTTCTCTTGATAAATACCTGAAAGTAGGCTATGGACTCACTTTCCGTTACTATGTGCCCGATGTACTGAAAGGGTTTTACGGCGGCGCGGCGCTGTCGTCAACCACTGCCACGCTTGCAACCGTTTTTACCAACAGGAAAGAAGAAAAGGCGTGCAGTTTTCTAAACCTCGGGGGCATTGAGGTCGGTTACCGGTTGGGAGGTAGGAGAAAAGGTTTCACAGGCGAAGTAGGCTACAGGAGAATGTACAATTTTAATCAACTGAAACTGACAACCAACGAAGCTGTCAGATTTTCCGATGTGGATGGGGGCATATCACCACACGTATGGAATGTAGATAGCGGCGACCATTTTGATAAGTTCTTTGTGGGGGTCGGCTACGTTTTTTGATTAGTTAAATTGGGCGTGTGTTTCTTTCAGATAAGAACGCACCTCAACAACCACCCTGTCGTCTGCTTTCTTTACTTCCTCATTTATGTAGCTATTTACGCACTCCAGTATATACTTGCTCAGCTTATTGCAGTTAATAAACGCATTGTTAATTCGGATGTACTCGTGCTTGGCAAGCTTTGCGTTTAAGTCCATCGTTTCGTTATTGCCAACATCTACATATCTCGAGGCTGTTACCTTCACATTTTCTCGCCGGGCATCGAGGTGTATCGTACATTTAAATATTCTTTTGGGAATGATGAGTGTATTTTGCATAACCGCAGGTTCGTTTGTTTTAGCACGCCAAATGCTACATACATAACACCGAACAGAAAAAAGGATTACATCAGAAAATGAGATGTAATTGAAAAATAATTTTTCGCCCAAACGTTAGGATATCGATCCAAAAAAAGGCCTCACCAGTGGCAAGGCCTTTAATTTCTGCTAATTATTCGGATTATATTTTGCGCCGCTTTCGGTGTCGGCTTCACCTCAATTTTACAATAGCTCTTGATTTTTCCTTAAACCTAGTCTACCTTTCGAAATCAATTAAATTGATACATTTTATACTATCAATAAATTTCAATTATAATGACCATTACGCAACTCGAGTATGTAGTGGCGGTGGCCCGGGAAGGCAGCTTTGTGAAAGCCGCTGACAAGTGCCATGTAACGCAGCCAACACTAAGTATGCAGATCCAGAAGCTGGAAGACGAGCTGAATACTGTTCTATTCGACAGAAAAAAACAGCCTATAGTGCCTACCGATCTGGGTGTGGCGGTGGTGGAAAAGGCTGAAGAGGTGCTAAAAACTACATCAGGTATTCTCCAGATGGTGAAAGACGCCCGCAACGAGGTTTCGGGTTCGTTGAAGCTGGGCGTTATACCCACGCTTGCGCCTTATTTGCTGCCGTTGTGGATCGGTAGCTTTATGACGAAGTACCCGCTGGTAGACCTGGAAATACAGGAGCATACTACCGAAGACCTGGTAAGAAGACTCAAAGACGGATCGCTGGACGCTGCTATTGCCGCCACGCCGCTACACGACAGGGGAATTTTTGAAGAAGAGATTTTTCAGGAACCTTTTGTGGTGTATGTGTCTCCATCTCACCCCTTGTACAAACTACAGGACGTTAGTACCTCCGACATACTCAACAGGGAGGGGTTATGGCTTCTCAATGAAGGGCATTGCTTTAGAGAGCAAACGCTCAAGTTATGCGATCCCAATGCCCTCGATATGTGCACCTTCCCCTTGAAGTACCAAAGTGGGTCGCTGGAAACACTGGTGCGAATAATCGACCACCAGGGTGGCTTTACGTTTCTGCCGTACCTGGCTATTCTCGACATGGCCGGGGAGCGGAAATCTAACGTCCGGTTTTTTAAAAACGGGCAGCCTGTGAGGCAAATAAGCCTGCTGCTGCACAGGTCGGTCGTAAAAAGGACCCTGCTCGATAAGCTAAAAGCTTCGGTGAAAAGCCAGCTACCCGCTTCAATGAGTGCAACGGACCAGCAGTTAGTTGTAACCTGGAGATAACGCTAAGCCTGCGGGTCGGGCCCACCGGCTTTTGTAAAATCAAGGCTGGCGGAATTAATGCAATAGCGCAGGCCTGTGGGTTGCGGGCCGTCGTCGAACACGTGACCCAAATGCCCACCGCAGTTGGCACATAGTACTTCGGTGCGAATCATGAAATGCGAGTAGTCGGCTTTTTCTTCAATTACCTGGCCATTCTGCGGCCGGTAAAAACTCGGCCAGCCGCAGCCTGCATCAAACTTGGTGTCGGATGAAAACAGCTCGGTGCCACAACCGGCGCATTTATAAGTGCCTTCGTCTTTGGTGTTCCAATACTTTCCTGTGAAAGCACGCTCGGTGCCTTTTTCTCTTAACACCCGGTATTGCTCGGCGTCCAGCTTCTTGCGCCATTCTTCTTCCGGCAAGTCGATTTTTTTCATGTCGATTTGTTTTCGAAACACATCACTAACAACTGCTGACTGCATTTTGTTGCAACTGCAAAACTACTTCTTTTGCCGCGATTGTGGGCTGTGCGGCTGTGTGCTATTGAAAATGCAGAGATGGGCGAAACCTCTTATCATCAAAAAATATACATTCTTCGACAAAAAACGATAGTATATCTTATTTACAGAAAAATTGACAGCCCAGTGACAACCTTTGCAGCCCTGTTTGCGTGCCTAGCATTGTTATTTGGTTCAATGCCGGACCTCACAACACTTTTTTATTAAGCAACCTCATTTTTTGACGTGAGCGGATGACAACTGTAAGCGGCAGGCTCAAATGCGTACTAATGAGCAGGTTGGGATTGATGAATAGTTAATAACAGATAGTTAAGTATATATGTCTCTTCGAAGAAAACTCATTGCGGCGTTCGTCGTTATCGTGCTTATTTCAGGTTCTTTTGGATTTTCGCGATATCTGGCCGGTAAGAAGGAGCTGCCACCGGAGCGCCCCGCACCTGAAGTAACTAACTACGTAAAGGTGAAGGAGGTGGCTTTTCAAAATGTAGAAACTGAGATTGTCGCTTATGGGCGGGTAGGATCGAGCCAGCCTATTGACTTGATTGCGGAGATAGGCGGGAGGCTGCTGCAGGGTGACGTTCCGTTGAAGGAAGGGCAGAATTTTCGGCAGGGCCAGCTGCTGGTGCGGGTAAACGACGTGGAAGCGAGGCTTAATTTGCAGGCCAGAAAAAGCAGTTTTTTAAATTTTATCGCCAGCGTGCTTCCCGATCTGAAGGTCGACTATGCATCGAGTTTTCCGGCCTGGCAGTCTTATTTCGAAAGCATCGACACCGAAGGCCCATTGCCTGACCTGCCGCAATTGAACAATAGCAAAGAAAAGACCTTTCTGGCTACCAAAAACATTCTTAGCGAGTATTATTCTATTAAAGGGCTGGAAGAAAGCCTGCGGAAGCACTATATGATTGCGCCTTACAGCGGGAGCATCTCGGCTGTCAACATTGAAGTAGGCACCTACGTGAATGCAGGATCCAACATAGGTCGGATACTGCGTACCGATGCCTTCGAAATCAAAGTGCCGGTAGAAGCAAGAGACATACAGTTTGTGGAATTGGGCAAAAAAGTAAGCGTAATTATTGGTGAAGATGAGAAAAATCCGCTGACAGGCCGGGTGATTAGGATGACCGACTACATTGACCCTACCACACAAACTTTCCATGTGTACGTATCGGTGCAAAACCAGCAGCAGAAAGCGCTGTACGACGGCTTGTACCTCAAGGTGGTAATTCCCGGCAAAATGGTAGACAATGCCATTGAGGTACCACGTGGAATTGTGAGAAATAAAAGCGAGGTGTTCATATACAACAATGGTGTGCTAACCAGCCGCAATGTAAGCGTGGTGAAAAGCAACCAAAACAACTACCTGATCACTGGATTGAAGCAGGGCGACTCCCTGGTAACCGAGGCACCACTGAATGCCTTCGCCGACATGAAAGTCGAAATTATTAAATAAGCTGCTCGTATGAGAAACGTTTTATCTTTCTTCATAAGGTATCCCATTTGGTCAAATGTGATCCTCTTCGCGGTTTTCCTGCTGGGGTTTGCCAGCTTCTTTTCCCTTAAAAAATCGTTCTTTCCTGAGGTAAAGCCAAACATCATTACGGTATCGGTTGCTTACCCGGGAGCCTCTCCGGAAGAGATGGAAGAGGGCGTAACCATTAAAGTGGAAGAGGCGCTTAAGGGCATTGTGGGCATTGTAGAGGTACGTTCTGTTTCGTCCGAAAACTCGGCAACTATCACCGTAGAAACTTCTACCAATTATGAGCTCGACGAAGTGCTCACGGAGGTAAAAAATGCCGTAGACCGCATCAACTCTTTTCCTGTAGGAGCGGAGAAGCCAACAGTTTTTAAGCAGCAGTCTACAAGCATGGCGTCGTTCCTTGGCTTAAAGGGCAACGTGTCGTTGATGGAGCTGAAGCAAATAGCCGAGCGGGTTGAAGATGACTTTTTGAAGTCGGGGCTGATTACCCAGGTGCGTGTATCGGGTTATCCCGATCTTGAAATATCCATAGAAGTGCCCGAAGATAACCTGTCCCGATACGGTATCACCTTTGCACAGGTAGCCAACGCCGTGAGGTTCAACAACAGGGATGTGTCGGGTGGCAGTATTAAGACATCCGAGGAGGAAATTAGAATACGAGCCAATGCAAAAGATTTTGATCCGGAGGTAATCGGCAATATTGTGCTGAAGGGAAATGCAGATGGCACCCGGGTGATGCTCAAAGACGTGGCCACTATTCAGCTTCGGTTTGCCGACGTGCCCAATAAATATTTCAGCAATAACCAACGGGCTGTAAGCATTTCGGTGAGTAAACTACCCGAGGAAGACTTGCTGGCGATATCAGAATACCTTGAGAGCTACGTTGAGAAATTTAACGAAGAAAACGAACAGGTTGAGCTTTTCACCGCATTCGATTTCTACTCCATTCTGCAGCAGCGAATCGACTTGCTCACGAGTAATTTTGTAGTGGGGCTAGTGCTTGTGCTCATTACGTTGGGCATTTTTTTGTCGCTGAGGCTCTCCTTTTGGGTAGCAGCGGGTATACCTATTTCATTCCTCGCCATGTTTGTTATCGGTCTCATGGCTGGCATTACCATCAACATGCTATCGTTGTTTGGCATGCTGCTGGTTGTAGGCATACTTGTGGATGACGGTATCGTAATTTCAGAAAATATTTATTCTCATTTCGAGAAAGGAAAAACACCAGAGCAGGCGGCCATTGACGGGACGATTGAAATGATGCCGTCGGTTTTCACCTCCGTTACCACCACCATGCTGGCGTTTGTAACGCTCATCTTTCTCGACAACGGCGGTTTCAGCTACGAGATGGCCGTGGTAGTAATAGCCTGTCTTGGCTTTTCGCTGGTTGAAGCTTTCTTCATCCTGCCTGCACACCTTGCTTCGCGGAGAATTTTGTCGAAAAGGAAGCCCGATACGCTGTACGACCGGTTTAGGGCAACAATGGAGCGTGGTATCGACTTTGTGCGATTCAGGCTCTACGGCAACTCAATCAGGTTTCTGGTGCAGTGGCGTTGGGTAGCTATGATGGGGCCGGTGGTATTTATCATGATCGTGGTGGGTATGTCGCAGGGGGGACTCATCAGGTTCGAGTTTTTTCCACGCACTCCTTTCGACGACATTCAGGTGGATTTGATGCTTAAACCGGGAACGAGAGAAGGCATTACCGAATCGTACCTGCGCAACTACCAGGATAAGGTATGGGAGGTGCACGCCGAAATGATGGAAGAAAAGGGACTTGAAGAACCTTTTTTCCGGACGGTGGATCTTATCGTAGGCAGTTCGGCTGGCGACAGGAGCAAAAGTGGCAGCCATGTGGGCTACGTAGGTGTGAATTTTGAGGACCTTGAAGGTAAGAACGTGTCGGCCTTTGAAGTTGCCAACCGCATTCGTGAAAAGATAGGGCCCGTGCCTGAAGCGGAGAACTTTACTATTGGCGCTGCCAGCCGATGGGGTAAGCCGGTTTCTATAGCATTGAAGGGCAAGTATATTAATGAAATTGAGGCAGCAAAAGCTGAGTTGAAAGAAAGCCTTCGGAGGCTGGACGTGCTGAAAGACATTACCGACAATTCGGCGGTAGGGCAGCGTGAAATTAAGCTTGAGCTGAAGCCCCTGGCACACTTCCTTGGACTTACTCATCAGGACATCACCCAGCAGATACGGCAGGGCTTTTTTGGAGAAGAAGTGCAGCGGCTTATCATTGGTACCGATGAGGTACGGGTGTGGGTGCGGTATCCGGAAAACGACCGGATAGCAGTAAGCCAGCTGGAGTCGATGAAGATACGTGCGGCCGACGGTGGGCAATACCCCTTGTCGGACCTCACCGACTATACCGTAGAGCGGGGTGTGTTGAGCATTAATCGCTTCAATGGTAAGAGAGAAGTAAGGGTAGAGGCAGACCTCACAAGTGTGACGACGTCGCTACCACCGCTAATTGAAAAGATCACGACGGATATTTTGCCTCCGATCCTGGCCAAATACCCTTCTTTAGAATACTCTTTTGAAGGCCAGCAACGGAGGGCAACCCGCGAGCTGAATTCAGGAGCGGTTATCTTCGGCTTGTGCCTTGTAGCTACCTTGCTGCTGCTTATGCTTACCACCCGTTCGTACCTGCAGCCGTTCATGATTTTCAGCCTTATTCCCCTTGGATTTGTGTGCGCCGTTTTTGGCCACTGGATCGAAGACAAAACGGTTTCGATACTGAGTGCGTACGGCATGCTGGCGCTTTCCGGGGTGATTATAAACGACGCCGTGGTAATGGTGGATAAGTTTAACCGGAACCTGCAGGACGGCATGAACATGCACGATGCAGTAATTGACGCCGGCACCAGCCGCTTCAGGCCTATCGTTCTCACCTCGGCCACCACCGTTGCCGGTTTGTATCCGATCATCCTTGAAAAGAGCTTTCAGGCGCAGTTTTTAATACCAATGGCCATTTCAATTGCTTACGGAGTTGCGCTCGGCACCTTGTTTATATTGTTCTTCTTCCCTGTGTTTCTCATGGTTGTAAACGACATCAGGGTCTATTTGAAGTGGGCTTTCCTTGGCGGAGAAAAGCCAGAAAAAGAAGAAGTGGAGCCGGCAATTAAAGAATTGAAAAAGGGGCTAGCGCTTACACATTGATGTGCCTATATAGAATGAAAAAAATGGTTTTCACGCTCGGGATGTTTGTTTTCATCCCAGGCCTTTTTGCCCAATCAGCCGACACAAGTTCGGCTTTGCCGGCCTTGTCGCTCTCCGATGCCATTGCCACCGGCCTCGACAACAACTTTTCGATTAAAATAGAAAAGCAGAACGTAGATATAGCCACCAGGAACAACACATGGGGGCAGGCCGGGCTATTTCCCACCCTTACCTTTAACCTGGTGCAGGGTTTTAACCGAACGGAAATAGACAACCCGACGTCGTTTGTGCAAGGTGCCATACAGTCGAGAAACCTGCAGCCGCAACTGCAACTCAACTGGAGGCTGTTCAACGGCTTTAACGTGCAGATTACCAAGGAGCGGCTGGAATATTTGCAGATGCAAAGTGTGGGCAATGCCGCCATTGTAATCGAAAACAACATACAGGCCATTATCGAGGCTTATTATACTGTGTTGCTGCAGGAAGAACAGCTGAACGTATTTGAGCGAACGCTGAAGCTGTCGAAAGACAAGCTTAGCTATAGCAAACTCAGGGGTGAGCTGGGTAGCGCTGTTACCTTCGATATTTTGCAGGACAAGAGTGCCTACCTCACCGACTCGTCCAACTACATTACGCAGATGTACAATTTGCAGAATGCCAGGCGAAACCTTAACCTGCTGCTAGGTGTGGATGTAGAAACATACTACAGCTATACAGACTCACTGAAAGTGGTGCCAAGGGAGTTCAGCTTCGACGAGCTGTATGCCGAAATGGTGGCCAACAACAGCAACCTGAAAAACCAGTACATAAACCAGGAGATTTTCAGAAGAGACGTGGGGATTGCCAAATCTGCCATGTACCCGACCGTTGCGATGGCTTTGGGGGCTTCCGACAACAACCAGGTTCAGAACCTCAGCCAGGCCACTTTTGCTAATGGCACACCTGGCGAAAAAGGCATAAAATCCGGCAATACCAACTACAACGCCAATTTCACGCTCAGCTTTACCATTTTTGACGGCGGCAGAATTCGCCGGCAAATAGAAAACGCACGTGTGAATGAGCAGATAGCAGCGATCAGGGTTGATGAGCTAAAGCAAAACCTGAAGATTAATCTGGTGGGCCAGCTTGAGAACTACCGGCTGCGGGCACGCCTGTTCCAGATTGCCCGGGAAAACACAGAAACCTCGGAGTTTAACCTGCAGCTGGGTGAAGAACGATACAAAAACGGCACGATCAACTCTTTCGATTATCGCGACTTGCAGCTCAACTACCTGCGGGCTGCGCTGAGCGAATTGCAGACCAAGTACAACCTCATTGAAACTGAAGTTGAGCTAATGCGGCTTACTGGCGGCGTAGTGGAGGAGTACGACTAAACCACCTAAAATATGTGAAGGGTGGACTCGATAGCCCGCCCCTCACGTATCGAGCTCTCAGAAGCTTCTTTATCGTTTTTCCCCGCTTATCGCTTTCAAAAAAAGCCTGGCTGCCGCCGGGTTGGTGGCCAGGGGGATATTGTGCACGTCGCATATCCGCATCAGCATCTGAACGTCCGGCTCGTGTGGGTGCTTGTCGAGCGGATCGCGAAAAAAGATGATCATATCCAGCTTTCTTTCTGCTGCCAGGGCGGCAATTTGGGCGTCGCCACCAAGCGGGCCCGACAGCATCTTGTTTACATTTAATCCGGCCCGTTCTACATGGCCGCCGGTGGTGCCTGTGGCTGTTAGTGTAATCCCGCTGAGCACCTTTTTATTTTCGAGCAGAAAGGCCACCATTTCGGCTTTTTTGCCATCGTGTGCAATTATTGCAAGCGTCATAAGTTATAGAGTTTACAAAGGATGGCTAAATTATCTATTGTCAAAAATAATTAGCCATCACTCTTACTAAATCTAAAGAGTTTAGATGAACTTTGGGCCTGCAACAGGGAAAGAATGCCTTCAAAAATTTCTTACTTCAAAATATTGTCCCAACCGGACGACGAAACCTGTGGCCCCACCAGCCTGCATGCGGTTTACAACTATTACCACGACGAGGTAAACCTCCAGCAGGTGATAGACGAAGTAGATTTTTTGGAGGAAGGCGGCACACTAGCCAACCTACTTGGGATACATGCGCTAAGCCGCGGCTATGTAGCCAAAATATACTCCTACAATTTGAACGTATTCGACCCCAGCTGGTCCATGCTTTCGCACTACGACCTGATCGAAAAACTTACGGCGCAGCTTAAGTACAAAAAAGGAAAGAAGTTTGAGAAGGCTGCGCACTCATACATAGAGTTTTTGAAAAAGGGAGGAGAGATATCTTTCGAAGACCTCACAGTCGACCTTATCAAGAAATACCTGAACAGGAAAAGACCGATTCTTACGGGTCTTAGCGCCACTTATCTCTACGATTGCAAAAGGGAATATACCAACGAAGACGACCGGTCTGTTTACGACGACTTGAAGGGATACCCGATGGGGCATTTTGTGGTCCTTACCGCTATCGACGACGACAATATGGTGGAGGTTTCCGATCCGTATCGCGAAAATCCACTTTCGGGCGACCATACATACAAGGTGGATGTGCACAGGCTCATCAATGCCATTATGTTGGGAATACTTACATATGATGCTAACTTGCTTATTTTAGAACCAGCAGAATAAATAATGAGGAAAATTGTTGTTATCAACAACCCTAAAGATTGGAAATTTAATATTGAAGAAGTTGAGGTAGTCTCGGTTAGGTCTTACTTAACCAACCCTCAATACGCCGACATTAAAAATGTCAGGATCTTCAATTTGGCGAGAAACTATTGGTACCAGTCGGCGGGCTACTACGTTTCTTTGCTTGCCGAGGCGCGGGGGCACAAGGTAATTCCCAGTGTAACCACCATTCAGGACCTCAAATCGAGCACCATTGTTCGGGTGATTACCGACGAAATTGACGAGCAGATTCAGAAAAGCCTTTCGCGGATCAAATCTACGCATTTTGCACTAAGCATCTATTTCGGCCGAAACCTAAGCCCCCAATACGACAACCTGAGCCGAGCACTCTACAATTTATTTCAGGCTCCGCTTCTCAGGGCTCAGTTTCAGTATCAGAAAAAATGGATTCTGCAGGGCATTACACCCATACCGGTAAAAGAAATCCCTGACTCGCATAAACCCTTTCTTGAAGAGTCGGCCAAGGAGTATTTTAAGAAGAAGCGGTACGACGGCAGGCGGTCCAGCAAGACCATCTATGACCTGGCGATATTGGTAAACCCGAATGAAAAATCGCCTCCATCCGATAAAAAATCGATACAGAATTTTATCGATGTGGGGGAGGATATGGGGTTCTACGTAGATCTGATAACGAAGGAAGACTACAGCCGGGTGTCGGAATACGATGCGTTATTTATCAGGGAAACCACGGCAGTTAATCACCATACCTACCGCTTTGCCAGGCGTGCCTTTGCCGATGGCATTCCCGTGATAGACGACCCGGTGTCGATAATGCGATGTACCAATAAGGTTTTTTTGGCCGAGACTTTGGGTAAAGCAAAAATACCTACACCCAAAACCGTTATCGTGCACAAAGACAACCGGCAGGAGTTGGAGGCGCTTTTAGGTTTCCCAATCGTGTTGAAGCAACCCGACAGCTCTTTCTCGCAGGGAGTTATCAAAGTGGCCGACAACCGAAGCCTGGCCGAAGCCCTCGATAAAATGCTGGAAGATTCGGACCTGGTAATTGCCCAGGAGTTTTTACCCACCGATTACGACTGGCGCATAGGCGTGCTCGACAATAAGCCGCTTTACGCATGCAAATACTACATGGCCAAAGACCACTGGCAAATATATAACTGGGAGAAGAAAAATGAGGATGATCTCTATGGCATAGCGGAGACAATGCCGGTGGAAGAAGTGCCAACCATTGTGATTGACACCGCTGTAAAAGCTGCCAATCTTATAGGAAACGGGTTATACGGGGTGGATTTGAAGCAAAAGGGAAACAATGTGTATATCATTGAGGTAAACGACAACCCAAGCCTCGACTCAGGCATAGAGGATAAGTGCCTGAAGGATCAACTTTACAGGCGAATTTTGGGGTCCCTTCAGCGGAGGATTGAACAAAAGAAAAACTTGTAATATGTATGGCGAGCGGACCGATGAGAAAACTCCACCTTTTCGAGGGCTACGGCGTAGAAATGGAATACATGATTGTTTCCAGGAACGATTTGCGTGTTCAGCCGATAGTAGACCAACTTTTTAGTGATGTTGCCGGTGAGGTTGTTGCAGATATCGAAAGAGGACCAATAGCGTGGTCGAACGAGCTGGTTTCGCATGTGGTGGAGCTAAAAACCAATGGGCCGGTTGCTACGATGGAAGGGCTTTCTGCTGTTTTTCATGAAAATGTTCGGGAGATAAACAGGCTATTAGAAGCATACGAGGCCGTATTGCTGCCCACCGGCGCCCATCCCCTCATGGACCCGTACACAGAGACGGTAATCTGGCCGCACGAAAATAACGAGATTTACGACTTGTACAACAGGATATTCGACTGCCGCGGCCATGGCTGGTCGAACCTGCAGAGTACTCATATCAACCTGCCATTTTGCGGCGATGAGGAATTTGCCCGCCTGCATGCAGCGGTAAGGTTGGTTTTGCCGCTTATTCCGGCCCTTTCGGCCTCCAGCCCTATACTCGATGGCAGGTTTACCGGATTTATCGATGGGAGACTGGAAAGCTACAGGCACAATCAGGAGCGGATTCCTTCTATTGCAGGCAAGGTCATTCCTGAGCAGCTTTTTAGCCATCAGGAGTACGATGAGAAAATTTTCAGGAGAATACGGAACGATATAAAGTCGTACGATACTGCCGGGATTCTTGACCAGCATTTTCTCAATTCACGAGGGGCAATAGCGCGGTTCGACAGGGGTGCTATTGAAATCCGGATCATCGACATTCAGGAATGTCCTGCGGCTGACATTGCTGTGCTATCGATAATAACGGAAGTGATAAAGCGGCTTTGCAGCGAAGAACTGTGCACCTTTGCAGTACAAAAGCAATGGCACGAAGACCCGCTCTCCGAAATTTTTCTCGGTGTTGTGAAAGAGGGAATGAACTACCGAGTCCGGAATTCAAGCTACCTTTCGTTGTTCGGTTTCGAAAGCGAGGAAGCCTCGGCCCGGGATTTCTGGAAATCGATGGCCACGCAGGTTTACCGTGAAACGCCGGCTGCACTTGAAGCCATTCTGGTGAATGGCAACCTTTCCGAAAGGATCTTGACTGCTACTGGTTTGAGGCCGACTCGCGAAAAGGTAACCGATGTTTATCGCAGCTTGAGCGATTGCTTACAACGGAACGAAATGTTTGTACCTTGAGGGGAAATGAACAAAGCGAAATTTATACTTACTTGTGAACATGGTGGCAACGACGTGCCGGAGGAGTATGAATACGTATTCAACAAAGACCTCGATGTACTGCAATCGCATCGCGGGTACGATATTGGTGCACTGGGGCTGTTTAATGCCATGAAGGAGATAAGAGCAGATGCGTCTTTTTTTTCGACTACCACCCGTCTTTTAATTGAACTGAACAGGTCGCGGCACCACAAATCTCTCTTTTCGCAATTCACTAAGCCGTTGCCAAAAATTGTTCGAAAACACATTCTGAATAAATATTACACCCCTTACCGAAATGCAGTGCATTCCAGGATCAGCAAGTGGATTGAGCAGGGCAACCCGGTGGTGCATATTTCTGTGCATACTTTTACGCCTGTATTGGATGGCGACGTGAGAAACGTGGATATTGGTCTGTTGTTTGATCCACGAAGAAAGGCAGAGAAAAAATTTTGTGTGGCGTGGAAAAAGGGAATGAAGGCGCTGTCGGATGGGTATAAGATAAAATACAATAAACCTTACCTGGGCAAGTCGGACGGTTTTACCACCTTTTTGCGTAAGGAGTTGGACGGGGCCAGTTATGTCGGTATTGAACTCGAGGTCAACCAAAAATTTTTTCTCGACAACAAGCGGTCGTGGCCTTTGGATTTGACCAGCATGCTAACACAGTCTTATGCAGCCACAGCAAATTCGATGACCTAAAATATTTTTTGTGCCGTGCAGCGAAGTCATCCTTTTGCTGTTTAGCTTTGCGCTTTCTCCCTCACATTTGTCAATATACCGAAAAGTAGCTGCTGTCGAACGGGTGTTCGAAAAGCTACAAAAGGAAATCAATCTCTTTCAGGAGCAAACCACACTCCATTGTTTGAGTGGGTGCGGTAAGTGTTGCACGAAACCGGAAATTTCGGCCACGGTGCTCGAATTTTTGCCGCTTGCGTATCACCTGCACAAGGCCGACCAGGCAATGCCGCTACTCGAAAGCATGGAGAAAGATCCGGACTCCGCGATATGCCACTTGTTTCAGCCGCTGGTAGTAGAGCGCACTTCCGGTTTCTGCGCGGAGTACAAATACCGCGGACTGATTTGCCGGCTTTTTGGATATTCGGCCAGCCGCGACAAAAACGGCCAAAAGAAATTAGTGACCTGCCAGCTCATTAAAAACGATCAGCCTGTTGCATTTCAGCTAACGGAGGAAGGGATAAAAAGCAATGCCATTGCCGTACCTCAGATGTCGGACTACCAGTCGCAGTTAATGGCCATCGACTGGGAACTGGGTAGCAAATTTTATCCTATCAATGAAGCTATCAGGAAGGCGCTTGAGTTGGTTCTCTTTTACGCGCAATACCGGGGAAGGAGAAAAGCCGGATAAAAACTTTGAAAAGAAAAAGGCCCGAATTCGGGCCTTTTTTATTTTACTGTACTGAATCTGCCTCTACTCCGGCTGAATCAGTCACTGTTAAACTGTCGGCCGGAGCGCTCTCCTCAACCGCAGGTGTTTCTGTTGTTGCTTCTGTTGCTGTCTCACTTTCAGTTTCTGTTTTGGTAGACTGCTGGCATGCGTACAGCATTGTTCCCGCCATAAACAGTAATACTAGTACTTTTTTCATAGTTATTAGGTTTGAGAAGTACAAAGCTAAGTGATTTATAACAAGAACAATTAATTACAGGGATTATTTTATTAAAGTAAGGACTTTGTTAGTTGATTCACCACAAAATCAACCCAATATTGAAACTAACGATTACAACTTAATCGATGTCGTCGTCGAAACCCTGGTTGTAGGAGGGATCACTTGATGAATCGTCGTAGTCGTCGTCTTTGTCCGATGCGGCTGGTGTGTCGTCGGTATCGTCGCCAGAATTGTCAAAATCATCTTCTTCCTCGTCCGGTTTCCCTTTCATTACCTCGATAGGTACCTTTATCAGGTAGTTGGCTTCTTCTGTTTCCAAAGGTACAGCAAAATATGTTTCATTTTGTGCGGTGGTAAGCCTGATAACATTTCCTGTAAAACCGTTTGGGTAGGCTTCCTCCAGGAGGTCCCTCATTCCCTGGTCAAGCTTTTCATAACTTTTGATTACCCTTTTTTTGTCCATTGTTTAACTGTCGGTGCTCGTCTTTTGAATTTTGATGTAATTATAAATCGTTTACCCCACTATTTGTCAAGGCTTTTTGATTATTTTTTTTGAAAGTGCTTCGTATATCGGATTAAGGCCTATTTTGCGCTCATGAATGAATCCCCTTCCCTTCGCATGGCATGGCAAATGACCAAGGCGGGTCATATGGATCGCCTGGTGCTTTCGTCGTCCCCAATTCCTTCACCCTCTAACGACGAGGTGCTGATAAAAGTAAAAGCCATAGGGTTAAATTTTGCAGATATTTTCGCCATCCTGGGTATTTATAGTGCTACGCCAAAGGGCAGCTTTGTTCCGGGGTTGGAGTTTGCCGGTGTTGTGGAGCAGTGCGGTAGCGAGGTTAAGAGGTTCAAACCCGGCGACGCCGTGATGGGTGTTACAAGATTTGGCGCTTACACTACCCATTTGGTGCAGCACCCCGATTATCTTACGCCTCTCGCTGCCGGGTGGAGTTTCGAAGAGGGGGCATCTTTTCTCGTGCAGGGTATTACAGCCTACTACGCCCTGTTTAACCTTGGTAATCTGCAGCGAGGGTATAAGGTGCTGATCCATAGTGCCGCAGGTGGCGTGGGCATTCTTGCCAACCGATACGCAAAGGCCGCTGGCGCATACACTGTTGGCTCCATCGGTACCGTGGCGAAGAGAGGCACGCTTGAAGAGGAGGGGTTTGATGAAATTCTTGTTCGTGACCACGCTTTTGAGGCGGAGCTCAAAAAAACAGCCTCGGCAAAGCCTTTTGACCTGATACTGGAATGTATAGGAGGGAAGGTGCTGGCGAAAGGCTACGATGCGCTTGCACCACAGGGACGCATGATTGTGTACGGATCGGCCCATTTTGCTGAAACGGGTAAACGCCTGAATCCGGTTAAGCTGGCGGTCAAGTTCTTTTCCAGGCCAAAAATAGACCCTCTTAAGCTAATAAGCGAAAACAAATCGGTGATGGGCTTTAACCTCATATGGCTTTACGAAAGGCGGGAGTTGCTTGCTGATATACTCGGGAACATGTCGAATCACAATATAGGGAAACCGGTCGTCGGCCATATGTATGATTTTGAGCAGCTAAAAGAAGCTATTGCCGTGTTTCAGAGTGGTAAAACTGTAGGAAAAGTTGTAATTACGACCGGAATATGATCCTTGCATTTGACATTGGAAACTCGGATGTGGTTGCCGGCTTCTTTGAAGCAGAAGAACCCGTGTTTGTTTTCAGAACCGCCGCGCTGCCTCAGCTACCAGCTTCTGAATACGAAAAGCGCTTGCGAGCCTTTTTTCTGGAGAACAAGGTGCGGTATTCCGACATTGGTGGTGTGGTTGTAAGCAGCGTTGTTCCGGCGCTTACCCCTGTTATCGAAGAAGTGGTGGAGAAACTTTTTGGACAAAAACCCGTAATCGCCCGCCCCGAAACCTACAAACGCCTGACCTTGAAAATCAAAAACCCGTATGAGATCGGGTCTGACCTGGTAGCCAATGCTATTGCTGCCTACCACTATCACCAAACGGCAGCTATTATCGTCGACTTCGGAACTGCGCTTACTTTTACCGTGCTGTCTGAAAATGGCGAAATATTGGGTGTGAATATCGCTCCAGGCATACGTACTGCCATGAAATCGCTGTTTCAGCAAACGGCGCAGCTTCCGATTATCCCGCTGGAGTATCCCTCCACCTTTATTGGTACCGATACTGTGCAGGCTATACAGGCGGGCATTTTGGTAGGATACGTAGGTTTGGTGAAAGAAGTGATATTTAAAATAAGAGAGCAGGAAGGGAAGCGGGCCTTTAAGATCGTTGCCACAGGAGGGTTATCGCTTGTGCTTGAGCCGCTAAGGGAAATTTTTGATCATGTAGACAAGAATCTGACCCTCAAAGGCTTGCATTTGATTTACCAGGCCAACGCGGGCCATTAGTGCGTGCATAGCGCTTGCAGTGGCTCGGCAGCTTTGGTTTCACCCATGCGGGCGGCAGTTTCTAAATCCTTGCAGGCATTTTGATGCTGCCCCAGCCTGTCGAACGATAGGCCACGGTTGAGGTAGGCTGATGAATGGCGGGGTTCCAGCGCAATGTATTGATTATAGAAGGAAACAGCGTTTTCAAACTTACCCTGCAGAAAGTACAGATTGCCGAGGTATAGAAAAACCCTCGGCGAGTGGTCGTCCATTTCCAGCACGCTAAGCATATCTTCTTCTGCTTTGCCGGTGTTTCCCACCTTTGCCAGGCACAGGCTTCGGTTGAGAATCCAGTCGGGTTCCAACGGCTTTATCCGGAGTGCCTGATCGTACAGCCCGAGCGAGCGGGCATAGTCTTCATTAAGGTAGGCTACATAGGCCTGTTGCGCCAGTAGTTCGGGTATCACTATCCCTGAGTTGCCGTCGGGAAGTTGTTTTAAATACGCCTGGGCAAGCTCAGGATTTACTGTAAACAAATTGAGAAGCGCTATCTCATGTTCCGGGTCTTTTTTTAGTACTGCTTCGTAGTCTTTCTGTGCTTGCTCATTCATTTTCAATTCTTGATAGGCCCGCCCTCTATTTACCAGGTAGTCGGCGGCTCCGCCCGATAAAACTACGGCAGTATCGAGATCTTTAAATGCAAGCGCTGTTCTCGCACTATCCGAGTGAGATTCCAGCCGGGTTTCCAACCGGGCTTCCAGCCGGGCTTCCAGCCGGGCTAGTCCGCGCCACAAATAGTATTCCGACGAAATCTGGTTATCGGCGGAGATGCTCAAACCATCTGATTCGGAATAGCGATAAAAGATGGCATTCGTAGCGCTTTGGCCATTGCTGCTTGCAATAAGCTGGCTGAAATGGTGAATGGCTTCGTCGTACAGGTTCAGATGGTACAGGCATACAGCTTTGCGAAACAATGCGCCGGAAAACCCGGGCCTCAACTGCAATACTTTATTGTATGCATCGAGTGCTTTCGAAAATGCTTCAGTTTTTTCAAAGCTGCTTCCTATAGAAAAGAGCGCCTCGGTAAACTGAGGGTTATACTGCAGTGCAGAATCGAACAGAACAATGGATCGGGCAAAATCTTCGTTTTGTTGATACATCAAACCTTTTTCGTACAACAACCGGGCGTTTTCCAGTGCTTGCTTTCTGTTGGCCGGAGAGGCAAACTGCCCGTGGATATGAAACGACAGCAGGCAGAAAAGGAGCGAAACGGTGGAAAATATCCGGGTACTCATAAATGACTGGAAAAATAATTTTAAATTTAATAAATAGAGGCTTTTATACATCCACATGTTATACATTCAAATCATTAACAGACATCAAAGCATATTAAATTCACTTCTATGAACAAAAATCTACTTTTAATAGGGTTGGTTGGGTTGGTTTTCCTTGCCTCCTGCGGAAAGGATGACGAAGCTCCGGCACCACCTCATATAATAGTTGGTACATGGGAGCTCGATGGCGTGTCGTTTTACAACGTTCCGGCTGCATACAGCGATTATTGGGAGCTGCTTACCTTTCAGGCTGCCAATTTCTATGGTGCTGAAACGTATGAGATGGAGTTTTTTAACGACAATACCTACAAACTTTCTGTAAAGCTTTCGGGACCTGATTTTAATGAAACCGGTACGTGGGAAATTGAAGATGACAAGCTTCTTTTGATGCCCGACGATGACGATTCAGGGTTGGAAAGAGAGTACATAATTGAGGAAGACATTACTGAAACCAGCCTGCAGATCAGCCTGTTTTCCGACTTCCCGCTCATAACCGATGAGGTGATGACTCAGATTGAAGACACCGCGCAGACCACCAATATCTATAATTACGTTTTATTTGATATGGACCAGGAAAGATTTGATGAGTTAAGCGACGAAGTGGCGGTTTACTTTCTGCACAACTTTGAAAAAAAGGAGGACTAATCGCTTCATAGTAAAAGTGCAAAAACGATAATCCAATACATGAAAGAGATCAGGGGCGAGAAATTAGGAAGGGTAATTAGCTTTATAGGGTTAATTTTTTTTCTCGCCTGCGGCAACGACGACACCCCGGAGGCGCCTGATATAATTGAAGGCAAATGGAAGCTTGAGGTTTTTCAGCTTACTGAAGCGCCTGCGGGGTTTGAATCGTATGAGGGTAAAATCGTACAAATCCATCAACTTGGTTTGGGATGGCAAGACTACGTGGTTGAATTCAGGGCTGACCACACTTACGACCGCCGCATTTACCTGTCGGGCGCAGACCGGGTAGACGGGGGATCATGGGCAAAAGATGGCGACCGGCTTTTGATGGTTTCCAATGCAGACAGTACATTTGATGAGGAATACTCCATTGAGGAAAACGATGAAGAAGAGCTGATTTGGAGTGAACCTATTCAAATTAGTGTGGTGGAAGATGCTATTTTGGATACGCTAACCCAGGAATACGCCGATACTTTGACTGACGAAGAGTTTGAAGCATTGTATACGGAGATAACTATAAAGCTTAACTACATCTTCAACAAAGAACAGGCAATTCAGTAGTTTTTCTAACCGCTTTGAAATGAATAATCGGGCATGGGATACATGCCCTTTTTATTGTCGCACAATCAGCTTTTCCCGCCGTACTGTCTGTCCCATTCGCACTTCGGCTATAATGCCGCCGGCTGCGGTATTCACCGGAATCACCTCTTTGAGCCGATTTCCGGTTTTTACAAGTTGTGTTGCCAGCAGTTTTTGCCCCAATATGTTATAAAGGTAAATGTCGACTGTGCCGAGGTAGTCGTTTTGAAGTTCCAGTGTAAAGCTGCCATTTTCTATGGGGTTGGGATAAATGCTGAACCCAGCCAGGTCCGGCTCCGGCACCGAAGTCACGTCCCTTACATACACTGTTAGCTCGGCTTCGGTTACACACAAGTTGTCGCCGCTGGCCACTACCTTGTAGGTAGATGTTTCGGTGGGGCGCGCTTCCACGGTTGGACCCAGGTTGTTAACAAGGTTGCCTGTGGCGGTTTCCCACTGAAAGACCGATGCGCCGGTTGCACTTAGTGTAACTGTCTCGCCCGGGCTTACAATTAACTTGCTGGTTCGTATTTGAACCGACGCATCCATACCCACATAGGCTACCATGGCATGGCTGACGGTGAGGCCATAGCCCCGGCTTACCAGTTCCCATTCGCCCTCAGCATCTTTTTCCCAGGCAGTGGGCACGCTTACCTCGCCGTCAGCTGAGCTTGCCAGCGCTAATGTATCGCCTGCGTCGTAGTTAAGCACCAGGCCGATATGAAAGCTCACGCCGAACAGAGGTACCCGCCGTCCAAATACTATTTCGGTAGGTTCGCCGGCGGCAATGTCGTCGGCAATTTCCCTTATCAGAATCTCTTTTTGCTCTAAGATTGCGCCCGGGCTGCTCTCCGGGCCCCGGGCGTTCCACACCACTATAGTGGCCGTGGCTTCGGGGTTGCTTGCCACAGCTTTGCCAAATTTAATGCTCGCTCCGCTGAGATTTACATAGCCGGGCTTATTGGCGAAGAATTCGGAAACGGCTTGTGTGCGGATGCTGTTGTGGCCGAGCAGATATCCCTCGGGATTGGGAATGGGCTGGTCTTCGTATACACCGGGAAGAGGCAGAACGGTTGACGACGAAACATCAAAATTGCTTAACGACCCGCAAATTCCTTCGCCAGACACTGTCACATAATCTTCACGCAACAGCGGCTCAGATGTTCCGTATTCGTTGGCAACCACGAGTGTTACATCGTACAATCCCTCTGTAGTATATTTCACCACCGGGTTTCTTTCAGTTGATGTGGCAGGCGTGCCACCTTCGAACGTCCAAAGCCACGAAGTAGGGAAGTTGGAGGAAAGATCGATAAATCTGATCGACCCGTCTCTCAGGGTGAGCTGCTTGTCGGAGGTGAAGTCCGGCACGGGGGCAGCCGCTACGATTTCGCCGCACACTTGTGAATTAATAAGCGAATTTCTGCGAGGACTCACCTCCATCACAGCCAAAATACGCTGTTTCTGCCCTTGTGTGAAAATGTTCATACAGGCATCGTCGGAGTAGTCCATATAGTTCTGGATCATATCCACAGAACCGCACGACGTTTTCCCGGTGGGGCAGCCCCTTGTTGGTTCGGCAGCCTCGGGTGTATCGGCCACAAAGTCGTCGGAACCACAGGGCCCGTCGCCCCAAATATGCCGCAAACCCAGCCAATGCCCCACCTCGTGGGTAAGCGTGCGGCCGCGGTTGTATGGTGCCGTCATCACCGGAAAATCCCCTTTTTCGGCCGAACCAAAGTTGGCGTACCGCACCACCACGCCATCGGTAGATGAGGATCCGCCGCTGGCAGGAAGGCCCGAGAGTTCGGAGTCACTGGGAAACTGCGCATAGCCCAGAAGAAGCTCACTTTCGCCTTCAAAGTCTACCGTCCAGACATTCAGGTAGTCGTTAGGGTTCCAAATGGTGTTTGGCTTCAATATACCCTCAATGTCGGGTCGTGTCCATGCTGCACGGTTGCCGTTGTAGCGGTGAATGCCCGCTTCTTCCAATTCCTGTCCTTCAGGCCCGAGTGCAGCCAGGCAAAACTCAATTTCAATGTCTGCACCAACAGGATTGTCGTTAAAGCCGTTGGTGCCCACCTTTCTGCGGAAGTCTTCGTTCAATACTTCAATTTGCGCTGCTACTTGTGCCGCGCTTATGTTTCTTCCCTGGCCTACCTGCTCGCCGTTGTGTACCACATGCACTACCATGGGGATGGTGATAAGTTCTGCCTGCGTTCTGCCACTGAGCTGTCGCTGCCGTATCTCTTCCGCCTTTCTCTGAATTTTCAGCTCGAAATCCAGCCTGTTGCGCATATCGGCATATTTGAGCCGATTGATGCTGTCTTGCTCCATTGTTTCGCAGGTGCGGGTAGGAGGGTTGGGCACCGGCTCCTGCGGAAGCTGGTAAATATTGTCGGAAAACCCCGAAAGCAGGAAAACAAACAGTGTGAAAATAGTTACCGGAAATCTCATACGATGCTAATCTTGTGTTCTTTGCGACTGAAATGTGAACCTGTAGCTTCCCCCATCGAAATATATTTCCAGCACCATGCGGGTGTCAGTCAAGGATTTAACTATGAAGGGCAGTCGAAATTCGGAGGTTAGGATGGGTAACACTATTTCCAAAGTGGCATTGGCGTTTACAAACGACCACTTGTCTTCCAGGAAAATATCCGGGTCGTCGGGGCTGCACTTGATATCCGCGTCCAGTATTTCATATTTTTTTTCATCATTGGCATAAAACACGTATTCGTCGTCAAATACGCAATCGTTGGGGGGCAAGGGTATATTTTGGGTTGGCTTCCCGTCTTCAAGAATGGAAATGCCAGTCATTTTCCAGGTTTTCGAGACTTTGCCCGTCAGCACCTGCGTGTAGGTAAAGGGCTCCGGCTCAAACTCCTCTTTGCATGCGAGCAGGCTTGCCATCAAAAATAAAAGTGTAAGAAGTTTTACTAAGCTTTTTTGCATGGCTACCGGGGTTTGAAAGTTACCGTTTGCGGGGCTACCTCAGGCACATCTACAAACTCGATGGTGAGAATGATCTCATTTGTTAACGGGTTTACCACGCCTGTGCCTCTTATTGTTGCCTGTTCCTCAGCCAGGGTTTCTTCCTCCTGCTCAGGAATGGTAAGCGTGTTGTCGTAGTTGTCGATAAAGATGAGGTCACGAACGCCGCTCGAATTGAAAATGGGCAGGTTAATGTCCCAATTCGAGAGCAGGTATTCCTGGCAGTCGGTGCTGGTAATTCTGATGTTTTCAATAGGGGCAGAGCCAGTTGGGCCAAACCCTGTGTAGTAGCCACCCAGTATGCAGTCGTCCAAAATGGTAAAAACCATTTGTTTTCCAATGGCACTTTCCCCCTGGCCAATTTCAAGGCTTACCGGCGCTACCCCCTCAAGCGTAAATATAATCTCCTGCGACTCTAAAATGTTGTTGGCGTTATTAATCAGTCGCAACGTGATATAGCCAAAGCTCGCATTGTCGGGTATCACCACCACACCTCTTTCGCTAAGAATCTCGTAGTCTATCCCTTCCCTGGCATCGCCTTCAATCGAGTAATTGATCTTGACATCTTCGTCGCGCTGTGGCCCCACCAAATGCACCGAAATCTGAATGTTTTCGCTCCAGCTCTCCTGTTCCGACGCTGCTTCTTCGGTAAATCGCACGTGGTACGGACCTTTGAAGATCAACTTTTCTTGCTCGCAGCCGGCTGTTAAGACGACGGTCAGCAAAAGGAGCGCACCCTTCAGAAATAAAAGTAGGGTAGCCGACAGGCGGTGCTTCATTGCCTTTTCTGTCTTTTGACCGGAGATATAATTTCCTGGTTTCGTTTTCAATTTTTTTATCGTTTGCACGTCGTCAATAGCCAGCGTTCTGTGCTCCACTTAGCGCCGGGTTATTTTGTATCTCTCTGAGTGGAATTGGCCAGACCTCAAATACCGCCTGCCAATTGTTGTTAAAAGCAGGCATTACGGTTTTCGCGCGGTCTGTTCTTACCAGATCATACCACCGGTGCCCCTCGTACGCCAGCTCGTAAAGTCGTTCACGCTCAATGAGAAGGAGCAGCTGCTCTCTCGAGTTTGCCGTAGCAGGGGCAGCATTTGCCCTGGTTCGAAGCACGTTTATGTCTTCGATTGCGCTGTTTGCTCCGAGGAGCTTATTTTGTTGCGCCCTGGCCTCGGCTCTTATCAGGTACATTTCACCCAGCCTGAAAATAACGATGTTGTTGTTATCCTCATCAGCAGTACCATATTTTGCCACCGACCAGCCATTGTCGGTGCCGCCCAACTCTCCAAGGTCAAATTCGAGCGTGCGCCAGCGGTCGCCGGCTTCGTCGCTGTTGAGGGCTACCACAGCTTCGTTGCTGGGTATAATCTCGCGCCTGCCCTGGAAAAGATCGTTCAAGCCAAAATTTGCATCTGTGCCAGGGTCGTCACTTATTGTGTAACCCACTTCCAGAATTGCCTCATCGCTAAAATCCGTCAATACCAAATCCGCGAAATCAGGTTCAAGCTCATACAGTTCACTGTCTATAATTTCCGTGGCCAGGGCTTCAGCCGTTGGCCAGTCGCCCAGGTAAAGTGCCAATCTGGCGCGGGCAGCCTTAACAGCATTAGTGCTAACAAACCCTGCATTTGAGGGATTTTCGGGTAGCCCCTCGCCCGAAGCCGCTTCGTAGTCGGCTATTATTTGCGCCAGCACGTCGTCCTCCGTCGCCCGTGGGATGTTGCGGTTGGCACTTATATCTGTTGTGGTTACAATGGGAATGCCCCCATAGGTGTACAGTCCAACGAAATAAGCGTAGCCTCTCAGGAAGTGTGCGGTGGCAGTTACCCTATCTCTTTCTGCTGTGGTTACCCCCGGCACATCGGGCAAGCGTTCGAGGATAAAGTTGGCTACATAAACAGTACGGTAGATGCTGCCCCACAAGGCCGCCACCGATGCGTTGGATGATGTAATTTGTTTGCTGCTAAATTCGCGGTACTGATTGAAGGTACCAATGTGAATAAGCATATCGGCCGTCATGTCGCCGGCTATCACCTTAGGCGCTGCAATGCTGCGGAAAGCGCCGTAGAGCCCGATTTCAACGGAAGCGACGTCACGAGCTTCGTTAAGGGCAAACTCGTTGATGAGAAGGTTTACCGGCTCAGGCTCCAGGTAGTAGCTGCAACCAAACCCGCTGGCGAGAAAAGTAATTAGCAAGAATAATTTTTTCATCTTCATTAGCTCCTAAAACTTTACGTTTATTCCGCCCATTATTGTCTTCACCTGCGGCAGCGTAAAAAAGTCGATACCCTGCGCCGTAGTGGAGCCGTCCAGTGTACTTACTTCCGGATCGTTGCCGGTGTAGGTTGTCCATGTGAGAAGGTTTGTGGCCGAAGCAAAAAGCCGCACACTTTGCGCTTTTACTCTTTGGGCATATCGTACAGGCACGTTATAGCCGACCGAAACATTTTTTATCCTCAAAAAGGAACCATCTTCCAGCAGCCGGCTGCTGTGCCAGTTGTTACGGGTGTTGCCCGATTCATAGCGTGGCACATCGGTTATGTCTCCCGGCTCCTGCCATCGGTCGAGGGCTTTCCTCACCTGGTTGTTGTTAAGGTCTTCACCCGAGTTGAGAAGAGAGGCGTTGCTAAAATTCAAGATATCGTTGCCATAGCTAAATTGCAGGAACACGCTAAGGTCAAATCCTTTGTACGCAAAGTTGTTGGTAATTCCACCAATTATGTCGGGTTGGGCAGTGCCGATAATCATTCCGTCATCCGGGCTTATCTGCCCGTCCCCGTTTACGTCTTCGTAGATAGCGTCGCCGGTGGCCGGATCCACTCCCAGAAAGTTTAATCCCCAAAAAGTACCGAGCGGATATCCTACTTTTACAATATTAGTGCTGCCAGCTCCATTGGCAGTATAGCCTCTGAACAACGGGAGGGTATCGGCCAGCGATTCCACCAGGTTTTGGTTCCTCGCCAGGTTGAGGTTGGTAGACCACTTGAAGTCTCTGTCAAAATTAATTGTATTCAGCGCCAGTTCAATCCCTTTATTGGAAACCTCGCCGATGTTGCCCTGTATGCTTCCAAAACCGGTGGTTAAAGGGATGGGTTCACTGAAAAGGAGCTTGCTTGTAAGGTTTTGATAAACGTCTACCGCTGTCTGTATTCTGCCTTCAAATATAGACACGTCAATGCCGACATTTGCTTCACGGGTAACTTCCCACTGCAGTTCAGGGTTTTCGAGGTTTGCAGGAGCGGTTCCCGTTACGCCGTTGTAGGTAGTGGAGGCAAAAGTGCCCAGAAAGGCAAAATCGCCAATTCTTTCATTTCCGGTAAAGCCATAGCTGGCCCTCAGTTTAACGTCGTCGAGCACAGTATTTTGCGGGAAGAAGCCCTCGTTTGACACACGCCAACCTGCTGAAGCCGAAGGAAAGAGGCCAAACCTGTTGTTCTCTCCAAATCTTGAAGAGCCATCGTAGCGGGTAGTTACCCCGAATAGATACTTTTCATTGTAGTCGTAGCGAGCTTCTGCAAAGTAGGAATTGAGGCCGCTGCTAATAAAAAAGGAGCTTCCCGCGTCCACAATGCCAGCAGAAGTGATGTAGGTGAAATCATCGCTTGGGAAAAGCCTGCCCTGCACAAAGTTGGTTCGTTCGGTGCGCTGGAGAAATTCTGCGCCTACAGTCGCATTGAGGTTGTGGTCACCGATCTTTTGGTTATAAGAGAGGGTGTTTGTATTGATATAGGTGATATAAGTGCCGGTTGAAAATACGCCATATCCCTGGCCACCGACAGAAGCCAAAAAACCGCCGATAGCTGTTGATGAAGGCTCGAACTGGTCTTCAGCGATGTCGTTATAGTCGATGCTGAACTTAGTTCTAGCTCTGAAATTAGGGTTAAACTCATACTCGCCATACACACCTACAAGCAGCTTCAATGCGTATGTTTCGAACCTCGGAAGCACCGCCTGGCCTACCGGATTAAAATTCGGGAAACCTGCATAGGCTGCGTTGTTGGGGCCAATAATCCGGCCATCTTCATCGTATGGAAAATAATAGGGCAGGCTTCTAACCGCGCCTGAATATACGCCATCCAGGAAGTTATCGCCTTTTATCCTGTCGTTTCTGGTACGGGAAACGGTAAGGTTGTTGCCAAACTTTAGCTTGTCGGTTACCCGGTGGTCCAGATTAAGCGTGCCGGAAAACCGTAAAAACTGGTTGTTTAAAATAACACCCTGCTCGCCACGATAATTGAAGCTGGTGTAAAAGTTTGTTTGTTCGTTGCCCCCCGAAATGCTCAGCTGATACTGTTCCATAATAGCCTGCCGGGTTACCATGTCTATCCAGTCGGTGTTCACAGCGTCGGTTACTCCCGCTATAATGCCCGATTCGTCCGGATTTTCGCCTGCATTGGTTAAGGCTTCACGCTGCAACTCCACCAACTCTTCGGAGTTAAGCAGGTCAATTTTGTTGGCAAGGTCAATAATGCCTCGCTGTACATCGAAGCTAACCGACGTTCGGGCTCCCCGGCTGCCCCTTTTGGTAGTGATGAGCACGACACCGTTGGCGGCCCTGCTTCCATAAATTGCCTTTGCCGATGCATCTTTCAATACCTGAAACGACTCGATGTCGTTGGGATTTAGCGTGGCCAGGGCATTGTCGTTTTGCCCGCCAAAACTGCGGAGTGCCAGGGCGCCGTCTTCAACGGGTACGCCGTCGATAATGAACAGGGGTCTGTTGGATGCTGAAATAGATGTGTTGCCTCTCACTCTCACCGTTATGCCACCGCCGGGAGTACCGGATGACTGAGTTACCTGCACGCCGGCGGCTTTGCCCTGCAATGCCTGGTCGAGGCTCACCACGGGCATATCTTTGATATCTTCGGCAGTTACCGATGTAATCGCTCCAATCACATCCCGCTTTTTCACATAGGAATAGCCGGTTACAATCACCTCGCTGAGTTGCCTTGTGTCTTCTTCCAGGGTAACATTTATCGTACTTTCAGCACGTACCGGTATCTCCTGCGTGATGTAGCCGATATAGGAAAAAACAAGGACCACATCCGCTCCTTCGAGGGGTATCCGGTAGTTGCCGTCCATATCTGTAATGGTGCCGGAGGTGGTGCCCTTGATGTAAATGTTTACACCAGGCAATGTAAAGCCCTGGGGGTCGGTCACTGTTCCGCTAACCAGCCGCTCCTGCCCATAAAGTGAGCTGCTCAGGAACGTTGTGAGAAGGATGGCTATATAAAATCTACTGCGTATTTGCTTCATCAACAGTTGGCCGATAAGTTAAAAATGTCATTTGTAAAAATATCCAATTCAGTTAAGAATCATCTGCTCGGCCTGCCATAAAACCTCCTGAAGCCATTCAGAGCATCCCACAGGTTGTGGTTTATCTTAAGTAATCGATATCCTTTTCCCGCCCTTCGAAATTAATCAAGTTTTACTGTTTCCTATACAAACGCTTAAAACATTCATAATTATCTAAACCCTCATCCTCAATCATATCATATTTGCTCCCATTACCGCCAGCAACCCACGGCAGGGTCAATACGTGAGACAATTTTCAGATGCCTTCCGGTGGAAAGGATGCAAGATAAATTTCGCACTTCGCAACACCCTTAAATTATCATCCTACGGGATAATTCGTTTAATTTGCAGCGTTTTAAAAGAAAGCTCCAACCAATGGCTGAAGTAAACGAAGAAAAGAAAGAATCTCTCCATTTTATACATCAAATAATAGAGGAAGACAACAACACCGGCAAGTTCGGTGGAAGAGTGCATACGCGGTTTCCGCCCGAGCCTAATGGCTATTTGCACATTGGCCACGCCAAGTCTATTTGTCTCAATTTTGGAACCGCCCAGAAATACAAAGGGTTTTGCAACTTGCGGTTCGACGACACCAACCCGGCAAAGGAGAGCGTGGAATACGTGGATTCCATTAAGGAGGACGTAAAATGGCTTGGGTTTGATTGGGAAGACCGCATGTACTATGCGTCGGACTACTTTGGAAAACTTTATGAATATGCTGTTCAGTTGATAAAAGCAGGAAAAGCGTATGTAGACGATACGCCTTCCGAAGAGTTTGCTAAAAACTACAAAGGCACACCTACGCAACCGGGCAAAAACAGTCCGTCGCGAAGCCGTTCTGTTGAAGAAAACCTTGTGCTTTTCGAAAAAATGAAAAATGGCGATCTGGCAGAGGGATCGCATATCCTGCGGGCTAAAATTGACATGGCGCACCCAAACATGCACATGAGAGACCCAGCCATGTACAGGATAAAGCACGCACATCATCACCGCACCGGCGACAAGTGGCATATTTATCCGATGTATGATTTTGCCCATGGCATTTCCGATTCTATCGAAGGTATCACCCATTCGCTATGCACGCTGGAGTTTGAAGTGCACCGGCCGCTTTACGACTGGTTTATTGATGAGCTTGGCATATACCATCCGCAGCAAATTGAATTTGCAAGGCTGAACCTCAATTATACAGTTATGAGCAAGCGTAAGCTGCTCGAGCTGGTAGAGGGAAAATATGTAGATGGCTGGAGCGATCCTCGTCTCCCTACCATTTCGGGGTTAAGAAGGCGCGGGTACACGCCGGCATCGATCCGCAACTTTGCCGAAAAGATAGGCGTTGCCAAACGTGACAATATTATCGACGTTTCGCTGCTTGAGTGGAGCGTAAGAGAAGACTTAAACAAAATTGCTCCCCGGAAAATGGGCATTCTGAAGCCTCTGAAGCTCGTTATTACCAATTACCCGGAAGATAAAGAGGAATTTTTGGATGCGGTAAACAACCCGGAGGACCCTGAATCGGGCAAAAGAGAGCTGCCGTTTTGCCGGGAAGTGTATATTGAGCAAGGCGACTTTATGGAAGACCCTCCCAAGCAGTTTTTCCGGCTGGGGCCTGGCAGGGAGGTGCGACTAAAATATGCCTATATAATCAAGTGCGAGAGTTTTAAGAAAGACCCGGTGAGTGGTGAGGTAATAGAAGTGCACTGCACCTACGATCCTCTCACAAAAAGCGGGGAAGACCAAACGGGTAAAAAAGTGAAGAGCGCCCTTGGGTGGGTATCGGCAAGACATGCGTACAGGGCCGAAGTGCGGCTGTACGACCGGCTGTTTAATGTAGAAGACCCCGCAGATGTGGAAGATGGAGAAGACTGGAAGAAAAACATCAATCCGGATTCGCTTGAAATAGTTGAGAACGCAGCCCTGGAGCCCTCGCTTGCCGATGCGGAAACAGGTGTAGGTTACCAGTTTGAGCGCCAGGGATACTTTTGTGTAGACTCGAAGTATAGTACGCCGGCCAAAAAAGTGTTTAATCGCACCGTAACACTGAAAGACGACTGGGCGAAACTGCAGCAGAAGTAATTTAATTTTCGCGGTGCCAGCTAAAAAAGCCTTTCCATTTACTGGAGAGGCTTTTTTTTAGTATTTATTGTTTCCCTTCTGAAAACTGCGTGACTTTAAAGGCAGGCTTGTCAAGCACTATCAGGTCGCTTACATCGCCCAGCACCTCATCAATCAGGCCGAAGGACTTGGCCTCCATTACATCCATGTACCTGTCGTGCAGAAAATACGACTCTATTTCTTCCCACGGATGGCCGGTGTGCTTGCCTATGAGGTGAAAAAGCTGTGTTTGAATGCGCTCCTGTTCCCGGGTGGCTATGCGTACATCGTTGGTGTATCCCTGCGCCCCGCCACTGGTTGGGTGCATGTGTATGGTGGCATGCGGAAGTGCGTAGCGTTTCCCTTTAGCACCGGAGCACAGTAGCGCAGTAGCCATGCTCGCCGTTACACCCACGGCAACGGTAGAAACCGGCGCCTGTATCATTTGCATGGTATCGTATATGGCCAACCCGGCGTATACCACGCCGCCCGGACTGTTGATGTACAGGCTGATGGGCTGTTTCTGGTCGATGCTGTTGAGATACAACAGCTGGGCAACTACCAGGTTGGCTGATACGTCGTCTACCTTGGTGCCAAGGAACACGATGCGCTCCTTTAGCAGCAGACTGAAAATGTCATAGGCTCTCTCCCCACGGTCATTGCTGTCAATAACCATCGGTACTAAGTTCGCTTGAATGTTCATGGCGATTATTTGTCTTTGAAAATGTCGTGTATTTCGTCACGTAAGGTTTGAGTCTCCGGACGATTGAAAAGATTGGCTTGTATTTGCTGCAGTTCGGCCTTCATTTGCTTTCTACTCCAGAATTTAACGGCCTTGTAGATTACTTTTTGCAGGCTGGTATTGGCCCTCAATACAGGGTCTATCAGCAGCTTTGCATCCATCAGCAGCTTTTCATCTGTGCCGCAGGTGTGCATCAAATAAGCTTCGGTTTTGGCAATTTCACTCAAAGAAGTCCTCATAAATCCACGATTTGGTTTTTGCCTCATCTCTTATCTTCTCAATGCATTTGTATTTTTGAACAGTTGCCGATCTTTCGCTCGCATATCCAAACATCCCTTTTATCCGTGTCATCGGAAGTTTGTCGAAATAAAAGGCTTTCAGCAGGGCCATACACTTGCTGCCTGATCTCTCGAGCATCGAAACAATTTTTTGCAAAGCCACCGTCGGTGTTTCTTCCGCCGGAACGTCAATAAGCTCCTCGTGCAGGTTCAGGGAAACATTGGGTTTGTCGCTGTTATATTTTCTGATCCACAAATGCTTTGAGATGCCCACCAGGTATGCGGCAAAAGAAACCTGAACGGCAAGGTCTCCAGCCACCCATTTTTCGTAGAAAATCATCAGGGCGTCCTGAAAAATATCACTTGCTTCTTCAAAGTCGCCGCCCATATGCTTCACAAAGCGGGCAACAGACGGAAACGCCGTGGTATAAAGCTCTTCGAAAAGCTTCTGCCGGTCGATGCTTGCAACTACAGGAAATGATGCTGTCATTTTTGTGCTTTATTTACTTGTGCAGGAAAACGCTCACATATCACCCGGAAGTGTAAAATTTTTCGCGAATAGCTTTCAGGTGCGTCCCGTAAATCGGCATACCTGCATTAGTGCTTTTGCCTGGCACTTCATCACGAAGATGCTGCGTTCAACCTACAAACGAGTCTGCGCCTTCACTGTTTCAGGCTGCTCGCCGGGTATTGCTTTTTCGCGCCACCAGGTGGCAAGGCTGGAGCCGGTAATGTTCATCAGCGGCCCAAAAACGGCAGGAGCGAGGCCTACAGTAGCCACTTTGCCCATTTCCAGTGCTATGCCTGAGGCCAAACCGCCGTTTTGCATTCCGACTTCGAGCGAAATGGTTCTGCTGTCTCTCTCATTCATGCGTATGAGACGGCAAAACCAGTAGCCAAGAAAATACCCTAAAGTGTTGTGGATGAACGCTGCGGCAATTAAAGCCAAACCGATGGTAAGCAGGCTGTCGCGGCCTGCGGCAGTAATAATGCTGATGATAACAGCAATAGCCGACATCGACACAATCGGCATAGCCTTGTCGAGCCAATCGGCTTTGCCATGAAACAGCTTGTTGAATACCAGCCCACCAATAATGGGAATAATTACAATTTTGATGATGCTCCACATCATTCCCCAAAATTCGATAGGAACATACTGACCTGCCAGCAATTCCATCCACAGGGGTGTCATCAGCGGAGCAAAAAGTGTTGCTACCGCCGTCATTGTAACGGAAAGCGCCACGTTGGCTTTGGCAAGGTAGGCCATTACATTGCTGGCCAACCCGCTTGGAGAAGCACCAATCAAAATAACACCGGCAGCGATTTCAGGCGGAAAATTGAACAACATCGCAATGGCGGCTCCCAGCAGCGGCATTATTGTAAACTGGCTTACCAGTCCCACGGCTACAGCCTTGGGCATTTTTATTACGCCCTCAAAATCTTTAAGGCTGAGGGCTGTACCCATGCCAAACATGATAATTTGAAGAAGGGGAGTGATGAGACTGCTAAGCTTGAAATCGCCAATTTGCAAAAACACGGATGGGTAGTAGAGTGAGGCGCTCACGGCCGAAAGGATAACCACCGTATAAGAAGAACCCCTTGTTTTAGGGCTTCCTCTGAAGGCGATCGCCAGCAGCAGCAGCCCGGTAATCAGCGGCGGACCGCTCCAGCGTGAGTTGAAGATAAGGCCGGAAACGGCAGCAACAGTCACCAGAATGACTGCGGTAAATAGCAGGTAGGTGTAGGGACGTTTCACAATTAAACTTTACAGAGAGGAATGGTGGGCTCTCTATCTCGTTAAGATGCTGTGTATTTTTGAAAAAGCCAAGGAAGAATCAGTCGTATGGCCAATTGGGCCCAAAACCAACCCACAAAGGTGCTAACTCACTCCGTTCTGCTTTCTGGCAACAGCGATCGGTGCTGCGAGCAATACATCAGGAATGCCAAAAGCGTCTACAAGCGCCACTGCGTCTTTTCTCAGCTCCCAGCACAGCTCATCCACCTGCTTGCGGATCGCCTTGGTTTTTGCACTGGCAAGGTAACCGCTTTCTAGGTACCAGCCTTTATTTTTTTCCATTTGTGAAAGCGCGAACAGCCGGCACACTTTTTCCATCACATCTCGGCAGTCGCCATCCTCTATCCGGCCCACTTTATTCACAAATTCTTCGAGAATAACTCTTTCCACGTAGGCCGCACCTACATTTACAAGATGCGGCTGTACGAGGTTGAATGCGTCAAAAGAGTCCATCCCTTCGTCGATATAGTGCTTCAGCCTTCTCGCAGCAGATGTCAGAATCGACCTCTCACGGTACCTGAAGGCAGCCAAATGAAATTCGGCATCCAGCAAATGGGCCTGGTCTGTATTTCGTACCGTTAGCGGATTTAGCTCAGCAATGGAGGTTCTTGCCTGCTCGGTTACATAAGCCAGCATCCCGAACAAGTTAATGTCGCTAAACTCTTTCTTAAACTCCGACAGCCGGCTTTTAGCAACAAGCTGCATTAGCACAGTATTATCGCCTTCAAAAGTGGTGTATACTTCGGTATCATTCTTAAGCGCTGCCAGCCTGTTTTCTGCAAGGTAACCTTTGCCGCCGCAGCACTCCCGGCATTCCTGCAGTGTGGCTGTGGCATTCCAGGTCGCCCATGCCTTAAGGCCGGCTGCCAGCGCTTCTATCTCCTGCATGTCGTCTTCAGTGCGGCTGATAAACCGCCTGGTGAGGTATTGCAGCGCAAAATGCAGGGCGTAGGAGTTTGCGAGCAGCGGAAGTAGCCTTCGCTGATGTGTTCTGTAGTTTAAAATGGGAACCTCCGCACCACCTTCCGGACCAAATTGCCTGCGCCCATCGCCATATTTTATTGCAATGGTAAGCCCCGATTTGGTGGCACTTAGGCCAGACCGCGGTATGCCGATGCGGCCACCTACTAACGTGCCCAGCATGGTGAAAAACCGCCTGTTGTCGCTGGTTAGGGGGCTGGTGAAGCGGCCATCAGGTGTAATTTGTGCAAACCGGTCGAGCATGTTGTCCGCCGGAATTTCCACGTTGTCGAAGTAAATCACGCCATTGTCGACACCGTTCAGGCCCATTTTGCGGCCACAGTCTTTTATGCGTATACCCGGCAGCGTGTTGCCTTTTGTATCCCTCAACGGCACCAGAAACGCATTTACACCATAGTCGGTACCGTCAATAAGAAGTTTAGCAAAAACGGTTGCCATTTGGCCGTGCAATGCGGCATTGCCGATGTATTCTTTCCTGGCCTGCTCAGCAGGTGTATGAACGACGATCGTTTTTTTTGCGGGGTTATAGGTGGCTGTGGTTTCTATGCCTTTTACGTTGGAACCGTGGCCGGTTTCTGTCATGGCAAAGCAGCCGGGTAGTGTAAGAGTGCCGGCATCCTGAAGGTATTTGCGGTGGTGTTTTTCGGTGCCAAGAAAGTAGATACTCATGCCAAAAAGCCCAAATTGCACGCCAAATTTGATCACCATGCTGAGGTCGTGGTAGCTGAGGGTTTCCATCACCGTAAAGTAGCCCTCCATATCTCCTTTGCCGCCAAATTCTCGCGGGTAGGCCCAGTTTCCAAGCCCTTGCTCCGCCAGGATTTTGCACCAGTGCAGTACTTGCTCTCTGTACTGTCCAAGGTTATCGGTTTCGAGATAGGTAAACTCAGGGTCGCAGAGCAGCGTTTTCACCCGCTGAATGATATCGGCCTGGCTACCGTCGAGTATTTTTTGCAGTACGGCAGTGGCAAAGCGGGTTTTCGATCCGAGATCCTCGGTTGCAGTTTCTCTTTTGGTGTAGGCAAGCTGAAAAGCCGATTCGGTGCTTATCACGCCGAGTACTTCTTCTATGTCTTTCAGCGGCTGATGCGCACTTAAAATGGCCTCATCGTTTCCGCCGATGGTATTTAGCCGCGCCAGCTTCATGCCTATATCCACCAGGCTGCTTTTCATTTCCGGGGTCAAATCGGCCGAGGTTCGCCTGATCTCAACAAGCCACTCTTTTACCTCTTGCGGGCTTGGCGGGGAGGCCGGATTGAGGTAGGAGAGCAGGAGGTCGAGCTCAGCCGTGGTAAGCCATTTTTGCTTTGCAATCAGTTCCCTGATGTTTTTTATTTCCCCGGGTGTGAGCACCGAGTCGGCCCAAACCATGTAAAACATCGGAAGAAAGGAGTAGAGGGCTGGGTTGGCTTTGAGTAAGGGTGAGTGGATCATTGGGCAACGAGTTTGTTCACAAATTAATGGAATGATTTGAGAAAATGGGTGTGAAAGTTGCGGGAACTGTTTGCTGCCAACTAATGGTCCGTTTGGGATGTAAGCCAATTATATTGAAGATCTATTGCGGGCGGCGGCTTGATAACTGTTAACATTTTTTAAATTGCTGCCGGTTTTAAAATTATTTTTGTCTGAGCATTCCATGGGTTTCAAGAAAAAGGCCTTTGTTTTATTAATTTTTACAGGGGTACTTCATTTTTACAGCTTTTCCCAGATCCAGATCAACGAGGTGTGCCCTTCGAATGGCGATATCCTTTACGACAAAGAGTTCTACAACTTTCCCGGATGGATAGAGCTTTTTAACCCGTCGGCCAGCGAGGTTGATTTGTCGGGTTATTCTCTTTCCAACGATTCGGCTCATCCGGGCAAGTGGCAGCTACCACCCAATACCAGGGTTGGCTCAAAGGGATACCTGCTGATTTTTTGCGATGGAATGGATACCCTGCTGCATACTAACTTCAAAATGGATGAAAAGGGCGGAGAGCTGATACTTTACGATGCGGCTCAGAAAGTAGCAGACTACGTGCTTTTTCCCAAGCAGTTTACTAATATCTCCTACGGGCGTATCGTCACCAGCCCATCGCAATGGAGTTACCTGTCTGTGGCTAGTCCTGGTGCTGCGAATAATTCGTACGCCGCCGATGAAAGGCTGGAAAAACCCGGTATTTCGTTGCCATCTGGGAGGTATGGTGCCGCCCTGGGGCTGAGGTTTACACATAAGCGGTCGGGGGTAACAGTCCGCTACACTACCGATGGATCGGAGCCAACAGAAAGGTCGCGGCGGTTCGAAAAGAACGTTGATGTCTTAAAAACAACTGTTTTGAAGGCCAAAGCCTTCAAAAAAGGTTTTTTGCCTAGTGAAACTGCCATTTTTACTTACTTCATTAATGAGGCGCTCTTTAAGCTCCCCGTAGTTTCATTATCCACCTCGCCCAGGTACTTGTGGGATAACATGATTGGCATTTATACGGAGGGTGAAAACGGAATTAGTGGAAACTGCAGAGAAAAGCCAGTTAATTATAATCAGGATTGGGAGCGGCATGCAAGTTTTCAATTGTATGGCATCTATGGGGAAAAAAGGTTTGAGCAGGAGGTCGATTTTAGAATTTTCGGAGGCTGCAGCCGTACGGCGTATCAAAAATCATTTGCTCTCAAGGCACGTGATAAGTATGGCGACAATCATCTTAAACATGCTTTTTTCTCTTCCAAAAACATCAACAGGTTCGGTGCGCTTCTGTTGAGAAATTCCGGCAACGACAACCAAAGCTCGATGTTCAGGGACGCGCTGATGCACACCCTCATAAGCGGTCAAATGGATATTGATTATCAGGCCTACCAGCCCGTCAGGGTCTACCTCAACGGCGACTACTGGGGAATACTCAACCTTCGCGAAAAACTGGATGCGGACTACATTGAGGCTAATTATGGTGTCGAAAGTGATGATATTGATTTGCTTGAAGGCGATGGTATAGTTGCGGAAGGCTCTGCTGACGCCTACCGGGCCTATATGGCGGGATTGCAGCAGCAGAACCTGGCTGACTCAAGTGCATTTGCTTACATCGACCAGCATATAGATGTGCAGGAGTACATCAATTACATGGTGGCTGAGATATATTATGCCAATACCGACTGGCCCGGAAACAATGTAAAATTCTGGCGACAGCGGTCTACCAATGGTAAATTTAGATGGTTGCTGTGGGATACCGACTGGGGTTTTGGCCTTATAAAAACCACGCCGTCAATGGCTTCCCATCCTACACTAGAATTTGCCACCGACCCCGACAACGTAGGCTGGCCAAATCCTGCTGGTTCCACGCTGCATTTCAGGCTTTTACTGCAAAACCCCGTTTTCAGAGCCAGGTTTATCGAGTCTATGAACACGGCCATCGTCACCACCTTCCGGCCCGAGCGGGTAATAGGCGTGATCGACAGTCTGCATAATAACCTGAAGGGAGAAATTGGCGGGCATATACAACGATGGGGAGGCAGTGTGGAAAGCTGGAATGCTGAGGTGCAGCTGATGCGGGATTTTGCTTTTTACCGAAACGCTTTTATGAAGAAGCACATGGCCGAGTTTTTTGGGCTTGAAGGCGATGTGAAGGTTAGCTTACAGGTTGCTCAAAATGAAGGAGGATACAGACTTAACAACGTGTATAACGGCAGCTCGTTTCAGAACAAGAGTTATGGAAGAAACATAGCCTATAGCCTGGAAGCTTTACCTAAAACCGGTTTCTCCTTTAAAGAGTATAGAGTTACCCGAAGAAACTTTGATGAGACGATTTTGATAGACAAGGGAGAAGTTTGGAAATTCTATGACAGGGGTAATTTTCCTGGTGCTAATTGGAAAAGCACTGACTTTGACGACACCGGATGGCGTGCCGGGGCGGCCAGGATTGGGTATGGCGACGACAAGGAAGCTACAGTTGCCAGCTATGGCACGAACCGAAAAAATAAGCATATTACCACCTACTTCCGCAAGTCGTTCACCCTGGATACGAAAGACAACTTATCCGCTTTGGAGGCATCGGCGTTGTACGACGACGGCGCAGTTATATACGTTAATGGAACGGAAGTATACCGGGGCAATATGCCGCTGGGCGAGGTTGGCTACAACACCTACGCATCGGAAGTAGTGTACGGCGAGGATATTTTTCTCGATTTTCAAATCCCAGCTGAGGTTGTAGAAGAAGGAACAAACATAATAACCGTGGAGGTACATCAAATATCGGGTGTGTCGAGCGACCTCAGTTTTGATCTCCAACTTAAGGCATTGTACGAGAAAGAGGTGGATACGATTTTGCACACGGAGCCAGTGTTGGCGGGGAGAATGAGTGCCAGTACTACCTTCGAAATCGTGTTTGAGCCGGAAGCGAATAATACAGGAGTAGTGATCAATGAATTTTCGGCTACCAAATCTGAGCAGATTCTTGATGAGTATGGTCAGAGAGAAGATTGGATTGAACTGTATAATGCCGGCCCCAATACAATAGACCTGAACGGGTTTTATATTTCTGACGACTTCAGCAATAAGAAAAAATTCAGGCTACTGGCAGCGGATGGTTCGTTGGTACTGGGACCAGGAGAGTTTAAAATCTTGTGGGCTGATGAGCAAACGTCTCAGGGGCCGCATCATCTGAACTTCAAACTGTCGGCCGAAGGAGAGGAGATCGGTCTCTATGAGGTTGTAGGTGAAGAAGTGGTGGTGCACAACGAGGTGATTTACGACTATCTGCCCGACGACTACTCCATGGCCAGGATACCCGATGGCACCGGCCCGTTTGTGTCCACTACCCGGATGACGCCGCTTGCAGAAAATATTCTGGCCACCAACGACGAGCTGGAGGTTCTTATTTACCCCAACCCTGCCGAAAGCTATCTTCATATCAAGTCGAAACAAAGAATCGATTCAATCGAGGTATATGACCTATTTGGTCGAAAAGTAGCCGTGTTTGATGAAGTGGATGGTCAGCCGCTGTTTATCTACAACTATCAGCAGGGCCTGTATATTTTTAAAATAATCTCCGGTGATCAGATCAGGGAAGCAAAGGTAATCAAGTTTTAAGTGCCCTGACCGCATCAACGTGCTCTCCAAAACCATTTGCGCATCTTTCGGGCTTTTGCTAGCTTACTCTCTAACCCAACCCAAAATACCATGAAAGGTAAATACCGCTCAAGCCTTGGAAGTTTCGTCGTGTGCTATCTGTTGCTATTGTCATCCGCAGGAGTGTCGGCGCAGCCGTTCACTTTCGAAAGCATAAAATCATATCCGTTCCCGGCAGAGCTTACAGCTGGGCAAACCGGGTCAAAAATAGCCTGGACCGTTAATCAGGAGGGAAGACGGAACATATACGTTGCTGAAGGGCCCGAGTTCACGCCGGTAAAACTTACCACTTATGATGATGACAGCGGCCAGGAAATTTCGAGCCTTTCCGTTTCGGCCGATGGCAATTGGGTGGTGTACGTGAGAGGAGGCGACCATGGTTCTAATTGGGACGACGCTGCCCCCGTAAACACTTCCTTTTCTGCCGAACCCCTAAAGGTGCAGCTATGGGCGGTGCCTTTTGCCGGAGGCGAGCCAAAAGCTCTTGCGGAAGGCGATTTACCGGTAATTTCTCCTGACAGCAAGACCGTTGCCTTTATAAAGGATAATCAGGTTTGGGCCGTGTCCGTTGATGGCTCAACAGAAGCCGAAATACTGTTTAAGGCCAGAGGCAGGAATGGAGACATTCGCTGGGCGCCGGACGGGTCGCGGCTGGCTTTCGTATCCAACAGGGACGACCATTCCTTTATCGGCGTTTTTACCAACAAGGAAACGCCACTCACCTGGATTTCGCCATCATTTCATCACGACCGGTCGCCACGGTGGTCACCCGACGGCAAAATGCTTGCATTTGTAAGAACCCCTGGCGATGGGGGTGCTCCCGATTCCATTCTCTTGCGTAAACACCGCGCATGGGCGATATGGACAGCCACAGTTGAGGATGGCACGGCAAAAAAGCTGTGGGAGGCACCAAAAACACTGGCAGGCTCCGTACCCACTACCCACGGTGGCACAAACCTTCATTGGGCGGCCAGGGATCGGATCGTCTTTCTGTCGTACGAAGATGGCTGGCCCCACCTGTATTCCATGCCAGCTTCAGGAGGAAAGCCACTCTTGCTTACCCCGGGCAATTTTATGGCAGAGCATATTTCTTTGAGTCCGGATAAAACAACCCTGCTGTTTAGCGCCAACACCGGCCCCGACGCCCTCGACATCGACCGAAGACATGTGGCGAGGGTATCGGTAGATAAAACTGATATGCAGGTGCTAACGCCGGGAGCAGGTATAGAATGGGGGCCTGTAATGTGCGGCGACGGCCGCAATATCGCACTCATTAGCGCAACTGCCCAGCGGCCACCGCTACCAGCCATAATGCCCGCCAAAGGAGGGGCTGTGAAGCTTTTGGGTGAGTCTATGCTACCGGCGAATTTTCCTGTTAAACAACTTGTTACGCCCTCCCAGGTAGTGTTTAAATCGGAAGACGGATTCACCGTTCATGGCTCTTTGTTTCGGCCCAGAAACAAGCAAGCGAAAGGGCCGGCGATTATTTATGTGCACGGCGGCCCCCCGCGCCAAATGCTGCTGGGCTGGCACTATTCCGACTATTACACCAATGCTTACGCCACCAACCAGTACCTGGCAAGCCTGGGGTTCACCGTGCTTGCGGTAAATTACAGGTTAGGAATTGGGTACGGTTTCGAATTCCATCAGCCCGACAAAGCAGGCACATGGGGCGCCAGTGAGTACAAAGACATTAAAGCAGCAGGGGAGTGGCTGGCCAGGCAGACGGATATAGACCCTACAAAAATAGGAGTTTACGGAGGATCCTACGGCGGCTACCTTACGGCCATGGCGTTGGGGAGAGATTCCCAACTTTTTGCAGCGGGGGTCGATATCCACGGCGTGCACGACCGCAGTATGGGGAGAATTAGCAGTTTGCTTTACCCCAACCAGTTTGAAAGGGCGCCGGACGCAGAGCTAGCTGCCCAAATTGCGTGGGAATCTTCGCCTACCTCCAATGTATCTACGTGGACCTCACCGGTGCTCATGATTCACGGCGACGATGACCGGAACGTCCGCTTTAGCCAAAGTACCGATCTTGTACGAAGGCTGGAGGCAAAGGGAGTGCCTCTCGAAACCATGGTGATAGTGGACGACACGCACCATTGGATGAAGCACGGCAATTCGCTGAAGGTAGGTAAAGCTACGGCGGATTTCTTTGTGAGAAAGCTCCTGAAAGAGTAACGCGGCTCCAGATGGCAAGTGGCGCTCACTTTCGCTTTATCGATCTGGTTAAATCAGTTACAGACGTGCCGCAACTGCAGCAGGAGGCATTTTCCCGTCTGCTGTCAGAGAAGTCGTTGAGGAAAGGCGAGAATTTCGTGGACGCCGGCGACACCTCTCGCACGGTTGGATTTGTAAGGCTGGGGCTTTTCCGTTATTTCTATACCCACGAAGACGGCACGGAATTTACAAAGGGATTTTTTGAAGAAGGCTCGGTGCTAAGTTCTTATAGCTCAATACTCGAAAACCGGCCATCCTATTTCACCATTCAGGCTATGGAAGATGCCGTTGTGGAAGTAGTTCAGTATGAAAAATTTAACGAGCTTTTCGATCAGCATCCCTGCTGGAACCGCTTTCTTGTGGCACTATTGCAGAAAGCTTACGTTGTTAAGGAAGCCCGAGAGCGTGAGTTTTTACTTTTAAACGCGGAGCAGCGATATCAGGCATTTCTGCAGCGGTATCCCGGCCTCGAAAAGAGAATCAAGCAGCATATTATTGCATCCTATCTCGGCATTGCTCCCGAATCGCTCAGCCGGCTAAGAAATAAAGCGGGCCTCTTAACATAGATCAATGCGGGTACCGCAGGCGGGCATTTTCTTCGTGTCGTATTAAACAAAAATAATATGGCACTCAAACAAAATACGATCCTGATAACCGGCGGCAGCTCCGGCATTGGACTCGAAATGGCCAAAGTTCTGGCCAAAGGTAATAAGGTACTCATTTGCGGGCGCTCTCAGCAGAAACTGGATGCGGCGGCAGCAGAGGTAGTAGGGGTTGAAACCTTCCAGTGCGATTTAGCCCGGCCCGACGAATGTGAAAGGCTTGCTGCATGGGTGGAAAAGGAACATCCGGCGTGCAATATACTTGTGAATAATGCAGCCCTGGTGCATGCAGTCTCGTTTGCCGATGACAGGGAAATGATTTCAAAAGCAACAACAGAAGTAGCTGTCAATTTCCTGGCTCCAGTTATCCTCTCTAAGCTTTTGATACCGGTGCTTGAACGTAACAACAATCCAATAATTGTAAATGTAACCACCGGCCTGGTTTACGCTCCCAAGGCGGCCTATCCCATCTACAATGCCACCAAAGCGGCGTTGCATTCGTTCACCCAGGTGCTGAGACTTCAGCTGGAAAAGTCTTGCATATCGGTGGTGGAAGTTCTGTTTCCAGCTGTGGATACACCCTGGCACAAGGGAAATCCACCGGCTTTTGCAATTTCTGCCGAGCAAGCTGTGACAGAGGCATTGGCAGGCATAGAAAGAGGCGCCGGGGAAATTGCCGTTGGAAAGGTGAAATTGCTGAGAGGACTTGCCAGAATTGCCCCTGCTTTTGCCGTTAGAAAGATAAACAGGATGTAGCCGGCTTATCCGGCAGCAGCCTCATCCATAAACCAATGCAATTTACCGTCGGTAGGTTGTACGAAGGCCGCAGGATATGACCGCCAATTGCCTTTCTGGTGCATGATTTCCCCGATTTTCTCTTTCTTTCCGGCTCCTGTAACCAGAAAGGCAACTTCTCTGGCATTGTTGATTACCGGACCAGTAAGCGAGACTCTTTTTTGCCCCGAGTCGGGGTGGGTTGCCACAGCACAAATTTCTTTTTGCTGCAGCAGCTCCATCTGGTGCGGAAATATAGAAGCAGTGTGCCCGTCGGTGCCGAGGCCAAGTATGATGAGGTCGAAACACGGGAGATTATTCGCTTGGGGAAGGTTTTTTTCGATTTCTCTGCCATACCTGCCAGCCTCCGGCAGCGGTTCGTTCTCACCCAAAATCCGATGGATGTTTTTTTCCGGAACGGCCACATGATCGAAAAGGTGATTTTTGGTCATCCCAAAATTACTGTCAGGGTCACCGGGAGGCACGCACCGCTCGTCACCCCAGTAAAAGTGCAACTTTGTCCAGTCGATCTTATTCTTAAAGTCAGCGGCTAGTACATCGAAAAGTAGCTGGGGCGTTGAGCCACCGGAAAGTGCTACATGAAGGGCGCCACTTTTCTGCGAGAGAGCGAAAAGGTAATTGGCAAAATGGTGCGCAACCGACTTCGGATCGGGAGTAATATGCAATATTGGACTCATAAATCAAACTAAAAACTCAGAACTCAGAACTCAAAACTCAGAACTACAAACTCAGAACTACAAACTCAGAACTACAAACTCAGAACTA
>CBFGTI010000010.1:0-68057 GCA_965651695.1 uncultured Imperialibacter sp. | reverse complement strand
CTCACAGACACGGCGGGCATCCGCAAAAAAGCGAAAGTAAAGGAAGACATTGAGTTTTTCTCTGTTCTCCGGTCGATTCAGGCATTACAAGACAGCGACGTGTGTATTGTAATGATCGACGCCACACAAGGGTTAGAGCACCAGGACCTGAGCATCATTAACCTGGCACACAAGTACAAAAAGGGCCTGATGCTGATGGTGAACAAATGGGATTTGGTGGAAAAAGATGGGAAGACGGCCGATCAGTACAAAAAGGCCCTGGAGCAAAAATTAGGAGACATGGCCTACATTCCCATAATTTTTACATCCGTACTGACAAAAAAGAGGATCTTTCAGGCTATTGAGCTGGCAATGAAGGTGCATGAAAACAGGGTGAAAAAAATCTCCACCTCCAAGCTCAACGACATCATGCTAAAGGAAATTGAAAAGTATCCGCCACCGTCGGTCAAAGGCAAAATCATCAACATTAAATACGTAACCCAGCTTCAGACCAAAACACCATCATTTGCCTTTTTCGCAAGCAATCCGCAGTATGTAAAAGAAGGGTATGAGCGGTACCTGGTAAACCGGCTGAGAGAACATTTCGAGTTTACCGGGGCGCCGATTACCATCTTTTTCCGACAGAAATAAGCACCGGGACACCGTGTCGTCTGTGTAGCACCTGTTCATCTCCAAAGAAGAATGGCTACATAACTAAACGGCAATACGTAGTGCCTGCAAAATCTAAAGCAGGGTCGCTTTCCAAGCACATTGCTTTCGGTGTTTTGAAATTTTGATTAGCTTTAATGTATGAAAAAGCTGCTGTTAATCGTCGCATGTGCCTCCTTTGTATTTGCTTGCTCCGATAGAGGCGACAATTCCATACGGGTGACTGTAGAGGTGGACGACGAAGAAATAGAAGAAATTATAAGCGAAGCAATGGACGATGTGGAGGAGTCGCTGGAGGATTTAAGAGAAATTCGTATTGAAATAGCGGACGGTGTAGACGAGGTAAAAATAGACCTCAGCGATACTAAAAAGGACCTGCGAGACATTAAAGATGAAATCCGGCGGGAGCTGCGAAAAGTAAGAAAGGACTTGAAGGATGTTCGAATCTCAGTTGAGAAGGACCTTGAGAAGCTTCCATAGGCTTCTTTTTCTTACCCTTCTTTAATAAACACCCTCAGGAGAAACGATTCGGCTACCCCATTAAAATTGTGGTCGAAAAAGGCGAAAAGCGCCACTTGAAGCTTATATTTGGAGCCTTACGCTAACCTCACTACTTTTTGCAGTCTCAGTTTGCTGTTTTTGAAAAATACCTGCCTGCCAAAGCCGCAGCTTATTGCTTCGAGTTATGGAAAAAGCACGGCTTTTCATTCAAGATCGTGCGTGGCCGGGCTACCAAGTTGGGCGACTTCCGGTTCCGAAAGGGTAGCAGACCTATAATTACTGTCAACCAGGATCTTAATCCCTACGCATTTACGGTTACTTACCTGCACGAGGTGGCACACCTGCAGGCATTTGAAAAGTATGGCGGCCGGATAGCGCCGCATGGCACCGAGTGGAAAAATACCTTCAAGCAGGTTTTGATGCCCGTAGTTGAGGCCGGCGCTTTTCCCGACGAGCTAACTCTGAAGCTTCGCAGGCACTTGGCCAACCCAAAGGCAGCCTCCTGCTCCGACCCCGGGCTGATGCTGGCCCTCTCCAAATATGACGAGCACAAAAAAGGCATGCTACTGGCGGAGTTGCAGATTGGTGATGAGTTTTTGCTGGAAACCAGGCACTTTAAAAAGGAAGGTAAAAAGCGGACCAGGGCAGTATGCCTGGAAATGAAAACCGGGAGAAAATACCTGATATCGGAAGTAGCGAGGGTAGAGAAGGTAGTGTGAATTGATTTCACCCCATTCCTATCCTTCTCTTGATTTGCAGATCAACTGCCTGATATAGCTTTTGCGGGCTCAGTGTTCGCCAGTTGTCCATTTGAAGCGACCCCCCGTAGTTTACAAAGTAGTCGATATTGTATTTCGACATTTCTTCCAGCACAAAATCCCTGAAGTTGACCATAGCAATCCATCCATCTTCTACCTCTTCAAACCACTCCTCATAGTAGCAGTCGTCGGACCCGTGAAAATTGAAGACGTTTTCGCCGATGAGAATGAACTTATTGATGTTATGAAACTGGAATTGCTCTATTACGTTCCGCTTCAGGTGCATAATGTCGTTGTGCAGGGCGTCGTTCCACTCGCCAATAAACTCGCAAATAATGTAACCCAAATGGTAGTCGGCAAAAAGCACCTTGATATAAAGCGTTTCCGACCCGAGATAATCCCAGCCGGGGGCGAGGTAGTAGCCATACACGGTTTCGGAATACACGTCGTAATTGTACTCCTTACCTTCAAAAGGGGAAAAGGGGTCTTGAGAGGAGTCGTAAAGATGCGACCAGCGGTAAAATGGCTCTATCTCATGCATTGGGTTTGTAGGCGTCTACTGCTCGTCGGACGGAGCCGTAGCGCTGCAAAAGTTCCGAAGCAACAGCCTCTTCCACTTGTAACTCTTCCATCACCATTCGCACGCCCCGGTTCACAAGCTTTTCGTTACTTAACTGCATGTCCACCATTTTATTGCCTTTTACGTGGCCCAGCTGTATCATTACCGAAGTGCTTATCATGTTCAACACAAGCTTCTGCGCAGTTCCCGACTTCATTCGGGTGCTGCCGGTAACAAACTCCGGACCCACCACCGCCTCCACGGGGTACTGCACAGCGGCTGCCAGCTTGGTGCCGGCATTGCAGGTAATGCAGCCGGTTAGCAGGCCATTGGCCCGGGCGTCCGACACACCGCCAATGACATACGGTGTACGGCCTGACGCTGCTATGCCAATAATAGTGTCGTTTGTAGTTGGGCTAAACTCCTGCAGGTCTTTCCAGGCCTGTGCCGGATCGTCCTCGGCATGCTCTACCGATTTGCGAATGGCTTTATCGCCGCCAGCCATTATGCCTACCACCAGCCCGTGAGGCACACCATAAGTAGGCGGGCATTCGGAAGCATCAACCACGCCCAACCTGCCACTGGTACCCGCTCCAATGTAGAAGAGCCTTCCGCCGGCCTTCATTCGCTTTACAATCTCCACCACAAGCGCTTCTATTTGCGGTATGGCTTTATTAACTGCATGCGGTACGGTTTGATCTTCCCTGTTGATGTTGGTAAGCAGCTCGTGAACCGACATCTGCTCCAGGTGATTGTAATAAGAACTGCTTTCAGTAGTGCTCATGCTTTGCTGCTCGTTCCAAATGCTTTTTGCTGATGATACAGTGTGAGGCCGGCAATAGGGCCTTCGATGATGTTTTTTACGTGAACGCCCTGATCGGCCGCCACCTGCCTTAATATGTTGCTAAAGTAAAATGCCACCGAGCCGGTAAAGTGCACCGGATACTTATTGAACTCGGCATACGATTTTATTATCTCATCAAAGAACTCTGTGAACGAGTCGTAAATGAGCGAATAAACATAAGGTTCCTTGATATGTTGCATCAAAAACTTCATGAAGCTGCCCAAAAACCGCGACGGGTGTTTTTTTCTGTAGACGTTTTCGAGTACATCGTCTTCCTTTAAGCCAAACCGCTTTTCAAAGGCCTCCTGCAACGACGACGGCAGCCTGTTGCGCACGGCCGCTCGCACCAGTTTCTTGCCCATATTGGCTCCGCTCCCCTCGTCGCCCAGCACATAGCCCAGCGAAGGTACCTGCGAGGTTATCTGCTCCCCATTGTAAAAGCACGAATTGGAGCCAGTGCCCAAAATACACGCTATGCCAGGGTCGCTTCCGCAGAGTGCACGGGCTGCCGCCAGCAGGTCGTTGTTCACTTCAATTTTGGCACCATTGAAAAAAGGTGCAAGTATGGCAGCCACGCTATTGTTTTTCTCCGGGCTACCGCAGCCGGCACCGTAGAATGCCACCTCACTAATTTTCTTACCGCTTATAATTGGCACCACGTGTTCCTCCACACCCTTTCGCAGGTCTTCTTCTTCCTGCACGTAGGGGTTATAACCTTCCGAAAGCGCCTGCGTAATGGCACCATCCTCGCCAAGCAGCCGCCACTCTATTTTGGTAGCTCCGCTGTCTGCTATTAATATCATCCCTTAATGTTAAATATGATGGCCAGACAGGAGTCCGACACATTTGAATTTAAGAAAAACCGATTCGGTGTGCGGAGCATCGGGCAGCTCGTGGGTTAGGTCCTGCCCTGCCCAGTGCTCGTAGTGCATTCCTCGCCTCCATAGCCTGGATTCGCTCACATCGTAAATTCTGCCTTTGTACGAAATCCACACCTCATCCCGGTCTTGCCCATTGCGCAAGGCAAGTTGCCGCGGTGTAAATATCGGTAATTGATTTGGATTTTCCATCAGTGTTTGCGCACACAATTTATTTTTAACGACATTTTGAAGATTATCAACCACTGGGTGCGGCAAATAAACCGCAACAACAAATCTGCTGCCTGTGTTGATTTACCTGAAGTTTGCAGCTTATTTTTGGGGTATAACCAAATCGCTTATTATGAAAAGGATTCTTTATCTTCTTTTGCTAGCTTTTATTGCAGCTTGTAGCCCCACCCCCGAAAAAACCGTTAGCACCATGAGTGATGATGAGCTGAAAGCATTTGCCGACGAGCTGGCACACAAATATATAATTACTGATGGACATGTGGATTTGCCTTACCGTATGAAGGTAGCCGGCTTTATTCTGAAAAAAGAACCCATGGATGTGTCGGTGCGCACGCCCGATGGCAACTTCGACTACGTGAGATCTAAGGAGGGCGGATTGGATGCACCATTTATGTCCATTTACATACCCTCAAACTATGGCGTGACCGATAAAGCCAAAAACCTGGCGGATTCGCTTATTGACATGATGGAGAACCTGGCCACCACCTGGCCTGACAAATTTGCGCTTGCAAGAACGCCTCAGGCAGTGGAGGAAAACTTTAAGGCAGGAAAAATCTCGCTCCCTATGGGTATGGAAAATGGAGCTCCTGTACTGAACGACCTTGCTAACGTGAAGTATTTTTTCGACCGGGGAATCAACTACATTACCCTGACACACGCCAAAGACAATCAAATATGCGACTCGAGCTACGACACCACCTATACCTGGAATGGCTTGAGCCCGTTTGGCGAAGAAGTAGTAAAAGAAATGAACAGAGTAGGTATAATGGTCGATGTTTCGCACATTTCAGACAGTTCTTTTTACGACGTGATGCGGATTACCGACGTGCCGGTAATTGCCTCCCACTCATCGTGCAGGAAATTTACCCCCGGCTTTCAACGCAACATGTCGGACGAGATGATAAAAAGGCTGGCTGAAAATGGTGGCGTAATCCAAATCAACTTCGGTTCCACTTTTCTTTCAAGCGAATCGCAAAAGAGCTACAATGAAGCGGAGGAGCACATCATTAACTGGTTGGCTGAAAACCAACTTGCCCGCGAAGACTCGGCCGCACAAGCATACATTGAGAATTATCTGACGAATGTAAACCCTTTCAAATACACTACGGTGCAGGTTGCTGCCGACCATATCGACCATGTAGTGAAGCTGGTGGGAGTCGATTATGTTGCCTTCGGATCTGACTATGACGGCGTGGGCGACAGTCTGCCAACCGGCCTGAAAGACGTGTCGGATTTTCCAAACCTTATTTACGAACTCCTCAAGAGAGGCTACACAGAAGACGACATAGCCAAGATATGCTACAAAAACGTATGGCGGGTATGGAACGCCGTGCTTGAAAAGTCGAAAGAGCTGCAGGCGGTTTCCTAACACCCGGCTAAAATTGCTTTGTTCAGAAGAAGTGTCTGGTTGCTTATTCTTCTGCTGATATCGGAGGTCTGTCGTAATGGCAGGCCTTTTTTTTATCTATTTGTTCGGCAGCTATTCCGTCTCTTTCGCGCCTTACAGCCCTTTAAGGTGAAATTTATTATCTCTTCAATTAGGAATTTAATACTATAACCTCTACATTTCGGAAAAATATAAATTATGAAGAAAACTCAGTTGGGAGAATTTGAAGAAATCGTCTTGCTCACAATTGCAGTGTTGCAAGGCGATGCATATGGCGTTTCAATCAAAAATCAACTCGAAAGCCGGCTTGGTTACGGCATAAGTGTGGGTGCCCTTCAAACAGCTCTTAAGCGCATGGAAGAAAAAGGATACCTGGAGTCGTGGTGGGGTGAAGCTACCAATGTGCGTGGTGGCAAGCGCAAACGCTACTACAAGATTACCTCTTCAGCACAAAAGGCCCTTTCAGATATCAAAGACATCAGAGCCCAGCTGTGGGCCGAAATCCCCTCAATGGTTTTAAAGTTCTCGTAGCATGGAAAATTCCCAATTTCGGCCGCCCAAATGGCCCATGCGCTTTTTCAGAGCTATATGCAATAGCAACTACCTTGAGGAAATAGAGGGCGACCTTACAGAGGTATATGAACAAAAAGCAGCACACACCTCTCTTCAAAGGCTTAAATGGGCGTTTGCATGGGAAGTATTTCTTTTACTGAGGCCAACGCTTCTCCGATCTTTTGTACCAAAATTTCTAAACCCTTTTTTTATGTGGACCGACTATCTTAAAGTGAGTTATCGCAACCTCGCCAAGCACAAATCCTACACTTCCATCAATATTCTGGGGCTTTCGGCAGGCATAGCCGCAGCAACATTGCTCTTTTTGGTGATAAGCTACGAAAGGTCTTTCGACGGTTTTCATGCTAGTGCCTCTCAAATTTACCTCGCCGGAGAGGTAAAAGAAGGCGGAGAACCCTACCTGCAAAGCAGAACTCCGCTGGCGCCCAAGCTGAAAAGTGATGTGCCGGAAGTTATTTATGCCTCCAGATACATTACCTGGTACAGCCCGTGGATGGAGGGCCCGGAGGGACGAATGCAAAATGATATGCAGTTTGTGGATGCTGACTTTGCCGACATGTTCGACTTTGAGGTGCTTGAGGGCGACTTAAAGACAGCACTTAGCGCGAAAGATCAGCTGGTGATTACGCTGGAGACGGCAAGACGACTGTTTGGCTATGAGCCCGCCCTGGGCAAAGAAGTGAGAGAGATACAGGGCGGAAAAAAATGGGTGGTGGGAGCTGTGTTAGAAGATCGGCCTTCTAATACATCAATCGAGTACAAAATGCTGGCAGGATGGGTAAATGTGCCTGATGGCCTGAAAGACCCTTCCCTCGCCAACTGGTACAACACATTTATGAGAACGTATGTTGTACTCGATAAAAATGCAACGCCTGAATCGCTAAGCGGCAAGCTTGCCACGATTGTGAAGGAAAATTTCCAGCCTGCCGAGGAAGCATCCCAGCACCGCATACACCTGGTGCCAATAACGGAGCTGAGAAGTGTGCAGGCGCAAAACAAAACCATCATAAACCTGCTGGGCGTGGTGGCAGTTATTATCCTGCTTATTGCTTCGGTCAACTTTATTAACCTCGCGTCGGCGCAGTCGTTGGCCCGAACCAAAGAAGTTACAATCCGCAAGGTAATTGGTTCGTCCCGCGGCCAGTTAATCGCGCAGTTCCTCACAGAGTCTCTGATGGTGAACCTGGGTGCCGTTGTTGTGGCATGGCTCATGCTGTATTTTGCCATTCCATTTTTAGAGCAGCGGTTTTCCATTGAGCTAAACTACAGCAATGGCAAATGGGCACTACTGGTGCTTTCCACAGCAGGATTTGCACTTCTGCTAGGGTTGGTCAGCGGCTTTTTCCCGGCCATGCTCATTTCGTCGGTTAAAACGGCAGATGGGCTGAAAGGCAAAGCCGAAGCACGGCACGGCAGACCTTATCTGCGCAATGGGCTCCTCGTTGTGCAATTTGCTGCATCCATCTTTATGGTAGCAGGTACCATCGTAGTTTGGAAGCAAATAAACTACATGAAAAACCAGGAGCTTCATTTCGACGACGACCAGGTGCTGGTGGTGCCGGCGTTTGACGAGTCGTTTACCGACGGTAGGAAAGCCCGAAAGCAGCTACAGGTGCTGGCGCAGGAGTACGCAACGGTACCTGGCATACAGCAGGTTAGCTTCGGGCAAAACGTACCGGGCAGGTATTGGCAAAACTACAACAACTTTTTAGACAAAGACCAGCCGACTAATGCCCACCACCTGAGACAGGCAACCGTTAGCGTTAATTACTTCAGCACACTGGGCGTCGACTTTTACGAAGGCCGCAGCTTCGACAGCCAGCTGGCCACCGATTCAAATGCTGTTGTAATAAACAGAAAAGCGATGGAGCTTTTTGGCTGGAGCAGCATAGAGGGGAAGCAGCTGGTATCCAAAGGTGATGGTTCGGCATACAAGGTAGTGGGCGTTACCGAAGATTTTCACTACCAGTCGCTTCAGGAAAAGATAGAGCCGTTCGTTCATTTCTATTACAAAGACTACTTCAACTATATGCTTGTGCGGTTTGAGCCAGGCCGAATGAAAGAGGTGCTTGGCAGGCTGGAAAACGACTGGAAAAGCCTGAATGCTTTGCAGGGTTTCGACTATTTTTTCCTGAATGAAGAGTTTGCAGGCATGTACAGGGAACAGGAGCGGATAGGCGTGTCGGCTGGGTTTTTCTCTGTAATCGCGCTGTTAATTGCCTCTTTAGGGCTCTTTAGTGTTGCATCGTTTGTAATACGCCGCAAAAGAAAAGAAATAAGCATCAGAAAGGTAATGGGGGCGTCGGTGCTACAGCTGGCGCAGCATTTAACTACCCGATACCTGCTGCTGGTTGGGCTTGCCTTTGTATGTGCGGCGCCAACCGCCTGGTGGCTGATGAGCGAATTTTTGGAAGAGTTTGCGTATCGGGCGCCGCTTTCGGTAACGACATTTGTAGTATCGGGTTTGCTGGTAACTACGTTTGCGGTTACTAGTATCGGCGCCATTGTTTGGCGGGCCTCAAAAGAAAACCCGGTGCTGGCACTGCGTAATGAATAATGTGTTCACGAGGAGTGGGTTGTAGTTTTTCCCACTTCCTCTTTTTCGTATTTGCGCGGTGCATACAAAAAGCCGAAAGCCTCGGCCCCGTCTCTTGTGTGAACTTTATGATGCGTATAATGCGCATTCATTATCCGCTTCAGGTATCTGCTTTTTGTTTTAAGAGGTATTTTAATACGCCGGTGCACGATTACGTCGTGAAATACGAAATAGAAAATGCCATAAGCTAATATGCCGAACCCAATGTACATAAGCCAGCGCACCTGAGGTAGCTCAGAGCCAATTACAATAAGTGCGATAGACGGCAGGCTAAAAACAACGGCAAACAAGTCGTTTCGCTCCAGCTTGTGGTTGTGCGCCCTGTGGTGCGACCTATGCCAGCTCCACAATACACCATGCATAATATATTTATGAGTAAACCAGGCAACCCCTTCCATCAGGAAGAAAGTAGCGACTACAATCAATGTGTTTACAAGCCACTGCATGTGGTTCTTTTTTTAAAGATAACTAATTGCTAAGCAACTCCTCCTTCACCTTTTCCATCAGCCACATTGGAGTAGACGTGGCCCCGCAAATCCCGATGGTTTCACCTGCTATAAACATTTGCTTGTCGAGTTCATCCGGACTGCTGATGAAAAATGCTCTGGGGTTCACTTCTTTGCAAACCTGAAAAAGCACTTTTCCATTCGACGACTTTTTTCCTGATACAAAAACTACTGCGTCAAATTTTGTGGCGAAAGACCGCAGTTCTTCATCGCGGTTCGAAACCTGCCGGCAAATAGTGTCATTCGCATTCACCTGTATGCCGGCAGTGGTAAGCGCCCTGGTTACCTCGTAAAACTGCCCGGTACTTTTTGTCGTTTGGCTGTAAAGCGTAAGCTCCCGGGGAATCGTTGCGAGATCGAGCTCGGTTATGTCCTGAAAAACCACCGCCTCGTTATTTGTTTGACCGAATAGCCCCACAACCTCCGCATGGCCATGCTTGCCCAAAATATACACGGGCTCCTTCTTATCGTACGAATTTTTTATACGATTCTGAAGCTTCAAAACCACCGGGCAGGAGGCATCAACGAGTTCGAGGTTGTTTTTGAGTGCCAACTCGTAGGTAGAAGGTGGCTCTCCGTGAGCCCTTATCAGCACTTTTGCATTGAAGATATTTTCGAGGTCAGCATGATTTATAATCTGCAGCCCTTTTCGCTGCAGCCGCTTTACCTCTTCGTCGTTGTGAACGATATCGCCCAGGCAAAAAAGTTGCCCTTCCGAATCCAGAATTTCCTCGGCCATTTCGATAGCATACACTACACCGAAACAAAAACCGGAATGCGGATCGATAGTCACACGGAGGTTAAGCATATATTCAGAACAAAACTCACCTAATTATGTTTCGGAAACATTTTGGATTTCAGGAATTCGTAGACGGTAACATTCATCAGGAGCAGCAGTAGTGCGTAAATGAAATCCTCCACCGGTATGGTCCACGTTCTTATTCCCAAATTCTCCTCGTTGTTATACCAAACCACCGGTTCGCTGGTGATACCGCCGGTGAGAATGCCATTTACAATAAAAAAAGGCAGCAGGTGTACGAGGTAGGCCACGTAAAACCGGCCCATGTAGGCAGATCGCAAAACAAGCCCCTGCAGCAACAGCATTAAACCTGCAAACATGAAATTGTAAAAAGTGTAGGCTTTATCTTGAAATAAAAAGGCTAGCACAAGTAGCATGAGCCCTGCAATAACGGTGGGTATTTGTGCCCGCTTGTTAAGCTTACCCCTTTTGTCGAAGTAGGCAACGCAATCGTAGATAAACACCGAAGCAAACGGCACCGTCACAAAAAATAACCATTCCTCAATTGGCAGCAACGACAGGTACAGCCCTGTTAAATAGTTGTTGTTGAAACCCCACACACCACTTTTAGTAAACGAAATGTCCCAGGCCACGAAAAAGGCAGCCACAAGCAAGATAGCAGGCAGCAGTGCCTTCCATCTGCTGGCGTATGCAACTTTCGGTTCAAACGACCTCAGCAGAGGAAAGGCAATGGTAATCGCATGAAGCCAGAGGTACAGTGTCATTTAGATGCTGTTTAAACTGCGCTGTATATATGTTTGGCACAGCAGCAGCATTTTCTGGGCGTCGGGCACCCGGATGCGCTCGTAGAAAATACGGGCTACTGGCACATGCTTTATCTTTTTAAAAAGGTTAAGATAGTAGCGGTAGGCAAGATACACACCCAGCCGGGCACTTTCGGGCAGCTGTTTAATGCCTTCAAAGGCAGCGTCAAAATCGTTCTGAATATCCACCTCAATCTGGCTTTTGTTTTCCTGTGAGAAATTTTGAAAATCTACGCCGGGAAAATAGGTGCGGCCTCTTTCGGCAAAGTCGCTCTGAATATCTCTTAAGAAATTTACTTTTTGAAAGGCGGCTCCCAAGCTACGGGCAGGTTCTTTCAGTGCCACGTAGCTGGCGTCGTCGCCTTCACAAAACACTTTGAGGCACATCAGCCCCACCACCTCCGCCGAGCCATAAATGTACTCCTCGTATCCTGCCTGCGAGTAGTCTTGCTGGTAAATATCCATTTCCATGCTCTTTAAGAAAGCCTCGATCAGGTCAGTGCCTATGCCGTATTTACGTACTACTATTTGAAAAGAATGAAGCACCGGGTTAAAGCTCAACTGCTGGTCAATAGCCTCGTAGGTGTCTTTCTTAAACTTCTCAAGCAGTGCCTTTTTGTCGTGGTCATGAAAGGTATCCACAATTTCGTCGGCAAACCTTACGAAGCCATAGATGGCAAAAATCGGCTCGCGCAGTCTCCTGTCGAGGGTTTTGATACCCAGCGTAAATGAAGTGCTGTACATTTCCGTAACCAGCCGGCTTACTTTGAATGCAGTGCTGTTAAAAATCTCGATGTGGTTCATGGCGGTAAGCATTTAATTGGCAAAATCTTTTAATACTTCTTTGGCCACCACCTGTCCGGAAATAATGGAAGGAGGTACGCCAGGCCCCGGAACGGTGAGTTGTCCGGTGTAATACAAATTTTTCAGGTGCTTGTTTTTTAATGAAGGCTTTAATATGGCGGTTTGCCGCAGCGTATTGGCCAGCCCATAGGCGTTGCCGCGGTAGGCATGGTAATCGCTGGAAAAATCATTGAGTGCATAGCTCTTTTTATACACCACGTGCGCTTTAACCGGCTGGCCGATCAGCTTTTCCAGCCTTTCCATAATAATGTTGTAGTACCGCTCCCGTGTATGCTCATCGTCTTTCAGCCCCGGCGCAATGGGGATAAGCAACACCAGATTTTCGCATCCTTCAGGTGCTACCGATGGGTCGGAGACAGACGTGGCCGAAAGGTAAAACAGCGGCCTGCTTGGCCAGTCGGGCGTTTCGTAGATCTCTTTCGCATGGGGGCCGAAGTCCTCATCGAAGAACAGCATGTGATGAGTAATGTTTTTCAGCTTTTTGTTTAAGCCAAGGTAGAAAAGCAAACTAGAGGGGGCCATGGTTCGGCTCTCCCAATAGGCGGGCGAATAGTTGCGGTATTCAAAGTCCAAAAGGTGCTGATCCACATGGTGGTAATCGGCACCAGCCACTACCACATCCGCATCAAAATTGCCTTTGGCGGTGAGCACTCTTCGTGCGCTTCCATTTTCAACCGTTATCTTTTCTACTTCATGGCCGGTCAGAATTTGCACACCTTTTTCCGATGCCAGCTTTACCATCCCTTCTATCACCTTATACATGCCGCCCATGGGGTACCACGTGCCCAGCGAAATGTCGGCATAGTTCATAAGGCTGTACAATGCGGGAGTATTCTCGGGTACGGCACCGAGAAACAGCACCGGGAATTCCATTAGCCGCACAAGTTTTTCGTGTTTAAAAAACTTCCTGATGTGCGTATGCATGCTCTGGAATACATCCATCTTCAGCAGGCCATACAGCAACCGCGGATCAACAAACTCCAGCAGCGAACGGCTGGGCTTGTACACCAGCGATTTTACCCCAACGTCGTATTTGAACGACGCCTGCTGTAAATAGGCCTCAAGTTTTTTTCCTGCTCCCGCTTCTACAGACTCAAAAAGGGAGCAAATTTGATGCAGCGTTGCCGGAACCGTAAGGAAATCGTCTTCGCCATACACTACCGTGTATGAAGGGTCGAGCCGCTGCAGATTATAATAATCGGAAGGCTTTTTGCCGAAGCACGCAAAATACCGCTCAAATACATCAGGCATCCAATACCACGAAGGGCCCATGTCGAAAGTAAAGCCGCCGGCCTTTAGCTGCCGGGCCCGCCCCCCCGGCACCTCATTTTTTTCCAAAATGGTGACGCGGTGGCCTTCCGCTGCCAAGGTAGTAGCGGCTGACAAGCCGGCAAAGCCGGACCCGATTACGCAAACGTTGAGTGGATGCATGGGTTATAAGCTATGCTCGTAGGTGGCTAAGTCCGTTTTAAGCTCCTTTCTCGCTATATGTATCCGGTTTTTTACCGTACCAATAGGTATTTGGAGCTTCTCGGCAATCTCATGGTACTTAAATCCCCGAAAGTGCATAAGAAAAGGAGTTTTATACACATCATCTAGCTTGCCGAGGGCCGATTCAATGTCGTCCATGGCGAGCTTTCCGAAAGCCGCATTTTGCATCAGGCTGTCGGTGGAGTTTATGTAGTGGAGATTTTCGGTGGTGTCTATGAAGGTGTTTCTCCTCACCATTCTTTGGTAGTTGGTGATAAACGTGTTCTTCATAATCGTGTAGAGCCACGCTTTAAGGTTAGTGCCGTCCGAAAACTTGTCGCGATTGGTAAAAGCCTTCAGCATGGTTTCCTGCAGCAGGTCATTGGCATCTTCTCTGTCGCGCGTTAGCTTCAGTGCGAAAGGCTTCAGTGAAACCGACATGGTGTCCAGTGTGTAGCTAAATTCCAGTGCCGTCATATCTTTATTCGTTTTTGTTTAAGCAAACGTACGCAAAGATTAAACACTACGCAAGTTTTTGTTTAATCTTTTCGAACAAATATTAAACATATTGACACCAGAACTACACTACTATGTCATTAATATACTGAAATAAGGTCACTTATCCAATTTCAGGCTATGTAATCGTCTTTTGCCCGGCTTTCGGTACTAAATTATTGTTTAAGGAACATTCAACACGATGGAAGGCAAGATAGCGCCAGAGGAGCTAATACAAAGGGAATAAATGCCGGAGGTAAAGTGATTCAATACACCCGATGGTTTACGGGCACGCTATGCCGAGAAAACAAATTGAGCTGAAGTTTTGGTGTCAGAAAGCGGGAGTCAATAAAAGGCCAGGGGATAAGCCGCGCTTGATAACAACCACACTGTGTGCTCCGGAACTAACCGTTACAGTTTCAATCTTGACTAATCTTTGTTTTCTTCAACAAAGCCTATAATATCGTCGAATTTGTGAAACACAACAACATTTTCAGGAAGCTGCAGTTGCTGGCTGATTACCTGGTAGCCGGTTAGCAAAACGGTAGACTCTCGAAAAAGTGAAGCCAGTTTGTTGATGTACTTTTGAACCTGCTCCTGCCCGGGCACTGAAGTAATAACGGTGAAAATGTAGTCGGCACGATGAACGTCGTATACACTCACAAGGTCGTGTAGTGGCAGCGACTGCCCAAGATAAACGCTTCGATTTTGCCGCGACCTCACTATGTAATTTGCGAACAGCAAACTGAGTTCGTGCAACTCACCCTCCGGCAAAAACAAAATGTATTTTTTCGCGTCGGGCAGCGGAGCTACGTACTGCCCATCTATGGCAACAATAAGTTTTTGCCGGATAAGGTTGGAGATAAAATGCTCGTGAGCTGGATTGATGCTTCCTGTTTGCCACAGCACGCCTATCTTCGACAGGAACGGGTAAATGATGTTGATCATCGTTTTTTCAAACCCGAGCTTCAATACGTTGGAAGATATAATTTTATCGAATCTGTCTTCGTCTATATCAACCATCGCCAGTGTAAGCGTGTGAATCTGGTCGGGGAAGTTGAGCTTTCTTTCTGTGAGAGAAATAACCTCCTTGGTCATTTCAGAAGGCGACATTTCGGCAATCCGGGAAATTTTAAAGCCGTTGTCCTTCAACAGGGCTATATTCAAAATAAGCTTCAGGTCGCTGTCGTCGTAGCTCCTTATGTTGGTATCGGACCGGCTCGGTTTTATGAAATTGTACCGCTGCTCCCAAATACGAATCGTATGGGCTTTGATTCCCGAAAGGTGCTCCAAATCCTTGATTGAATAATTGCTCACTCCCTCTGCATTTTATCGTCTTCCGTTTACCTCACCGGCTTTTAAACTGTACTAACCTGCTTACCACTCGAATTGTTTAACTCATTGCTGCGATCAGAAAAAATTGAGGGTGGCAAAAAACAGCACCTGCGACCCGACGACAAAAATATCGATTTTGTTTTCCAGGTTAATCGACATTGCTCTAAGAAGCAAATGCAGAAGGAAAGCGACAAAACCCCACGCAATATAGTTTTCGATTGGAATATTTGGAGACTCCCAGTGCCAATAATCGTTCGAAATGGCCACAGGTTCTATGAGGTAGTCGATGCACACCATGAAAACAGCGCCTGCCAAAGCACCTGCCAGCAGATGCCTGATTCGGCGGAGCAAAGAGGCCGTACTAAGCGTTAGCACGAGCCAATTGAGGCCAATAACCAGCGGGACACCGCCAAGCTTCGGGCCGAGTGTATTGCCATAGTAATAGCTCCCAAATGGCCAGCCCGTACGGATGCCAACCCACTCAATCGTAAACCCCGCAACAAAACACACGATGGAGAAAAGCATAAACCTGCCAGACCGGTCGGCTTGAAAATAAATGACAAGCACCGCTACCAACAATAGATTTAACGGGGTAAGCGATCTCATCAAGCTGTTGTAGCCCGGCACCAGCATACCGGCTACGCCCACCATATGGAGTATGATAATAATAAGCCCCGCTAATGTACTCTTCTTCATTTTTTGGTTTACCCGGAAGATACAACAAGGATGCGGCAGTTTGGTTTGAATTCTGATACGATTTGGCAAACTTGCCGGAGAAAATACTTTTAAGGCGTACCTAAACACGAGATGGAAAAACTGGTATTATATAATGTAACCGTAAACATTGAAAGTGCCGTAGAAGAAGAGTGGCTTTCGTGGATGTTAGAGGACCACATTCCGAAGGTACTAGCCACTGGTATGTTTGTAGAAAATAAGGTCTTTAAGCTGCTGCACGACGAGGAAGACGGCAGCTCCACTTACAGCGTTCAGTATTTTGCACGGTCGGTAGCCCAGGTACAGCAATACCTCGAAAAATTCGCTCCCTCCTTAATTAAAGAACACATGGATCGCTACAAAGACAAACACGTGGCTTTCCGCACACTAATGCAACAAGTAAGTTGACGCACAATAAGTAAATTGGCCACGGGACATCAAAAATCCAGGTGACAGTTTACCCAGCCTCCGTCGAATTTGGTGCCGTACTTTTTATAGAAATTAATAGCGGGTTCGTTCCAGTCGAGCACCTGCCACATCATACCGGTGCATCCGGTTTCTTTTCCTTTTTCAACCGTTTTGTCAAAAAGCAATTTACCAATACCAGCGCCCCTTTCCGCCTTCGTCACCACTATATCTTCGAGGTACATACGCTTGCCCTTCCATGTAGAGTAGCGGTAGTAGTATAGCGATAGCCCCACAATTTGCCCGGCTCTTTCTGCGACAAAAAATCCAAACACCGGATTTTCGCCGAAGCCGTCCACCTCCATTTGAGCAACAGTATTGCTCACTTCATGCAATGCCTTTTCATATTCAGCCAACTCCTTTACCAGCTCGAGCACCGCTGGCAGGTCTGCTTTTTTTCCTTCGCGAATTTCCACTTCCATTTCAATCGGGGTTTGGTTGAAAAATGTATTGCGCAACGAAACAAAAAAGGTCCCGGAGGACCCTTCATGTTAGCGAAAAACAAGTCACATCGCCTTTTTGGCTACTTCGGGCACCACGCCCATGTTGTACCAGGCGAAGGAGTAAACGTCGGTAACCTCTTCTATGATTTTAGAAGTGGGCTTGCCGGCACCGTGGCCCGCCCGGGTTTCAATGCGTATTAGCACCGGGTTGTCTCCCGCTTGCTTTGCCTGGAGCTCAGCTGCAAACTTGAACGAATGAGCTGGCACCACCCGGTCGTCGTGGTCGGCGGTGGTAATAAGCGTTGCCGGGTACTGCACGTCTTGCTTCACGTTATGCACCGGCGAATAGGCCCTCAAGTAGTTGAACATCTCGGCCGACTCCTCAGACGTGCCGTAGTCGTAGGCCCAACCGGCACCGGCTGTAAAGGTGTGGTAGCGTAGCATATCGAGCACGCCTACGGCAGGCAGCGCAACTTTAAAGAGCTCGGGACGCTGCGTCATTGCAGCGCCTACCAGCAAGCCCCCGTTGGACCCACCCGAAATGGCCAGATACTCACTGCTGGTATATCCTTCGGCAATCAGGTACTCCGCGGCTGCTATAAAATCATCGAACACATTTTGCTTGTTCATTTTGGTGCCTGCCAGGTGCCATTCCTCTCCGTACTCTCCACCGCCTCTTATACTGGGCTGGGCATAAATACCACCATTCTCAAGCCACAGTATTCTCGAAATACTGAAACCCGGCGTCATGCTCACGTTGAATCCGCCATAGCTGTAGAGGTTAGTTGGGTTTTTCCCATCCTTCGCAAGCCCTTTTTTGTATACTATAAACATTGGCACTTTGGTGCCATCTTTACTGCTAAAAAACACCTGCTCAGTCACGTAGTCGTCCGGGTTAAAATCTACCTCCGGCTGACGGTACAGCGTAGATTTTCCGGAGACGATGTCGTACGAAAAGATGGAACTGGGATACGTGAATGACGTGAAGGTGTAGTACAGTGTGGTTTCGTCTTCTTTGCCACCAAAGCCATACACACTGCCGATTCCGGGCAATTCTACCTTACGCTCCATTATGCCCTGCCGGTTATACTGCATAATCTCCGACTTCGCATCTACCAGGTATTCTGCAAAAATCTTCTTGCCGCCGGTGTTTGTGCTCAGCACATTTTCAGTTTCCGGAATAAGATCCGTCCAGGTTTCGGGTGCGGGGTTGGCAAAGGTTGTCTTTACAACCTTATTATTTGGCGCATTGAGATTGGTGAAGATGAAGAGCGTTTCGCCTTCGTTGTCGATTACATAATGCTCTTTCTCGAAATCGCCAACCACCGTTTTAATAGCACTGTTGGGCTGGCTGAGATCTTTGATGTAAAGTTCGTTGCCCGTGGTGCTTACTGAAGCAGTGATAACAAGAAACCGTTCATCTTCGGTGAGGTAGCCTCCTATGTACCGTCGCGGTTGTTTTTCTCCTCCAAAAATAAGCTCGTCGGCCGACTGAGGCGTATTGAGCTTATGGTAGTACAGCTTGTGATACTGCGTTTTTTCAGAAAGCGCACTCCCTTTTGGCTTATCGTAGCTGCTGTAGTAAACGCCATCATTGCCTCGCCAGGTGAGGCCGGTAAATTTCAAATCGCGCAGGGTGTCTCCCACCTGCTCTTTTGTGTCAGTTTTAAAAATCACTGCCTTTCTCCAGTCGGAGCCGCCGTCCGACAACAGCATGCCCGCAAGCGATCCATCTTTAGAGAAGCTCAAACCCGACAGCGACACCGTGCCGTCAGCTGAAAATGTGTTGGGGTCAAGAAAAAGCTCGGGCTCGTCGCCGAGGTTCTTTACCCTGTACACCACGTTTTGGTTCTGCAACCCATCATTCTTATAAAAATAGTAGTAGTCGCCTTCCTTGAAAGGGGCAAACACCTTTTCGTAATCCCAAAGCTGTGTGAGTCTTTGTTTTACTGCGCTACGAAAATCTATATTGTCAAGGTAGCTGAAGGTAACGTTATTTTCAGCCTCCACCCATTTGGCTGTTGCTGCCGATGTGTCGTTCTCCAGCCAGCGATAGGGGTCTTCCACCTTTGTACCAAAATATTCGTCTGTGTGGCTTATTTTTTCAGTTTCCGGGTAGGGCAGTATGTCTGCTTTTTTAGGCGTATCGTTGCACGACAACAAGACCGAAGTAAAGCAAATAAGGATTAATGTGTTTTTCATAATGGTTGTAAGGGTGTAATTATTTTTCAATGATAGTAAATCCTGTGTAGGGGACCAGCACTTCAGGCACATTGATGCCAGCGGGTGTTTGATTGTTTTCGAGCAAAGCGGCCAATATGCGGGGTACGGCAAGTGCGCTGCCATTAAGCGTGTGCAGCAGTTGTGTTTTGCCGTCCTTCTTATACCTTAGCTTCAATCTATTGGCCTGGAAGGTCTCAAAATTGGACACGGAGCTTACTTCAAGCCACTTTTTCTGAGCGGCTGAATATACCTCGAAATCAAAAGTAAGGGCCGAAGTAAAGCCCATATCGCCTCCACACAATTTCAGAATGCGATAAGGAAGCCCGAGGTTTTTTATCAGCATCTCCACGTGGTTTTTCATTTCCTCCAGTGCAGTGTAAGAGTTTTCCGGCGTCGTAATCTGCACTATTTCCACTTTGTCGAACTGGTGAAGCCGGTTTAGCCCCCTCACATGTGCACCCCACGAACCTGCCTCTCTCCTGAAGCATGGTGTATAACCCACGTTTTTTACCGGTAGGTCAGCTTCACCAAGAATTACGTCTCTGTACAAGTTAGTAATGGGCACCTCGGCGGTGGGTATCAGGTAAAGATCGTCGGCGGTAGCGTGGTACATCTGCCCTTCTTTATCGGGCAGCTGGCCGGTGCCGTAGCCGGAGGCACTGTTAACCACAATCGGCGGCTGCATTTCGAGATAGCCGGCCTCCATTGCCTGGTCGAGAAAGTAATTGACCATGGCACGTACCATGCGGGCACCTTGCTTTTTATATACAGGAAAACCGGCTCCCGTGATTTTTATGCCCAGATCGAAATCGATGATGTCGTAATCCCTTATCAGATCCCAATGCGGCTTAGCGTCTTCCGGTAGCGTAGGCACGCTTGCTACCTGAAATACAATTTCATTGTCGTCGGCCGACTTGCCCTGCGGCACGCTTTCGTGTGGCACATTGGGCAGGTCGTACAGGCTCGTGGTAAGGGCGTCTTCAACCCGGTTTAGTTCGTCATTCAGCTGCTTCGAAGTTTCCTTCAACTCGCCCGTGCGTGCTTTAATGGCCTCCGCTTCCTGTTTTTTACCGGCTTGTATCAGCTGCCCAATTTGTTTGGCCAGTTGGTTGGCTTCTGCTAAAGCCTGATCCATTTCCGTTTTCAGGGCCTTCCGGCGATCGTCCAGATCAAGTATTTCTTTGATCTTCGCTTCAACATCTTTAAGGCCTCTCTTTGCCAGACCCTGGATAACTTTTGTCTGCTGTAGTCGTATTTCAGAAACTTGTAACATTATGGCTAATTGGTTAACTTTGCAAAAGTAAGAGATTTACAAAGAAATACTTGGCGGTATGCAACGTTGTATACCCGGTCTCTTTCCGGCTTAAACTGTAGATCCTGCTCGGTCTTTTTCAGCAAATTATTTGTTAATACCAAATCCTTAATTTATAATTGCGCCGTCATAATCCGACGAACCTCAGACCGTTTTCTCTTAGCGACTTGTTTATAACGGAATAGAATCACGACCTTTTTTTGGAATCACTCATAATGTTATTATTTCAATTCATAGTTTATGTACAGCATTGACGACCTTAATGTCCGTCTTCTTTCAGAATTAAAAGACATCGCCGAAAAACTTGGCGTCCCCAACTACAAAAAAGCTGCAAAACAAGAACTTGTCTACAAAATCCTCGATCACCAGGCCGTAATGCCCGAAGAAGAGGTTAATAAGATAAAATCATCGGACACAGTAACAGCTACTGCCCCCGCGGCACCGGCCGAAGAAAAACCGAGGCCTGCCAGAGAGCCCAGGGAACCCAGAGAGCCTCGTGAAGACGACAAGAAATCAAACAAGCCTCGTATTCGCAGGGAGAATGTGGTGGAAAGCAAAAGCTTTGATAAGCCCGCGCCCAAGCCCGCCGAAGAAAGACCGAAGAAAAACGTAAACGCCGACGAACTGCTTCAGTCGTTTAATCTGGAAATGGATGACGCCATTCCCGCAGAAAAAACGGAGCAGGCAATTACGGCCCAGCCTGTAGAAAAAGAACCGGCCACCGAGCAAAGAAGCGAGGACCGGGAAGATCGCGGCGAGCAGAGAGGCGGCGAACGCTCTTTCAAGCCGAAAAGAAACTACAACGCCAATATTAAGGAGTTTGACGGCATCATTGTAAATGAAGGGGTGCTTGAAATTATGCAGGACGGCTACGGCTTTCTTCGCTCTCCCGACTACAACTACCTCGCCAGCCCCGACGACATTTATGTTTCGCCATCGCAGATCAAACTGTTTGGTCTTAAAACAGGCGATTCGGTAAAGGGCCAGATCAGGCCGCCAAAAGAGGGAGAAAAATACTTCGCCCTGCTGCGTGTAGAGACTGTAAACGGCAAAACAACCGAAGAAATCAGAGACAGGGTTTCGTTCGAGTACCTCACGCCTCTTTTCCCTGAGGAAAAAATTAAGCTAAGCACCACCTCAAGAGATAACTACTCTACCCGGATTCTTGACCTTTTTGCCCCTATAGGCAAGGGCCAGCGCGGTATGATAGTGGCACAGCCTAAAACAGGTAAGACGGTGCTATTGAAACAGATTGCTAACGCAATTACCGAAAACCATCCGGAAATTTACCTGCTTATCCTTCTCATCGACGAACGCCCTGAAGAAGTAACAGATATGGCCCGCAGCGTAAAGGCTGAGGTAATTTCTTCAACTTTCGACGAGCAGGCGGAGCGTCACGTAAAGGTGGCCAGCATTGTGCTCGAAAAAGCAAAAAGGATGGTAGAATGCGGTCACGACGTGGTAATTCTACTCGACTCCATTACCCGTTTGGCCAGAGCCTACAATACGGTGGTGCCTTCATCAGGAAAAATACTTTCTGGTGGTGTAGACGCCAACGCACTCCACAAGCCCAAGCGTTTCTTCGGCGCAGCACGTAATGTAGAAAATGGCGGTTCACTCACTATTATCGCCACAGCGCTTATTGAAACCGGCTCTAAAATGGACGAAGTTATCTTCGAAGAATTTAAAGGCACCGGCAACATGGAACTGCAGCTCGACCGTAAGCTTTCTAACAAGCGGGTATACCCGGCAATCGATGTGCCCGCCTCAGGTACACGCCGCGAAGACCTGCTTATCGAAAAAGACGAGCTGGCAAAAATCTGGATTCTGCGCAAATTTATGGCAGACATGACTTCTCAGGAGGCGATGGAATTTTTGCTCGACAAAATGAAGGGCACTCAGAACAATGCTGAGTTTCTTATCTCGATGAACGGATAAAAAAATATCGTGTCATGATAAAAGGGCTTACTTTCAAGAAAGTAAGCCCTTTTTTTTGCTTTTCGAGCTTCAAAGCCGCTACAAACAACAGCAAACAATTTCAAAAAGCAGCCATGGGAGATGTAGGATGTCGGAACAAGCACTGCCCTCTCCTTGGTCTGAGTCTCCTCAGACCAACGCTAAGTTCTGGTAACATCCATTTTCGCGCGCAGTCAGGAAACCTCAGCTAACGGCCCGTGAGACACAAGGCCGTGGGGAGGTGGAAGGCAGCAAACGCCATGGGCGACATGCGGATTTCTGCGTTCAGGCATCTGAACACTTGAGATTATTTGTTATTCGATTATGTGTGCTGGCAGTTTTTTCCTCATACGTGTAGCATGATCCATTATTTGCCCCTCATAAAGGCTAGAAGCGTCTCCTTTGCGTTATAGTCGAAAATTCTGCTACTAAATGAATATGCAATTAACAACCAACCGACGTGAAAACGCTACTGTATTACAGTCCCTGCCGGATTTTTAATTGTTACCTACTTTAATTATTTACATATTTAAGATGAACAAACCACCGGTTAATCATGCGGATTGAGAGAAGATCTCAAAATCTCACCTTTAGAAGTTAATTATAGAAATGGCTGTAGCGAAACTATGTTAAATTCAGTAATTTAATTTTTGTTAAATGGCACACAATGGCAAAGCTTAAGAACATTATTAAACAACTCTCTGACAAAGACTATCAAGCTATATATAATAGCCTCAATGAAAGTGCGGCTGAAAAATCGGCCTATTTGCTGAAAGCCATAAGAGAAAGAAATCTCGGCGACAATAAAATAATGGAAGAGTTGGGAGTAAACCCCAACGCCTATTATACATTGAGGTCGCGGCTTAACCAGAAAATAGAAGAATACCTGGTTGAGCAGATGGAAAACCCCCGCACGGATATTCTCAAGAAAGTTGCCAGTATAAACGACATTATCTTTACAAAAAAACGGGCTATTGCGCTTGCCACGTTAAAAAAGCTTGAAAAAGAGCTAATTGACTATGACCTCTCTTCGGAGCTAACCGTAGTGTACAAATACCTGAAAAGGCTGAATGTGAATTCTCCCGACCAGTACGGTTACTCGCAACTTTACAACCGGCACGTGGCATTTATGTTGGCCACCGACAAAGCCGAAGACATCTTGTCCGACTACTTCCGAAATTATGGAGAGTATTTTCTCGCTGGAGACGACATCTCGAAAATGGGCCTCGGCTATATGCTAAAAGAGCTCACCAATGTGAGTGCGCTGCACGATTCTCACCGACTATATGTGTACAAATCGGCTGTGAGCATTTTCCACAGGCTATTTGTGGATGGCGGCGAAAACGAAATGGACCAGGAGGAGGAGGCCATTGAAGATATTCTTCGAAAAGTAGAAAGCTATTTCTCCGTTTACACGCAGGATACGATTTATCATCACCTCACTATTTTGTTCGATTTCCTGAAGTTCGAATACTACGATCATTATCAGCTGTATAAAAAAGCCGAAGAGTTTTACGACGAAGTGAACGATGCTGCCTCTTCGCTGCTAACCAACTACAGCAGCTTCACTTTTCCGCCGCTGTTTTTAATAACAAAGCTGAAACGGGCGCTTCGCCTCAAAACAGAGCAAACGCTGGAAGAAGAAAATAAGGTGCTCTTTGCTGAATATGAAATGAACCCGCTAAGTGTGGCATCCAGCATCACCTACATAACCTACCGGGCGCTTAGCTGCTACTACGCGTCGAACTACGAGGAAGCTGCCAAATGGATTAATAACTTCCTCAATGAAAACAGCCTCAAAAAATATCCGCTGGCCCAGCTGGAGATAAAATCGGTGCTTGCGCTCCAATACTGCCTCATGGGCGACTACGATTTGTTCAACCAACTTATGAACAGCGTGCAGCGGCAAATAAGGTTGTTGGGCAAAGAAAATATCGACCACCTCGTTGTCTTCAACAAAATACTAAAAGTGGCCACAAGTGAAGCTAAAAAGCAGAAGGAGGAAAAGATTTCGTCGCTGATTAACAAATTTAACTCGGCAAAGATCAAAATCTATGCACCAACCACGCTGATAAAGCTCGACGAAAAATTTGTGTCAGATCTAAGCAACATTACCGTCGTTTAAAACTTGATTTTATCGAGGGTATCCTGCGTGAGCGGCTTGTTGATGTATTTTTTTACGTAGTTATATTTTTTAGACTTATTTACGTCCTGCGGATTAATGGACGATGTAAGCATAACAATGTTGCAAATCCCTTTGGTTTGCGCTCCCAGCTTTTCGAATTCATCAAGAAACTGAAATCCATCCATCAGTGGCATATCTATATCCAAAAAAATCACCTCAGGAAGGATAGGATGCCCTGTTTTTCCAAGCTTTTCGATGTTTCGAAGAAATTCAATGGCGCTTTTTGCTCCAGTATGAACGTAAATATTTTCGGAGAGTGCTGAAGCTTCTATCATCTTCTGATTAATGAGGTTGTCAATCTCATTATCGTCTATCAGCATCACTGCATTGAATCGGGTGGATACATTTGCTGCCATACATAAAAATAAGTTGAAAATATTGCCCGAAAGTGCTTTCGGGCAAAAATCTTCAGAAGTTTAATGAATTTTTAACAAATAGTATATCAAAGATCAAATTTAATCCCTTGCGCAAGCGGGAGCTGAGCACTGTAGTTGATGGTATTGGTTTGCCTTCTCATATAGGCCTTCCACGCATCGGAGCCCGACTCACGGCCACCGCCAGTTTCCTTTTCACCGCCAAAAGCACCTCCTATTTCAGCACCCGAGGTACCAATGTTTACGTTTGCTATGCCGCAGTCGCTCCCTGCATGGGAAAGAAACTGCTCGGCTTCCATAAGGTTGTCGGTAAGAATGGCCGACGACAGCCCTTGCGGAACACCATTTTGCAGGGCAATAGCCTCCGCAATATCGTTGTACCGGATCAGGTAAAGAATCGGCGCAAAGGTCTCGTGCTGTACAATTTTGAAGCTGTTTTTTACCTCGTAGATAGCAGGCTTTACATAGCAGCCCGATTCATAACCCTCGCCTGTAAGCACACCACCTTCCACAACGGTTTTACCACCTTCTTTTTTAACTTCTTCAATGGCTTTCAAGTAGCCCTCTACAGCCAGAGAATCAATTAGCGGCCCCACGTGGTTAGATTCATCCAGCGGGTTGCCGATCTTCAATTGGCTGTAGGCTTTGCTCAGCCTGCTTTTCATTTCATCGAAAATGCTGTCGTGCACAATAAGCCTTCTGGTGGTGGTGCATCTTTGGCCGGCCGTACCCACAGCACCAAAAACCGCCGCTCGCACCGCGATGTCGAGATTTGCATATTGCGAAACTATGATGGCATTGTTGCCGCCAAGCTCCAGCAATGCCCTGCCGAGGCGTTTGCCCACAGCTTCCCCCACTTTTTTGCCCATTCGGGTAGAGCCTGTAGCCGATACCAGCGGAACTCTTGCATCGGCCGACATCAGCTCGCCAATGCGATAGTCGCCAACTATCAATCCGCTTATTCCCTCAGGCAGCTTGTTTCTTTTAAATACCTCTGCGGCTATTTTCTGGCAGGCGATAGCCGTAACCGGTGTTTTCTCCGAAGGTTTCCACACGCATACGTCGCCACATATCCAGGCAATCATGCTGTTCCAGCTCCATACCGCCACAGGAAAATTGAATGCAGAGATGATTCCCACAATGCCAAGCGGATGCCATTGTTCGTACATCCTGTGGCCGGGTCGTTCTGAGTGCATAGTGAGCCCGTACAACTGGCGGGAAAGCCCCACGGCAAAATCGCAGATGTCGATCATTTCCTGCACTTCGCCCAGGCCCTCCTGGTACGACTTCCCCATTTCATAAGAAACAAGTTTTCCAAGATGCGCCTTGTGCTTCCTCAGCTCGTCGCCGATCTGGCGCACAATCTCACCGCGCTGCGGCGCCGGCACAAGCCTCCAGCTTTTGAAAGCTTCCTGGGCTGTACTTATTACCTGCTCGTAAGTTGCTTGTGAAGCGGCTTCCACACCCGCTATTTCAAGGCCATCAGCCGGCGACACACTTTTAATTCGTTCACCGCCCGATCTGAGCCAGCTGTTGCCGGTAGACGAACCGAGGTTAGTCTCTTCTATTCCAAGTTGTTTCAGCGCTTCGGCTATTCCGTATTTGTCTTCTACCGCTATCATTTTATTCGGGTATTTTGTGGGTTAATGAATGCTCGAAATTGCTAACAATAAAAGCGTTTTCAAAATTTCTTTTTCTCTGCTTTTTATATCTGTTCCGGCTTTTATGGGGATACAACCATCGAAAAAGGATATTTTACCCAATTTTGAATTTTATTACCACAGTACCTTCTTTCCTCCCGCCCCGGGCGTATGTGCGCTCAATATAATGTACTTCGCCGCTATACGATATAGTAACCAGGGTGGTGCAGCCGGTTCCATAGTTATCGGTATTAATGCACATTGCCGAAAGCTTTCTTTCCAACTCGAGCCCAACCCCTGTATCGGGAAGCAGATCGTCGGCTGCCACCTCGCCGTCGCACATCCACGCCAGCATTTCTTCGGCGTCGATCTTTTCCCTGGCAATTGAACTTGAGAAAAGCGCTTTAACCTTCTGCACCTTGGGCCAGGGGGTATCCAGCACCGAGTTAGACAGTCCATAAATCCCGGGGCTAATTTCCTTTAACTCAGGCTCAATATTGTTGAAATAAAAAAGGCCCTCGTTTTCCATCGTCAGCAGGTTAAATCCATTATACTTCTTCAGATCCGATTTAATACTATCGAAAAACTCTTGGGAAGATACTGAGCCACTGAGAAAATCGGTTGTAAGCTTGCCGCGGGAAGGAGCCACGGCCTTAAGGTTAGCTATGTCCCTATGGTTGGTTACGGCGGTAAACCTGCCCGACCTGTGCATCCCCATCCAGGTGCCGCCTTCCTTTAAATCACGGCCACCCAAAATTTCCGGCCGGTCGTGCCAGTAGCCAAGGGGCGCTGTAGGGCGATCGTAAAACTCGTCGCGGTTTGCCACTAATATGAGCTTGTAAAGGGGGTGATGTTTCCAGGCAAAAGATATGAGGCACATTAGGTTTTATTTCTTGTTTTGATACAAAAATACAGAGGCGTTTTGTTTGGAAGCAGCAAAATGTTTAAAAGCGTGGAAAATGGACTGCAAACTTACAATTGTGAAGATGCCGGGGGTTCGTTAGCTTTCCGAAGTTAAAAACAAGTTGATGGGAAAAAAGTGGAAAGTCTGGGTCGACACCGGGGGCACGTTCACCGATTGCCTCGCCAAAACTCCGGATGGTGCAATTAAAAGAGTAAAGGTGCTTAGCAGCAGCAGGCTGCGGGGCAAAGCATTGGCGAAGTCCGCACCAAACAAACTGTATATTGACCATGCTTTAACGGTAACGACAGATGTGCTTAAAGGGTATACGCTTGTGGCACTGGGGCACAGCCATGCTGCAGTTGAAGTTACCGCTTTCGACCCCGCCGAAGGCCTCATTACTCTTTCCCGCGCAATCGAAAACCACATCCCTTTCCCGTTCGATTTTGAGCTTAGCGCCGGTGAAGAGGCACCCGTACTTGCCGCAAGGCTTGTTACCGAAACCCCCCTTTCGGCCGAATTACCACCCATGGATATGCGGTTGGGCACTACAAAGGGCACCAATGCCTTATTGGAAAGAAAAGGCGCAAAAACAGCCTGGCTGGTAACGAAAGGGTTTAAAGACCTCATATCGATCGGCACACAGCAGCGGCCCGATATCTTTACCCTGAAAATCGAGAAACCGCTGCCCATTTATCATGAGGTAATTGAAATTACAGAAAGAGTAAGCCCCACCGGCGGTATTATAACTGCAATTGATGTGGAACACGTAAGGAGCTGCCTTTTGGGTCTTCTGGAGCGGGGCGTTGAGGCGGTGGCGGTTTCTTTTTTAAATGCCTATAAAAATCCGGTGCACGAGTTGGTGGTTGCCAGCCTGTGCGACGAGCTGGGCATTCCATTCAAATCGATATCCTCTCAGCTGTTTCCTGCCATCAAGCTCCTCCCCCGGGCCGAAACAACTGTGGCCGATGCCTACCTTAATCCCTTGCTGAGCCGCTATTTGATGGAGGTCAAAAAAAAACTTGGCGGCAACAAGCTAAAGGTAATGACAAGCGCCGGTGGCCTGGCCGAAGCCAGCGAGTTTTATGCTAAAGACAGCCTGCTGAGCGGGCCGGCCGGCGGTGTAATCGGGGCTGCCGAAATTGCAGTGGCCTGCGGCGAAGATCAGATCCTCACACTTGATATGGGAGGCACCAGCACCGACGTAAGCCGCTATGCCGGCAAACCCGATTACCGCTTCGAGTGTGAGGTGGGATCGGTAAAAATAGCGTCGCCTTCTGTTGCAGTAGAAACTGTGGCGGCCGGCGGGGGCTCAATATGCAGTTTCGACGGCCTTAAGCTGCGGGTTGGCCCCGAGAGCGCCGGGGCTTATCCGGGACCGGCTTGCTATGGTGCCGGCGGCCCGCTTACAATTACCGACGTCAATTTGCTGCTGGGCAGGGTAGACGAGCAACGGTTTGGCATTCCCCTCGAAAAACAGGAGGCAGAAAAACGTTTTGACGAGCAGCTGGAGAAAATCAAACAAGCTACAGGGCAGATTCCGAACCCCGAAAGGCTTCTTGAGGGGTACCTGCAGATTGCTAATGAACGAATGGCAGAGGCTATTACGGGAATTTCTACCCGCAAGGGTTTTGACCCTTCCGCCCATGCGCTTTTAGCTTTCGGAGGTGCCGGTGGCCAGCATGCGTGTGCCATTGCTGAGTTGCTGGACATAAAAAAGATTATTGTGCCTTATGATGCTGGCCTGCTCAGTGCTTTTGGCATCGGAAAAGCCGTGGAGGAGCGAATAATGAGCAGGCAGGTGCTGCTACCGCTTGTACAACTAAAGAATAGCTATGGGCAGATAATAGATGAGCTCACTGCCGGCGCAACCGAACTGTTGGCCAGGGAGGGTGTAATGGATACAGAGGTGACATTCGCTGCCGCATACCTTCGCTTTCGCGGCCAAGACGCCGTAATTGAAGTTGAATCGCACAACTACGCGACACTTAGCACCACCTTCGAAGAAAAATACCGACAGCTGTTTGGCCATTGGGTGACAGACAGAGAGATAGAGGTGGAGTCAATAGCAGTAAAAGTATCAGGAAAAAAAGAGCGGAGAGAAGAAGCACATACAACGTTGCCGGCTTATTCTCCTGAAACCACTCGCCTCGGGGAGATTTTCTCGAACGGACGGAGGGTAAAAGCTGGCTTGTTTGATTGGGACGCACTAAGGCCGGGGGCATTGATTGCAGGACCTGCGCTGGTGGCTTCTCATACCTCCACCATGTGGGTGGCAGAGAATTGGGAGGCGTTTTTTACAGGCGACCTGAATGCCATCGTTAAGAAAACTTCGACAACTGTGGAACCCAGGGCTGCTGAGTTGCATGAGACTGTTGCTTTAGAGCTCTTTACCAACCGCTTCCGGGGTATTGCCGAAGAAATGGGAGCGCTGCTAATGCGTACTGCTTTTTCTGTCAATATAAAAGAGCGGCTTGATTTTTCCTGTGCCTTGCTGGATGCCGACGGGGAGCTGGTAGTAAATGCCCCGCATATCCCCGTTCACCTCGGCGGCTTGGGCCTCTGTGTACGAAAGGTGCTTGAAGCACTTCCGCTGACGCCAGGAGATGTGGCCGTTACCAACCACCCGGGATTCGGTGGCTCCCACCTGCCCGACATTACGCTTATTGCGCCGGTTTTTATCAACAACCAGCTCGTTGGCTATGTTGCAAACAGGGCACATCACTCGGAGTTGGGCGGAAAAAGGCCTGGCTCTATGCCACCCGACGCAAAAAACCTGGCCGAAGAAGGTGTGGTGATTTACCCTATGCTGCTCGTGAAAGGCGGGGTGCCGCAATGGGAAAAAATCGAGGAGGTGTTGCTTTCCGCACCCTATCCTACCAGGGCTTTGCCCGAAAACCGGGCCGACCTTAATGCCGCACTGTCGGCGATCGTGGTTGGCCAGTCGGCTTTAAAAAACCTGTGCGAGAAAGAAGGGCTACAGAAAGTTCTTCACCATATGGGCATGCTAAAGCAGTATTCGCACGAAAAGCTGTGGGAAAAACTTGCCTCACTTAAATCGGGCAAACTGCAGGCAGAAGAAGCGCTGGATGATGGCAGTAAAATAAATGTAAGGATAGAAAGAAGGGCAGACTGCCTTGAGGTAAATTTTGCCGGCTCGGCTTCGGTGCACCGGGGGAATTTAAATGCCACGCCGGCTATCGTGAGAAGCGCGGTTATTTATGTGCTGCGACTTTTAATAAATGAAAATATTCCCCTGAATGAAGGAATAATGAAGCGGGTGAGCATACTTCTACCTGAAGGCATGCTCAATCCGCCGTTTCCACCCGACCCGGCACAGTGCCCCGCGGTGGTGGGTGGAAATACGGAAGTAAGTCAGCGATTAGTGGATACGCTGGTAAAGGCTTTTGGACTTTCGGCGTGCAGCCAGGGCACTATGAACAACCTGCTTTTTGGCAATGACAACTTCGGCTACTACGAAACGATATGCGGTGGAACCGGTGCGGGTCCGGGTTATGATGGCGCAGACGCCGTGCACCATCATATGACGAATACACGGATCACCGATCCGGAAATAATGGAATGGCGGTACCCCGTGCAGGTAGAGGAATTTAGCATACGCCAGCAGTCGGGAGGCGACGGAAAATGGAGGGGTGGAAATGGCGTAGTGCGCAAATTGCGTTTTACTGAGCCGGTACAGCTCACTATACTTTCGCAGCATCGGGTAGAAAAGCCATTTGGCATGGAGGGTGGCTATGCAGGAGTTACTGGCAACCAGTGGATCGAAAATGCTGCTGGTGAGACAACCCTGCTGAAGGGCATAGACGCCGCCGACCTGACTACAGGGGAAGCAATAGTAGTGGAGACCCCGGGGGGAGGCGGTTGGGGCAAACGCTAGCTACACTACTCCCTTACAAAAGCCTCAACTTCAACAGAATTGTCTGGCAGGTAGCGCTGCAGATAATACTCTTCCAGCGACATCCCTCTTTCCTGTGCGTAGCCGGAGATCAGCGCTTCCACCTTTTCGCGCGAAGGCCTCACCAGCCCGTGCATCGTGAGCCTGACTGTTAAAACCTGCGGTGCGGTGACTTTTTTAAGCCGATAAGCCCCGTCGATCTGCGTGACGGCCCCAGTAAGCAACACGCCAAAAAACTGGTTTACATCCTCACCCTCCTCAGGTGGATAGGTAATTTCTACCAGGTCTCCTTCCCATTCTCCACTTAGCACTTTATCCCTTATCTCCTCAAAAAGCACCTGAGCCGACTCGGCGCTGTATTCACCTTTGTACGGTTTGCCCACAATGTCGTAGTCTGCCGCTGCTTTTTCTTCCACGTAGAAGTCTCTGGTACCTCCGAGCAGGTAATAGATACTGAAGAAAATTACCAGCAGCGACACCGCCGACACTGCATAGTACTTAAGCTTTGGGTTGATTGTCATGGCAGACGGAATTTGCCGCAAAAGTTAAGAGAAATATCCGGGAGTATAAGCAAAGTCTGAATACTGATGCGGGGCAATCGCATTTGAAATTTTACTTGACGAATCTGTTTTAAATGCGATTGCCCTGGGTACTCATACGACACCGGCTACACCACTTCTTTATACTGCATTTTGTGCAGCTGTGCATAATACCCATCCAGCGCCAGCAGCGCCTCGTGGGTGCCTTCCTCCTTAATCTCACCTTTTTCGAGCACCAGTATTTTGTTGGCCTTTTGGATTGTTGAAAGCCGGTGAGCAATAACTATGGAGGTGCGGCCTTTCATAAGCTTATCAATGGCCTGCTGAATTAGCTCTTCAGTTTCGGTATCAACGGAAGACGTTGCTTCATCCAGCACTATGATTTTCGGATCATACACCATGGCTCGTACAAAAGAAATGAGCTGACGCTGCCCTACCGAAAGTGTTGCACCCCGCTCCATCACATTATAATCGAAACCACCCGGCAGCCGCTCAATAAACTCACGTGCTCCCACCAGTTCGGCAGCTTCCAACACCTTGGATCGTGGGATATCGGGATTGCCGAGTGTGATGTTGTTAAAAATAGTGTCTGAAAAAAGGAATACATCCTGCAGCACCACACCAATATTTAACCGCAACGCTTCCAGGTCGTACTCACGCACATCTACACCATCAATGGAAATACTTCCCTTGTTTATTTCGTAAAACCGGCTCAGCAGGTTAATAACCGACGACTTGCCGGCGCCTGTGGCACCTACCAATGCCATGGTTTCTCCGGGCTTCACCTCAAGCGAAATGTCTTTAAGCACATATTCCTCATCCAGGTACGCAAACCATACGTTTTCGAATTTCACATGGCCTTTGAGTGTAGGTGGAGCAAAAGTACCATTGTTGGCTATATGTTCTTTGCTATCCAGCAGATCGAGAATCCGGTTGGAGCTAACAATGCCCATTTGAAGCGTATTGAAGCGGTCAGCAATCATTCGAATGGGCCGGAAAAACATTTGGATGTACATGATGAAGGAAATGAGCACACCCAGCGTAAGCTCGTCGTCAATCACGCCTTTGGCCCCGTACCACACCACCAGGCCGATGCCTGCAGCTTGTATTACTTCAGCCACCGGAAAATAAATGGAATAATACAATACCGAGCGGATGTTACTCTTTTTGTGCTCCTCGTTTATCTCTTTAAACTTTTGATATTCCCTTTCCTCGCTGTTAAATATCTGCACGATATTCATGCCTGTAATATGCTCCTGCACAAACGAGTTCAGGTTGGAAACGGCCGTCCGCACCTCATTAAATGCCACCTTCACCTTCTCCTTAAAAACGTAGGTACTGAATATGAGTAAAGGCAGCGTGCAAAGGCTTACAAGGGTGAGTTTCCAGCTGATGATGAACATCATAATAAGAATGACAACCAGCTGAAGCAAGTCTCCAATTATTGCCGCAAGGCCTTCGCTGAAAACATCTGAAAGCGTTTCAATGTCAGAAACGTTACGGGTCACGAGCCGGCCAATGGGGGTTTTATCGAAAAATTTCAGCCACAGTGTTTGCAGGTGCTTGAAAAGCTTGATGCGCATGTCGCGGATAATGTTTTGCCCCAGCCAGCCCGACATATACGTGTGGCTGTACTGCACTACGGTGGTCACCACCAGCACGCCCAGCAAAAGAAGGGTCATGTTTACCAACCCGGCAAAGTCGCCCACCGCCACATAATTGTCGATTGTGAGCTGAATGAGAAAAGGCCGGGCCGGGCTAAGCAACGCCAGCAGGATAGTAAGCACCACCAGTAGATAAAACTTGCCAATGTAGGGCCGCGCAAAAACAAAAAGACGCCTGAGAACCTTCAGGTCTACTATATTTCCACTTACAGTTTCCTTTTCCAAAATATCAAACTAAGGGTTTCAATTCTATCAACCACCAATTTCGCTCAAAGGGTATAGATTTTTTCAGGATAAGTAATATTCGTTAGAAAAAGGCCTTCGGGCGGCACGTTTCGTGCTGCGGCTTTACGGTCCCGGCTTTCCAAAATTTGCTGAAAATCATTCCGGCTCTTCTTTTCCAATCCCACTTCAAGCAGCGACCCAACGATCGCTCTTACCATTCCTCTCAAAAATCTATTCGCACTAACGTAAAAAACCAGTGTATCGTTCTGCATTTTCCACGCGGCTTGCGTTACCTCACAGTCGAAATGCTTCACATCGGTTTTTACCTTGCTGAAGCACTGAAAATCGTGCCATTGGAGCAACAGTTCTGCCGCCTCGTTCATAGCCTCCATATTGAGTGCCGGCCTGAAGTAATAGCTGAGCCCTGCGCTGAACGGGTCTTTTTTCTGATGTATGTGGTACTCGTAAGACCGCGACACAGCATCGTAGCGGGCGTGCGCCTGGTTGCTTACTTTTCGCAGCGAATGCACGGCCACATCCCAGGGCAAAATCGCATTTAGCTTGTGCAAAACTTCAGCCTCGCTGTATGGCAAATCAGCGTCAAAATGCACTACCTGCATCCGGGCGTGCACCCCGGCATCGGTTCGCCCACTGCCGGTACACTGCACAGCAGGGCCCAGCAAAGTCTGCAGAGCCGCGTCGACCACCTGCTGCACAGTTACCTCACCGGGCTGCGTTTGCCAGCCACTGTACCTGCCTCCATTGTAACTTAGCTGAAGAAAATACCGCATGCGGCGCAAAGGTATGTATTCTTGAAAACAGTCTGCCCAAATTTTCAAGACCTCGGGTTGATCCTACACACATGCGACCGCCTTCGGGGTCGTGCGGGTGCTGCGGCATTACTGCTATAAACGTGTGACCCCGTTGGGGTCGGGCTCATCGGAAGACTTGCCGGGAGTGCAAAGACCGGGTGCATTTACGATCCCGAAGGGTGAAACGTTTATAGATCAAATGACGGCTAATCAACGATTTGACCCGGAAGGGATCACACGTTCCCTTTCACCTTCCCCAAACGATGAACGCAGGTTCACCTGCCATCGCGGCAAACGTTCTTGCCGCTCTAATGTTCCGTCAGCCGCTATTGGCGTGAGAGAAAATGTGAATGCCTCGCCCAAAGACAAGTCGGCTTGGTTTTTCATCCCACCATTTATGCTTTATTTTGCTCTTTAAAATTAATTTCCATGATTCAGCGCATCCAATCTGTATTTCTGGCACTTGTAGCAATATTTATGATCCTCACGCTGTTTTTCCCTCTTTGGCAAAAAATGGATACGGAAAATAGCGAAGTAGCCACCATCACGTCACTGGAAGTAACCCACATCAAGTTTGCTGATGATGAACAGGGGTCTGACGAGGTTTTGTATTCCAAAAACATCGTATACGTAGCCATATTGAGTTTGCTAAGCGTAGCGGCCAGCCTGTTTTCCATTTTCCAATATCGCAACCGCCTGCGCCAAATACAGCTTGGCGCGCTCAATTCTTTATTAATTGGCGTGCCCATGTTCATTGTTGTATACAACTCGCTAGATGCGGAAAAGCTGATTTCCACCGGCTTCAGAGGTTCATTTACGTGGGCATTTTACCTTTTTCCCGTGTGCCTCATTCTAAATTCGCTGGCAAACCGGTTTATCAGAAGAGACGAAAAGCTTGTGAGAGATTCGCAGCGACTGCGATAAAGACGCAGAAACTGTCGGAATTGACGCGGCAAGTCTGTCAGTATGACAGCATTTGCCGTATGGAACATCTTTTGCCAATGGGACTGTTGTTGTAAACTAGTTAAAAACGAAAAGACAATGGTTGCAGAAGAAAAAGGCACACTTTCCATTCATACCGAGAACATCTTCCCCATCATCAAGAAATTTCTCTATTCTGATCATGAGATCTTTTTGAGGGAATTGGTATCCAACGCGGTTGATGCTACCCAAAAACTAAAAAGGCTGGCTTCCCTCGGCGAGTTTACGGGCGAAGTAGGCGAAGCCAAGGTAAAAATCTCGATCAACGACAAGCTGAAAACCATAACCATCAGCGACCGGGGTATCGGCATGACGGCCGACGAGATCAAAAAATATATTAACCAGATTGCCTTCTCAGGCGCAACAGAGTTTGTAGAAAAATATAAAGACAAGGGAGACGATAAGCAGATAATAGGGCACTTCGGCCTGGGATTTTACTCTTCCTTTATGGTGGCCCGCAAGGTGGAGATTTTTACCAAATCGTACCAGGAAGGGACAGAAGCTGCACGATGGGAGTGCGACGGATCTACCGAATTTGAAATTACTTCCACAGTAAAAAAAGACAGGGGCACCGACATTGTACTGCACGTGGCGGAAGACTCGGAGGAGTTTCTGGAAAAGCACCGGCTGCAAACTATACTGAACAAATACTGCAGGTTTCTGCCCGTGGAGATCGAGTTCGACGGAAAGGCAGTGAACAACACCACTCCTATTTGGACCAAGCAGCCAAACGACCTGAAAGACGAAGACTACCTGAACTTCTACAAAGAACTTTATCCTTTTGCCGAAGACCCGCTTTTCTGGATACACCTCAATGTCGACTACCCCTTCAACCTTACGGGCGTATTATACTTCCCCAAAATCAAAAATGAGTTTGAGGTTCAGCGCAACAAAATTCAGCTCTACAGCCGGCAGGTATTTATAACCGACGAAGTGAAGGACGTGGTGCCCGAGTTCCTTATGCTGCTGCACGGGGTTATCGACTCGCCCGATATTCCGCTGAACGTATCGAGAAGCTACCTGCAGTCGGATAGCAACGTGAAGAAGATCAACACCTACATAACCAAAAAGGTAGCCGATAAGCTTGGCGAGCTATTCAAAAAAGACAGGGAAGCCTACGAGAAAAAGTGGGGTGACATAGGTCTGTTTGTGAAGTACGGCATGATTAGCGAGGAGAAGTTTTACGAAAAAGCGCAGGACTATACACTGCTGCAGGATACCGACGACAAGTACTTTACCCTAAAGGAATACCAGGACCACGTAAGAGATGCCCAGCTCGACAAAAACGGCAACATCATATTCCTTTATACCACAAAACAGGCACAGCAGCACGGCTACATCGACAACGCGAAAAAGCGGGGCTATGGTGTGCTGAAAATGGAAGGCCCGCTCGACAGCCACTTTATCAACCACATGGAAATGAAGCTTGAGAAGGTGAATTGGAAGCGGGTAGATGCCGATGTGCTCGACAAGCTGGTAGACAAAGACGAGAAGAAGGAGTCGGTACTATCGGACAAAGAACAAAAAGCCGTGAAGGAATTGTTTGAGAAAGCCATTGACAACAAAAGCTTCTCTGTTAATATAGAGGCCATGTCGCCCGACGACCTGCCGGTGGTAATTACCCTGCCCGAATTTATGCGGCGAATGAAGGACATGTCGGCCATGGGCGGCGGTATGGCCATGATGGGCAACATGCCCGATGCCTACACGGTGTCGGTGAATGGAAACCACCCCTTGGTGGCTAAGATACTGAAGGCCGAAAACGAGGAGCAGAAGCTTGACCTTTCGAAGCAGGCTTTTGACCTGGCCAAATTATCGCAAAACCTGCTAACCGGTCCCGAGCTCACGGCCTTCATCAAGCGGAGCCTCGAGTTGGTGAGTGCGTAACTTCTAATAACTGCCGTGAGAAATACAAGGCTGTCTTGAGTAAGGCAGCCTTTTTTGTGCCGGATAAAATTTAGCCTTCTTTCGAAGATCGTTAAAAGTAATGCAATTGCCCCACAGTAACCTCCTGAAAAACCGGCTTCAGGAAATCTTGCCGGATCCCACAGCTTGTGCGAAACTAACTTGCGCCTTTGTGAGATTGCGTCATTTTTGCCCCCAATGTTCCACTACACGCTTATGAAATCGTGCGGGCCAACATCTGCATTGATGCTTCATTTTGCTTAACTTCACAAAATTTTTTCGACCTACTCGTCGTTATCAATGGTTATGAAGCACCATTTTTATCAACTACCTACGGCCGTGCTTGCCGCCGTTTTTACCGCCGGATTTTTAGCGCTTGTGGCAATGCCCGCCGTGGCCCAGGAGGAGGAATTTTCATTCGAACCTAAGTACGACACGCCGCTTACCATCGACCTCGAAGCACTTGATGAGGAAAACGACAAGGTGGAAATACGTGAAAAGAAGGCAAAAAAGAATGTTTACTTCGGCATCAAAACCAAAAAAGGATTCACCCGAACCGGCTTTGGAGACAACGTGGTAACGGAGCTTTTCAGCTATCTGAAGGAGTACGAGGAGCCGGACCCCTACGTGCGTGACGTGTACTGGTACAACTTCAAGCGGAAAAAAATTATCAACTCACGCAATATTGACAAAGAATACGCTGGCATTTTGCACGGCCCTTACCAGAAGGTGCTTGGCGACCAGGTGCTGGAAGAAGGTTTTTTTTATAAAGGCACCAAGCATGGCCGGTGGGTGGAGTTGAATAAGCACGATATTTTATTAAACAAGGAGAAGTACTACAAGGGTTGGCCCCGGGAGTCGAAGGTAGCCTACTGGGACGTGGAGCGTACCAAAATAAAGGAGGTGATTCCGGTAGAATATGGCGAAAAAGAGGGCTACTACTACGCCTTCCACGAAAACGGCCAGGTGGCCGTAATGGGTGAATACAAATTCGATGGCAAGGTGGGAATTTGGAGGGAGTATTATCCGGTGAGGAACCGGCGCAAGCGCGAGGTTGAATATGGCAAAGATCCCTTCGATAAAACCTTCAAACCATTCATTCTCAAAGAATGGAACGACCGTGGAGAACTTATTTACGACAGGGGGCGGCTAATGGGAGAGATGAAATAGCGCTGCAGCCTTCTGCAATCTTTCGCTTTAATAAAAAGCATCTTCAAAGTGGGTAACTTCACCCTTACCACTCAAGTCTATCGAAAGGATGTCGAACCGTATCGGTCCTTTCCATCCGGCCTGCTCAAGGTAAACACCGGCAGTTTCTATGAGTTTGTCAGCTTTCCTTGTGGTAACGGCCTCTTCCGGAAAACCGTATTTTAATGACGTCCTGCATTTCACCTCTACAAAAACCAACAAGCCATTCTTTCTTACAATTAAATCAATTTCGCCGCGGCCAGCCCTGAAGTTAGATGCTACCAGTTCATAACCCGCGTCGGCCAGATAAGCGGCTGCTAAATTTTCGCCCTTTTTCCCGAGCTTTTGATTATGTGACTTAGCTTGCATTTATATCTTTGCCATTTATATATCTGGAAACATACTGTGATACAAGTAAAACTATATCCGCTAAAATTTAAAACCATTTTCAAAGACAAGATCTGGGGTGGGCAAAAAATCAAGACCATTCTCGGTAAAGATTTTGGGAGTTTGCCCAACTGCGGAGAAACCTGGGAGATATCGGGTGTGGAAGGAAATATCTCGGAGGTGGCGACCGGCCACCTGAAAGGCCAAAACCTTCGCCAGCTTATTCAGCGATTCAACGGCGCTTTGGTTGGTGAGAAGATCTTCCGGCAGTTTGGCGAAGAATTTCCGCTGTTGGTAAAATTCATAGACGCCAACGACGATTTGAGTATACAGGTGCACCCTGACGACGCCCTCGCCAGGGAGAGACATGGCGACTTTGGCAAAACCGAAATGTGGTACATCTTTCAAGCCGACGGCGGCGCACAGCTGATCACCGGGTTTAATAGAAAGATGAACAAAGAGAAGTTTCTGGACTATTTTGAACGGGGGCGTATCCGCGATGTGCTCAACTACGAAAAAGTTTTTAAAGACGATGTCTTCTTTCTTCCCGCAGGCCGCATTCACACTATTGGCAAGGGGCTTTTGCTAGCCGAGATTCAGCAAACCTCCGACATTACGTATCGCATTTACGATTTCGACCGGGTTGATGACAAGGGCAACAAAAGAGAGTTGCACCTTGAACAGGCGCTGGATGCCATGGATTACACCTACCACGAAAACTACAAAACCCTGTATCACAACAAGGTGAATGAGCCGGTAAAGCTGGTAAAATGCCCCTATTTCACCACCAACAAACTGGAATGTACAAAGTCGATCGAACGAGACTACCACTACCTCGACTCGTTTGTGATATACATTTGCATGGAGGGCGAACTCTCGCTGGTGTACGATGGTGGCGAGGTGCCCGTAAAAAAGGGCGATTGTGTGCTTTTGCCGGCCTGTCTTAAGAAAGTAAGCCTTGAAACCATCGACGGGTTTAAAATGTTGGAATCATATATTAGTTAAACATGCAGACAACGGCTGCAGTGCAAAATAAAGAGGTAAGGTATATCCACCTGGGGCATATCGACTACCACGATGCATGGAACTACCAGGAAAAGCTCTTTGCTGAAACAGTTGCCATAAAGATCGCCAACAGAAACAGACCTGTCGATCTGCAGCAGCCCACCCCAAACTACCTGCTGTTTTGTTCGCATCCGCATGTGTATACGCTGGGCAAAAGCGGGAAGGAAGAAAATCTGCTTGTAAACGAAGAAGGGCTCGGGAAAATTGACGCCACCTACTATAAAATTAACCGTGGCGGCGATATCACTTATCATGGGCCGGGTCAGATTGTGGTTTACCCCATTCTCGACCTCGACAACTTCTTCACTGATATCCACAAGTACCTGCGGCTGCTGGAGGAGTCGGTTATACTTACTTTGAAGCAATACGGGATTGCTGCAGGGCGCATCGAAGGGCTTACCGGTGTTTGGCTCGACCACCTGCAGCCAAAAAATGCCCGCAAAATTTGTGCGCTCGGCGTAAAGTCGAGCCGGTGGGTAACCATGCACGGTCTGGCGTTTAACGTAAATACAGACCTGGCTTATTTTCAAAACATAGTGCCTTGTGGCATTGTTGATAAAGACGTGACGTCGATGAGCAACGAATTGGGTCAGGCACCCGTAACAACCGAAGTTGAAGCTGCGCTGTTGCAAAATATGGCTATGTTATTTGGTATGAAGATAGTTGAATGAAAAAGGACATTTCATTTTACCCTGTGGAGGGTGTACGCTTGGCAATAGTAAAAAAGACAAACGAGCTAAACGTGGAAGAGTGGTCGGTGCATCTGATCAACCGCAACGAATTTACCCTTGAAAATGTAATCGTTAGCTCCAGAGGTTACGGCGTGAAGAACGGCGAACAGCAAAAGACCTCCACGCTGCGGCACATGTTTCTGAAAGTTGAAAGTGGCACCACCGTTAAAATTGAACCCATCGACCCCGCCTTGTTCCACCTTAACAATGAGTATTGGGTAAGCTACTTCATCGGCAGGCAGGTTTACGACAAGAAATATATTTTCGTACCCGATTCAATTCGCAGCGAAAATTTGAGCTTCATTGATGAATTAGGAGCGGAAGGAGTGCTGCATCCATAAAGATTTTCCTATTTTGAGGGTAAATCTTTCAGCCATGGCAGAAACCCCTCAAAAAAAGATTTTGTTTATCGATATTGAAACAGTGGCCGGAAAGGGTACTTTTCAACAACTCGATCCGGTTTGGCAGCAGCTGTGGGAGAAAAAAGCGCTCAGCCTTAGAACTTCCGACGACCTTAAGCCCGATGAGCTGTACGAGGAGCGGGGAGCTATTTATGCCGAATTCGGCAAGGTGGTAGTCATTGGGCTCGGTTTCTTTTCCACCACCGACAGCGGAACCACTGAATTAAGAGTTACCGCACTCGCCAACCACGACGAGGCCGCCTTGCTCACCACGTTTCAGCAGCTATTGAATCGGAAATTTCAGAACGATTATTGCCTTTGCGCCCACAACGGCAAAGAATTCGATTACCCCTACTTATGTCGCCGCATGGTGGTGCACGGTATACCCCTACCCGAAGTGCTCCAGATAAACGGCAAAAAACCGTGGGAAGTGCCTCACCTCGATACCATGGAAATGTGGAAGTTTGGCGACAGAAAGAGTTTCACCTCGTTGCAGTTGCTTACCTCGCTGTTGGGCATTCCCTCGCCGAAAGACGATATCGATGGCAGCATGGTCAACGAGGTTTACTATAAAAGCAACGATCTGGAGAGAATTGCGCGGTATTGCATGAACGACGTGGTAGCCACAGCACAGCTATACCGTAAGCTCCACCACCAGCCACTGATTGACGAACAGGCTATTTCGTTCATCGATTTTGGAGAGGGCCACCCGTAATGGCAAACACCAGCCATACCGATCTTCTCACAGTTGCCAACCTTACCCTGCGCTATCAGGGGCGCACCCTCGTCGACAATTTTTCATTTACACTGGCAAGAGGCGCAAGTCTGGCATTGCTTGGCGAAAGTGGCGCCGGAAAAACATTGGTAGCACATGCCATTCTTCAGCTTGTGCCCCAGGACGTGGAAGAATCGGGCGAAATTTTATATAATGACGGCAACCTGCGGATGCATGCGCAGCAGCTGCGGGGCAAAGACATCGCTTATATTCCTCAGGATCCCCTCGCCGCCAGCTTTCCACTGTACAGCCTGGAAAAACAGTGGCAACACTTGCGCCAGTCGCAAAAAGCCAAGTTCGACCCACAGCAGGCCACCAACTGGCTCCGTCAGGCAGGCTTTGATCAGCCGCAGCGCATTCTTGCCAGCTATCCGCATCAGCTGTCGGGTGGCGAACTGCAGCGGGTGTTAATTGCCATGGCCATGAGCGGCAACCCGAAGCTTTTAATTGCCGATGAGCCCACTACCGCCCTGGACACGGTAAACCAGCGGCGCATACTCCGGTTGATTAGGTCGTTCTGTCAGCAACAACAAGCAGCCTTGCTGTTTATAAGCCACGACCTCTCCGTGGTGCGACACCTGTGCGACGACGTGGTAGTAATGAAGAACGGGAAAAAAATAGAGGCCGGTAAAACGTCGGTGGTGCTTTCAACCCCAACCACACCGTACGCTTCTTCGCTGGTTCAATCATTTTTACGAATACAGCAACCGCCCCACCGCCCGCCTCACGAAGCCAGCGGCGCAACACCACTATTGGAGGCTAAAAACCTGGCGGTTACCTATGACGCCAATAGATTTTTTTGGAAGAAAAAAAGTCGGACCAATGCTGTAAACAACTTGTCGATCAGCCTGTTTGCAGGGCATATAACCGGCCTGGCCGGCACCTCGGGTGCCGGCAAAACCACCACCTTAAGAAGCCTGGCGGGACTAATACCCGGCGCTGAACACTTGCTGTTCTATAAGGGAACACCCCTGGCGGCGTTGAGTAACGAAGAATTAAAAACCTATAGAAGAAGCGTACAGGTAATTTTTCAAAACCCCGGGAGCGCCCTCAACCCGCGGATGACAGCGCGGGAAGTGTTGGCGGAGGCGCTCCTGATGAACACCAGCGAAACTAATTTGACTGTAAACGACTTATTTTCATGGGTTAAGCTGCCGGTTGGCTTGCTCAATCACTATCCGCGGCAGCTTTCGGGCGGGGAAAAGCAACGGCTAAGCATCGCCAGGTCTCTTGCGGTACGCCCCGAGGTACTACTTTGCGACGAGCCAACCTCCTCGCTTGATCAATCAATTCAGGGGGATTTACTGGATTTATTCCTTTACTTAAAAAAAGAGCTTAACTTGGGCATTCTGCTCGTTTCTCACAACCTTTCGCTCATACGATACACTTGCGACACAATTGTAGTGATGGAAGGCGGAGAAATAAAAGAAACAGGGCCAGTTGAAAAAGTCCTGGGAAACCCAATAACGAACCACACCCGGCAGTTATTAACATCGGAACCTGCATTGACCCATAATTTTTTGTTAGAAAATTCTACATGAGTAAGAAGAAAAAAAAGAATAAGAATAAACCCGAATCTGGCGGCAAATGGAAGATTTCAGCTGGTCAGATAAAGGAAAATGTTTTGCAGCTTTTCAGGCAGCAAAGCGGTAAAGCCTGGTCGATCCGGCAGATGATACAGGCCCTTGGTGTGAGGGACAAAAAATCCAAAAACACCGTTTCAGAAGTTGCTTTTCGCCTGGAAGATGAAGGAGTTATTAAAAGGAATCCCGATGGCCGCTTCGTAAGCAAGCAGATGCCAAAGACGCTTCAGGGAGTAGTAGACCATGTCAATTCACGTTTTGCTTACATTATTTGCGAGGAGCTCGACGAGGATGTGTACGTAAAAACCGACGATCTGAAATTTGCTGTTGACGGCGACACTGTAAAGTTTGAGCTGGTGGGCAAATTTCACGGGAAATTCCACCCCGAAGGACGGGTAACCGAGATCGTTCAGCGCAAAAAAGACGAATTTGTTGGGAAGCTCGAATTGTCGAAAAGGTTCGCTTTTGTGGTTCCCGACAATCGCAAGGTACACGTCGATATATTTATCCATCCCGAACACACGCTGGAAGCCCGAGCCAACGACAAAGTGATCGTTAAGATTGACAGGTGGCACGACAAAACCAACAAAAGTCCTGTTGGCAAGGTAGTGAGGGTACTCGGCCGGGCCGGTGAAAATGAGGCGGAGATTCACTCCATAATGGCGGAGTTCGACCTGCCTTTTACTTTTCCGGAAGAGGTTATCGCCGAGTCCGAAAAAATAAAGGAGGCGATTCCGGAAAAGGAAATAGAGATCAGAAAAGACTTCCGAAGTATTACCACCTTCACCATCGACCCCGAAGACGCGAAAGACTTTGATGATGCGCTTTCCCTGCAGTGGCTCGACAATGGCCACTACGAGGTTGGTGTGCACATAGCCGACGTTACCCATTATGTAAAAGAAGAAACCATACTGGAAAAAGAGGCTTACAAACGGGCCACTTCTGTATACCTCGTAGACCGTACAGTGCCCATGCTGCCCGAGAAGCTCTCCAACGCACTGTGCTCGCTGAGGCCAAATGAAGACAAGCTGACGTTTTCGGCCGTTTTTGAAATGGACAAAAATGCCAGGGTGGTAAAGGAGTGGTTTGGCAGAACGATCATCCATTCCGACAGGAGATTCAGCTACGAAGAAGCGCAAGCTGTTATCGAAACCGGCGAAGGTGACTACAGCAAGGAACTGGAACTGCTTAACAAGTTGGCCAAATCGCTGAAAGAAAAGCGTTATCAGAAGGGCGCCATCAATTTTGAGACGGTAGAAGTGAAATTTAAATTGGACGAACAGGGCAAACCCCTTGGTATCGTGCCAAAAGTGCGAAAGGATGCCCATAAGCTGATAGAAGAGTTTATGCTGCTGGCCAACAAGCGGGTAGCCGAATATGTGTTTGCGCTAAAGAGCGAAAACGACCGTCGCACGTTTGTCTACCGGACGCACGACGCCCCCGATCCTGAAAAGCTGAACAACTTTACACTGTTCGCCAAAAAATTCGGGCATAAGTTAGACCTGGACGATGAGAATCTTTCTACCTCGCTCAACAAACTCATTGACGACATAGAAGGAAAACCTGAGCAAAACGTGCTTACTTCGCTGGCCATAAGAAGTATGGCCAAGGCCAAGTACACCACCAAAGCAAACGGGCATTTTGGACTGGCATTTCCACATTACTCCCACTTCACTTCGCCCATTCGCCGCTACCCCGACATGATGGTGCACAGGCTGCTGGCGCACTACCTAAAAGGCGGAAAATCTGCCGAAGAGGCCAAATTTGAGCCGATGTGCGTACACAGTTCGGAAATGGAAAAAAGAGCCGCCGATGCAGAACGAGCGTCCATTAAGTACAAGCAGGTGGAGTTTATGTCGATGGCGGCAGATAAAGTATTTGATGGCATAGTTTCGGGGGTCACGGAGTGGGGCATTTATGTAGAAATCATCGAAACCAAGTGTGAGGGAATGGTTCGGCTGAGCGATCTGAACGATGACTATTACGAATACGATGAACAAAACTACCGGGTTGTTGGTCGTAACAACAAACGTATGATTACTTTGGGCGACGAAGTAAAAGTGCGGGTAACCAATACCGACATAGACCGCCGCACCATTGATTTGGAATTTGCTGAAGAAACGGAGAAATTAGGAAAACGGCCTAAAGCACAGAGCAAAGCTCATGGATAACAGCGAGTTTTATTTAAAGTCTGTTGAAGTAGAAGGGTACAAATCCCTTCGACGTGCTGAAATCGACTTTCAGCCTGGATTAAATATTATCATTGGGGCCAATGGCAGTGGGAAGACGAATTTTTTGGAATACTTGTCCCATGCGCTTGATTTTGCGCCAAAAGAGATTCTCTCTCAGATAAAAAATGACTTTTTCTCTTCACTAGCTATAAAACGAGAGATTGATGGCAAAGAACAGACTCATGAATGGGTGGTCAAGCTAAAAAGGGACCTCTCTTTGAAGGAAATTGTGTTTTACGACGAACGAGATTCTTCTAAACGATATCTTATAAGAGATCCATTTATAAGCTATAAACTATCCTACTTCCTAAATGGGCGCGAGGAATTTCTTGAGGAAAAAAAGCTTCCTACCAGCTTGATCCCGTCTGAAATACTGACTAAGGTTCATGAAAAAATAAACTTCCTTTTAGAAAAAGAGCTTTTCGCGTACACTTTTCAAAAGGAATTGGATGCTCTTGAGAGCCCCGCGAATGTAAGCATCGATTCTTCATTCAACGTTCTCGGGCTTGCCAATAATTTATGCTCGATTTCAAGCCTTATACAGATCCCCATGCTTCTAGCGTCCATTTATGATGACCCAATAACCATAAAAAAGGAGAAATCGTTAACGGAGGCTTACGAAGATATCAAAAGCACCTTTTTAGAAGAAATTAATGCCCTAGTATCGTCTGAAATTAGCATTTTGTACAACGTGTTACCTATTAAGGAAGTTAGAATTCGGGATTCCCTTAATTTTCGTTTGAACGGAGACCAAATCAGCATAGAAAATTTACAGTATGAGTTTTTGATTAATGGGCAATGGCATTCCTGGCTTAATCTTTCAGACGGTACCAAAAGAATATTCCTTTTATGTACAGAGATTCTTTTAGATAGATCAAGTCTCTTTTTGCTTGAAGAGCCAGAACTCGGCATTCACCCGCACCAGCTCCACCTGTTAATGCAGTTTATAAAAGAGCAATCCGAACGGAAACAAATTATACTCACAACCCATTCCCCACAGGTACTTGACATTTTAAGTCCGGATGAACTAAACAGGATCATCATTGCCGAAATGACGAACGACGGCACCAAGTTGAGACACATGAGCAAGGACGAAATCGCAAAAGCGCATGTTTATATGAAGGATGAGGGATTTCTTAGCGACTACTGGAAGTACTCGGATCTTGAAAATTTTGTTATTTAATGACTGTTGGGCTGGTTGGTGAATACCCCACTGATACTGGCGCCGTGGGCAATCTGCTCTCTAAAGAGTATCCTGGCACCTACAAGAGTTTTTTGCGGGGTATTCACGGTAGCCAGTTAGATGCGAGGGCCGCCGGAGGCTTGAAGCGAATCTTGCGTAGAGAATTTGAAGTCGAAAAACCCGACCTGGTGCTATTTGTCCGCGATTTGGACGCAGTCAAGGGCATGCCAGAATATGCTGCCAACATGAAATTTCGCAAATCCAACTTTTCAGCGTTCAATAGAATTGTAGACAAACGAGGCCTTTTGCTGTTAAACATCTACGAGCTTGAGGCTTTGATCCTGGCTGATTTAGAAGTTTTTCGGGCGATGTATGAGGTAAAGGTTGAAATAACAGATCGCCCGCAAGACATTCCGGACCCGAAAGGACTGTTACAGCATGCCGCTAAAGGCAGATACAACCAATCGCATAATGCGGAGATCTTCAAACAACTAAGGCCCGAAATCGTTTCCAATAATTGCGACTACTTCCGGAAGTTTTTAGGCAAATTTGAAGGTGCGATCGCACCACTTAACGGACAATAGATTGAAAGAACTCGATTACTACGCAAGCCTGCTAAACAAAGAGCTGGAAAACATTGATTTTGGGCAGCACCCGAAAGAACTGTACGACCCCATTACTTACATACTTTCTCTTGGAGGCAAAAGGCTTAGGCCTATTCTTGTGCTGATTGCCTACCATTTGTATAAAGACAATCCGGAAGAAGTAGCACGACCGGCCCTGGCTGTGGAGGTCTTTCATAACTTCACGCTTATGCACGACGACATCATGGATCGGGCTCCGCTGAGAAGAGGGAAGCCAACCGTGCACGAAAAGTGGAACCACAACGTGGCAATTCTTTCCGGCGATACCATGCTCGTAAAAGCCTACGACTTGCTGCTCCACGTGCCTTCCGCCAAGCTCAGCCAGGTCATCAGTTCCTTCAATAAATGTGCCTCTGAGGTTTGCGAAGGGCAGCAAATCGACATGAACTTTGAATCGGTGAGCCGGGTCTCGGAAGAGGAGTACCTCGAGATGATCAGGCTAAAAACGGCGGTCCTTCTGGGGTTTAGTCTGGAACTCGGCGCTATTTTGGGCGATGCCAACCCTGCCGATGCTGAAATGCTGAAAAAGTTTGGCGAAAACATAGGCACCGGCTTTCAGCTCAAAGATGATCTGCTCGATGTTTATGGAGACCAGGCGAAGTTTGGGAAGCAGGCGGGCGGTGATATCATTGCCAACAAAAAGACTTTTTTGCTCATTAAAGCACTCGATCAGGCTCACGGCGACGACAGAAGACAGCTTGAGAACTGGCTGCTTACCAAAAACTTTGACAAGCAGGAAAAGGTAAATGCAGTAAAGGCTATCTACGACCGGAGCAGCGTGAAAGAAGCAGCTGAGCAAAAGATAAACCAGCTGTTTGCCGAAGCATTTCACCAACTCGAAAATCTACGACTACCTGCCGATAAAAAGCAGCGCTTATACGATTTTGCCAACTATCTGATCGCTAGGGAAAATTGACCTTATGAAGCCTTTCCAATTAATTCTTCCAACCCCTAACTGATAACTTTCCCCAATGAGTGCCACCCTTATCCTCATCATCATAACCGTCATCATATCCATAATGGCGTTTAACAATCCCATTTTACTTTATAAGCTCACCATGAGCCCCTACGCCATTGGGCAAAAGAAAGAATACTGGCGTTTCCTTACCTCTGGCTTTGTGCACAGCAACTGGATGCACCTCGGTTTCAACATGTTTACGTTTTTCTTCTTCGGACAGGCCGCCGAACAAATCGTGGGCTACTATTCGGGCAGCAGTACGGGTTTTATCGTGTTTTACCTGGCAGCCATTGTGCTATCCGACTTGCCCACTTATTTTATGAATCGCAACAGCATTCACTACCAATCGCTGGGGGCATCCGGTGGCGTTACGGCCGTGGTGTTTTGCAGCATACTTTTTAATCCGCTAAACAAAATATGTTTGTACGGGCTGCTTTGCCTGCCTGGTTTTCTGCTGGGAGCGCTCTACCTGATCTATTCTGTTAACCAGGCGAAGCAAATGAGCGACAACGTGAATCATATGGCGCATTTAACCGGTGCTTTGGTAGGAATCGGCTTCAGCATTTACCTGCATCCGGCGGTATTGGTGGAGTTCGTGCAAAAAGTGGCTACTTACAGTATTTTTTAGGCTCGAGGTCATTTTTTGCCGCTTCGAAAAGCCGTCGTGTTTGATTGTCAATCGGGGCTATGACCCGTTTATGGATCAATCCCGGGAATCCAGACATTTGCACACCTAGCGATCTTCAAAGTCCCCGTGGAATCAAACAGCATCCAGGCCTTCAGTCTTTCGTGGCGGCCCACAGCTTTTGCCTGATCCCATTTCAGCAGCACATTCTGGCAAGGCTTCCCAATCAAAAAAGGCGTCCTCCTCAGACGCCTTCTTTAATATTTCTTAGCAAATTCCAGCTTAGTTTCCCTGTGGCTCTTTAGGTGTAACGCCCATCTTCTTTAGCACAAGCACCGAAATTTCATCAGTCTCTTTGGCAAACAACAGCGCTTCAGCTCTGAAAACATGCGTGTAACCATTTTCAGCTGCTACGTCATCTATAGCCTTTTGAATTTTGTCATACGCAGGTTGCAACAGCTGTACTTCTTTGTCCTGAAGCGACACCTGGGCCTCACGCTGAAACTTCTCAATAGATGCCTGCAGGTTTTGAAGCTCTTCCTGCTTGTCGGATCTTTCAATATCCGACATGGTCTGGTAACCACTCTGGAATGCCTGGCCCTTGGTTTGGAACTCCTGTATTTTGGCTTGCAGACGGTTCTGAAGCTGTGTTTCGTATGCCTTCAGGTCGGCTTCTATTTGTTTTGCTTCGGGCATTTGGCTCAGCACATAGTCTACATTGGTATATCCAATTTTAACATCCTGCGCGGCAGCGGCTACAGCAAAAAGTACAAATGCGCTTAATAGCAAGCTTTTTAATTTCATGACTTTCGTTTTTTTAATTTTTAATAACATCATTTTCATTGGCCAGGCCAAGTTCTTCCAAAACATAATCGGTGTAATCGTGGATGGGGTCGGTGTAAATCATCACAAGCTCACCCGATTTATCAAACATTATGGCAAGCCGGTTGTTTTTGGCCACCTTTTCTACTGCCTCCCAAATTTTGTCCTGCACGGGCTTTATCAGCTCCTTTTTCTTAAGAAAAAAAAGGCCTTCAAACCCAAAAACCTTCTTCTGATAATCTTTTACTTCCTTCATCTTCCGGTCGATCTCCGCCCGCCGGTCTTTTTTCATCTCCTCGGTCAAAAGAACCTCCTCGGCCTGGTAAGCTATTTCCATCTGCTCTACCTCCTGGAACATTTTTTTCACCTCTTCCTCCCACGAGCGTGACAGCTTATCAATTTCGCCCTGCGCCTCCCGGTAGTCCGGCATTTGGTTAAGGATATATCCCGTGTCTACATAGCCAAATTTCTGGGCAAAGGTAGAACTTATCGGTAAACTTAACACAAATAGAATAAAGACGCTTTTTTTCATAAACTAAGCCGTTAACGAATTTGCTGTCCGATAGAGAAGTGGAACTGCCCACCGCTTCTGGAAGATGCACCCGGCACGGTGTCGAATCCGTATCCGTAGTCTACACCCAACAAACCAAAGGCCGGCATAAACACCCTCACACCAAAACCTGCCGACTTGTACAAATTATAAGGGTTGTAGTCGCCCAACACATTCCAGTTGTTGCCGCCTTCGGCAAATGTGAGAAGGTATATGGTGGCCGACTGCGCCAGCGAAACCGGATATCTGAGTTCAAATACAAACTTATTAAACACGGTGCCCCCAGAGATTTCATTTTTCGTGTCGTACGGCCGCAATGAGTTGTTCGGATATCCCCTCAACCCGATAATATCAGTTGCAAGTATGAAGTTCTGCCCGGCCAATCCATCACCTCCCAGAGAGAACCTTTCAAAAGGCGTGCCAGGGCTGTTTTTATCATACGAACCAATTACTCCTATGTGCACCCGGTTTACCAGCACCAGGTCGCCCACCAGCTTCAGGTAATACCACGAGTCGAACATCCATTTGTGATACTCCACCCATTTGTACTTTTCCTCAGGCGGGGCATCCGCAAGGCTCGTACCTCTGATAAGCGAGTAGGGCGGGGTAAACGATGCGCTAAGCGAAATGCTGGAGCCCGACCTTGGGTACATAGGCTGATCCACGCTGTTGCGGGCAAGCGTTGTGTTAAAGGTGAAGCTGTTGGCAGTACCGTCAGTAAACCCTAACGCACTTCCGCCAAAACTTGCTCCATATCTATCCAACACATATTTCAAATAAGAAAGGGAGTTGCTAAGTGTAAAGAAGTCATCAGGCCAGGTTACCCGGCGGCCTAAACTGGCGGTAATCCCCTGCACGCCCAATGTTCCGGATAGGTCGTTGTCTCTCGCTGCAAACGTCCTATACTGCCTTTGAACAGAATAGCTGTACGACAAGCCAAAGGAATTGGGTTTTCTGCCGCCAAGCCATGGCTCGGAGAACGAAACCGAGTAGGTTTGAAAGCGCTTGCCATTGGCCTGGAACCTCACGGCCAGTTTTTGTCCGTCGCCCACAGGCAGCGGGCTCCACTGCTTCGGATACGGTATTTTGCGTATGGAGAAGTTGTTGAATACAACCCCCAGTGTGCCCACGAATCCGATAGGGCCACCCCAGCCACCCGAAAGTTCAATCTGGTCGCTGGGCCGTTCTTCTACCTGCCACTCAATATCGGCTGTTTCCTTGGCTGGGTTGGGCACCACCTTGGGTGTTACTGTTTCGGGGTTGAAGTAGCCAAGCTGCGCAAGCTCCCGCTGCGTACGAATAAGCTCGCGGCGGCTAAACTTCTGGCCGGGCAGTGTTCGAAGCTCCCGTATTACAACGTGGTCGTTGGTACGGTCGTTGCCCGACACAGTCACCTTATCCAAAGTGGCCTGCGCACCTTCCATGATACGCATTTCTAAGTCGATGCTATCACCGTCAATTTTCACCTCCACGGGCTGTACGTCGAAAAACAGGTAGCCGTCGTCCATATACAGCGAGCTGATGTCGATACCCTCGGGGTTATAAGTGAGCTTTTTTTGTACAAGCTCCATGTCGTACACATCACCTTTTTTTATACCAAGCACCCTGTCGAGCGTTGCCGCATCGTAAACATAGTTACCCGACCAGTTTATGTCGCCAAAGTAGTACCTTCTTCCGGCTTCTACCGTTAGGTAAACAGCAACTGTCTTGTCCTTTTTTACTACGGAGTCTGCTACTATTTCGGCATCGCGGTATCCTTTTGAATTGTAGAAGGCAATAAGGCTTTTCTTGTCCTCCTCGTATTTGGCCTCCAGAAACTTGGCTGATTTAAATACGTTCAGTTTCGCGTTGTTGTGCAGGTAGCCTCTGAACTCCTTCCAGCCGAACGGCTTCTTGGAAGTAACGAAAGATTTTACCTCCTTCGGCTTAAAAATGTTAAACGCTCTGCCAACAATGTCTCTCACGAGTGTAAACCGCACCTTTTCACCCGTGTTTTTCATTTTCGATTTAAGCTTGGCATCGGTAAAAAGATCATTGCCCGTAAAAATGATTTCCTCCACCTTTACTTTATGATTCTTGTTCACCGTTATTTTTAGCTGAACACTATTGGACAGCAGCGTGTCTTTTTGCTGCACAATTCGCACTTCTGCATTGAGATAACCCTTCTCCTGAAGGTACTTTTTTATGATTAGCTCGGTGTTTTTTAAAACCGCATCGGTTACCACTCTTCCTCTAATCAGCTTAATTTCGTCTTCTATATCGCTTTTCTGCGTTTTATTTAATCCTTCAAAGGTAAATTTCGTAAGCCGGGCCCGTTCTTTGAGCTCGATGGTCAGAAAAACACGGTTGCCTTCGACCTTGCTTACAAAAATGGACACGTCTCCCAAAATGCCCTGATTCCAAAGTTTTTTGATAGCGCCGGAAATTGCATCGCCCGGTATCTTTACTTTCTGCCCAACGCTCAGCCCTGAAATCGAAATGATTGAATTCTTGTCGAGGAATTCAGATCCTACTACCTCTATTTCTGCAATCTCATATTCCTTCGGATTATTATAATCCACCTGAAAACCAGTGGATGAACTACCTCCCACCCGTAGCCCGGGGCGAATCTGACCATTCACATCAAGCGACGCATAAGTTAGGAGCATCGCCAACATTACAACTACTTTCTTCATTCTCAGGGATTCACTTGTTCACTGATTTTTCCAAATCTTCTCTCTCTTCTCTGGTATTCCAATATTGCCTGGTAGAGGTGCTCCCTCCGAAAGTCGGGCCACAACACCTCGGGTATATATAATTCAGTATATGCGATTTGCCATAGCAAAAAGTTGCTCAACCGCATTTCGCCGCTTGTCCGTATTAACAACTCCGGATCGGGAATCCCCCGGGTGTCGAGGTAAGCTTCGATCAATTGTTCATCTATATCAAACCGGCTTATGTTTTTTTGCTCCACGTCGGCGGCGATATTTTTTATGGCCTGGGTTAGCTCCCATCTCCCGCTGTAATTTAGTGCCAGCAGCAGCGTAAGACCGTCGTTAAACTGGGTGGCTGTTTTGGCCCCGGCCAAATTTTTTCTGGCTTCCGCGGGCAGCGAATCCGTATCGCCGATGGATTTGAGGCGTATGTTATTCTTTTGCAGCGTGGGCAACTCGTTTTTGATGGTCGATATCAAAAGCGACATCAATCCGTTTACCTCATCCTGAGGCCGCCCCCAATTCTCAGTAGAAAAAGCATACAGGGTTAGATAGTCTACGCCAAGTTCCGCACAACCCTCAGCAGCATCTCTCACCGCCTGAATGGCATTCTGATGTCCAAATATCCTGGCTGCTCCCCTTTTTTTTGCCCACCTGCCATTGCCATCCATTATAATGGCAATATGCTTTGGCAACTTTTCGGGATTTATCAATTCTTTCATTCCTAAGCTTCTATCGCCCAATACCAAACCGCAAAGTTGGCAATTTTTTGTTTAAATAAAGTGGTAATTAAATAGAAGATTCAATTATACTCGTAACGGTTGGGAACATACCTGAACGGGCAGGGAATTTCGTATAAAATGTAGGTAAGCGAAAACCCGAGGAAGTAATACCAATCTTTGCTGCTGGGGTTACCGTACTGATAATTTTTAAATGTCACATCAGCATCAGAAACGCTGTCCAGATAATCGAAAAAGGTTTTTCTCAACCCAAACTCTCCTGATACAGCATACCTTTTGCCCACAAGCTGCTTTATCCCAACACCGAAAGGCACTACCGGCTGGAGCTTGCCAAACTCGCCACGACTTTCGTCGGCTCCAAAAAACCTGAAGATCCCAAACCCTGCAAAAAAATACGGCGACCAGTGAACCTGACTTTTCGGATGCTTGTAGTCGAGAAAAAAGTATTCCATTGTGGCTGCGCCCTCTATCAGCGTGATATCGAACGAATAGTTACGGTTTTCACCCAGCACGTCCAGCGGGTTGCGGTCGCTTCCTTTAATTTTGCCTGCGGTTAAGCCCAGCTTCAGGCTTACCACATTGTTAAGATTCATCCTGTAAAAGCCAAAGCCCCCGGGCGTAACATGCCGGGCATTGAGCCTGGGGCTTAGATCGCCCGTGTAGGTAAACGCCCCCAACCCACCTCCAAATTCCGTATACTGGGCGTAAGCGTCTGAAGTAAAAAAAATCACCACCAGGGTGGTGATAAGAGTTAATTGATGCTTTTTCAATCCCTTAAAAATCTTATCTGAACTTGCCACTGCGGCGTACTTTACCAATAATATACATTAAACGTAATTGGGTCATAATATATTGGTCGTTGTTGTTCGGACTGCCTCTTTTATCTCCTTCGAAGCCCCACCCCGGGATAATGGGGTACGGTTGGCCATCGATAGCTGAAACGCGCGATCCCAGCCCGTATCGGTCCACAATTTGATCGACAATTCTTGCTTCGCCTGCGGATGACAGCGGCTCGAGCGACCTGTCGGCCATGGCTCGGGCCAGCTCATTAGAACCAAAAGCTCCCGGGTCTACATAGTTGCCGCTCAAATCGTCAAGGTGATCAAAGAACAGCAGGCGGTATCCAATTTCAAAAGCTGCATCAAAAGGCCCCGGCAATCGCATTCTTACCCCGCCCCCGAAAGGTATTGCATATTGAAAACTGCTATACGGTTCGGTGTCGTACTGGTCGCTGTACTGCCCTTCAGTGCCCAAATTCCTCAAAGAAACCCATTTACCGGCTTCAGCCAGCGGATTGCCGTTTCTGTCGGTGGCCGGAGCAATCGCTTTCGGGTTGTGATGAAATATGGCGCCGCCCGCAAACAGGTAGGGGACCAGTGGCATTCTGGACCCCGGACCACCTGCATTTGGCAAAAGGTCCATTTCCAATATGAGAGACAGTTCTTTAATATCGTTTCTAAACGATAAATTCCTGGTGTACCTTGGCAGACTGGCATCCAGTGTAGGGTCGGCGGAATCAAAATCGTCGCCTTTCAGCCTGCCCCAGTTGAAACCCGCACGCACGTTGATGTACTTATCTAACCGGTAGGTCCAGGTAGCACCCATTCCGGGCCGCGTAAAAGAGATGTCGGTGCTGGCGGCCCTGGCCAGCGGGGCAATATCGCCAAAGTAGTTTAGTGCGTTTACGTTGCCCCCCACAGAATGATAGCGGCTGAATCTTGAAACAGTGGAAATCCGCCCCCCTTTGTACGATGACATTGCCTTATTTCGGCGCGATTTTGCCCTGCTCTTTCTCTTGTATTGGCCAAAAGCATCCTCCGAAGCCAGTAATGCGGGAATTAACAGAAGTAAAATGAGAATTAGCTTTCTCATGGATTTATCCGTTTGCTACAAAAAAAATAATAACTATAAAGAAGCTGGATAAAAATCAATTTCTGAGATCGAAGCCCCAATTTAGCTTATTTCTCAGAGTGTCCAAAAATGTGTATCCTTCCAGCTGGATTAATTTAGCTTTAAAATCTTCCCGCCGCACAGACATTTTAACTGAGGAGTCTACCGTATGCGATCGGGAATCGAGCGAGGCGAGAAAGTTTCTTCCCCTGCTTTCTATTACGAAAGAGATTACACTTTCGTCGGGCACAATGAGGGGTCTCACATTGAGGTTGTGAGGGCTTACCGGGGTAATGACGAAGTTGTTGGAGTGCGGCAGTATTACCGGCCCGCCACAGCTAAGAGAATAGCCGGTAGAACCCGTGGGTGTGGAAATCATCAGCCCGTCGGCCCAATACGAATTAAGATACTCGCCGTTGATGTAGCATTTTACTGTAATCATCGAGGACGTGTCCTTCTTGATGATGGTAAACTCGTTTAGCGCAAAGTTTATGTCACCAAACAGATCCTTGTTGGTATCGAGTCTTAGCAGTGAGCGGTTGTCGTAGGTGAACCTGCCCTCAAAAAAAGAATTAAGCGCTTTTGCTATATCTATTTTAGAAATGTTTGCCAGGAAACCCAACCTGCCAGTGTTGATTCCCATCATGGGAGTTTCGGAGTTTTTTACGTAAGTCAACGTTTCCAGCAAGGTGCCGTCTCCTCCCAGACTGATAATGGCGTCGTATCCGGTAAAAGGGTCTACTTTTTTAAAGCTCGGAAATTCGTGCAAATCAAGCCCGGCCTTTTGGGCATTCTTTTTAAAGAGAAGCGAAACACCTATCTCCGCACCCCTGGATTTCAAAATAGAAATTACCTCCTGTATATAGGGAATTGTTTCTGTAGTAAATTTTCTACCATGCAGAGCTATTCTCATGGAATTTGGTGGTTTCATTATCAGCGTAGGATCAAATTCCGAGGTATTTCATTAGTATATCCAGGCGCTCTTGCTCATCAACCACCTTGGCTGTGTCGTTGAATTTTGCAACTACCTGATAACCAAACCTCTCCAGTGTGGCTTGTATTCTCGTCAGGTCTTCCAGGTTAACTTTCAGCGTCAGGTTAACTTTGGAACTGTCGTTGGGATCGTCGGTTAAATACGAGCTCAATACTTTGCCGTTGTCAGATTCTATAAGGCGGCTTATTTCGGCCAACGAATAATCTATCTGTTTTAGTGCCAGTACCAGTATGCCCCCGTGGCTTTTTATGGAGGACGTCATGGCAAAGGCTTGTATTACTTCTTCAAGCGCTATTACGCCAAGGTAAGCTTCGGTGTCATCTAAAACTGCTACGTGCGATAAACCGTTGTTGTCGCAGGTTCTGATTACGTCGTAGTAATGCTGCGACTGCAACACTTTGCAGGAAGTGCCCACGAGGTTGTAATCCGACACCTTCGGATACACTCCGTTCATTTCGAAAAGCGTATCCTCGCAGAGAAATCCCAAAAATCTTCCCTTTTCAACTACCGGCAACTCCGAAGTGCGCAATTCTTCCATCCACAGAATGGCCTTCTGCACTTCGTCGCTAAGCTTTAGCGGAGGGATCATATAATTAATGAGATCGCTGGCTATCATGCCGCTTCATTTAACAGGAAATCACTTAATATGTCATTAAACGTATCAGGGTGCTCCATCATCGGTGCATGGCAGCACTTATCTATAAATCTAAGCGTCGAGTTTTTTATCAGCCGGTTGAATTCGTGCGCAACCTCGGGCGGAGTAATCGTATCGTTCAATCCCCACACAAGCAACGTTGGTATTTCAATTGTTGGCAATTCCTTTGCCATGTTGTGACGCTGGGCCGACTTGGCAATTGCCACAATCCGCATGCATTTGGGTATACTTTTGGTTGTTTCAAACACCTCCTCTACGTACTCCGGCGTGGCCGTTTTAGGGTCGAAAAAGGTGTATTCTACCCTTTCCTTGATATATTCGTAACTGCCTCTTTTTGGGAAAGACCCCCCCATGGAGTTTTCAAACAACCCTGAGCTGCCGGTCAATATCAGGCTTTTTACCTTGTCAGGATTTCTCAAAACATATATCAGCGCAATATGGCCACCCAGCGAGTTGCCCATCAGCGCCATTTCGTTCAGCCCCATTAGTTTTACAAATCCCTCCAGAAATTCAACCAGCCCATCGAGCCCTGCTTCCCGTATCGGCATGTCATAAATGGGCAGCATAGGTATCATTACGCGGTGTGTTTTCGAAAATTTGCTGACTACACCTTCCCAATTGCTCAACGCTCCAAACAGGCCATGCAAAAGAAGAAGTACCTCTCCTTCTCCCTCATCAATATACCTGTACCCGCCTTTTTCCTTAACAGTTAATTTCATTCGTTATGATTTAACCCAATATAGATAAAATCTGTTCTGAGATAAAGTTTTTGTTGCCTGCCCTTATCAAAAAGTAAGGTGTTACATTAAAGTGTACTTCAAAAAGGCCTGCCGTGTTGGCGGAGAAGCCTGCTCTTCTACCGAATCAAAGAACTCCTTAATAAAAGGCATTGCTATTGAAATGGTATCGATCAACCAGGGTGCTATGCTCGCAATAAACGGATATATTACTGCTCCTTCAGTATACTCGTGGCCAAGCCGGAAATTAAAGAACCCCAGCAACCAGATCAAAAAGCTGATTGATACCGCCCATTTTAACAAGCCGGCCAGCGACCCGGCCAGATCATCGAAGCTGCCCAGGATGGTCATGTCGATCGTCTTCTTTAAAACTATCCCGACCAGGTTAACTATTAGCACAATTACCACAAAGATCAGGAAAAAAGAAATAAATGGAAGAAGACTCTTCGCATCAAAAAAACCATCCAGAAAATCTACACCCAGGGGCATTAATCTGAACCCTCCCCAGATTCCCAGGAAAAAAGCCACCAGCCCGATGACTTCAAGGAGTAGCCCTTTTTGAAAACCCCGGAAGGCACCGAGGATTAACACAAGTAAAATTACAATATCTACAATTTTCAATGTACCACTATTTGTTCAGTAATTCCTTTACCAGTGCCGAAATCATTTTACCATCTGCCTTCCCGGCCAGCGCTTTTGTAGCTACACCCATTACTTTCCCCATATCTTGCGGACCAGCTGCACCAACCTGGCTAATAATCTTGCTGAGTTCAGCTTTCACCTCCTCTTCCGAGAGCTGCTTTGGTAAAAACTCATTTATCACATCCAATTCCTGCTGCTCTTTTTGTGCCAGATCGGCCCTGTGCTGTTGTTCAAAAATAGCGATAGAATCTTTTCGCTGTTTTGCTGCCTTTGTGAGCAGCGCCATTTCAGTGGCTTGATCAAGCTCTCCTTTACTCCCTTTATCCGATTCAGCCAGCAGAATAAGCGACTTTACCGCCCGCAGTGCCCGAAGCCTATCCTGGTCTTTTTTCAGCATGGCTTGTTTAATCTCACCGTCTATTTGGGTTTTAAGGCTCATATATCGAATTATTTGATTTTGTATTTGGTTACTTTGCAGCAAAGTTATACAAATACAGCTAAGAATGACCAGGCTAAGTGTGAACATCAATAAAGTGGCCACCCTTCGCAACGCCCGGGGGGGCAATAATCCCGACGTGGTAAAAGTGGCAATGGATTGCGAGCGATTTGGCGCCCAGGGTATTACGGTTCACCCACGGCCGGATGAGCGGCACATCAGGTATAGCGACGTGCTAAAACTGAGCGAGGTAGTCACAACGGAGTTTAACATAGAAGGCTACCCAGACAGGCGGTACATTGACCTGGTAAAGAAAGTTAAGCCGGCCCAGGCAACGCTGGTGCCCGACCCACCTGACGCAATTACCTCCAACGCAGGCTGGGATACTATAAAGCACCAGGTTTTTCTCGCCGAGGTGATAGAGGAACTAAAGCTGGACGGGGTTAGGGTTTCCATTTTTCTTAATCCCGATCCGCGACTGGTGGAGGGCGCCGTGATGGCTGGTGCCGACAGAATAGAGCTTTACACTGAGCCTTATGCAACGCAATTTCCAACTGACAAAGAAGGCGCCGTAAGGGCCTATGTTGAAACTGCCAGGGTAGCCGCAGAAGAAGGCCTGGGACTAAACGCCGGGCACGATCTGGACCTGCACAATCTGGCTTACCTTGTACAGCAAATACCGGCCCTCGACGAAGTTTCCATAGGGCACGCCTTAATTTGCGATGCCTTGTACTATGGATTGGAAAATACTATTCAGCTATACCTGCGCCAACTACAACAATAATGAGCAGCAACAATCTTTTCTTCAGGAAAATGGGCCAGGGGCCTCCGCTGGTAATTTTACATGGCCTCTTTGGTTCTTCGGACAACTGGCTTACTATCGGAAAAGCGCTTTCGGAAGATTTTGAGGTGTTCCTTGTCGATCAACGAAACCACGGGCAGTCGTTTCACAACAGCACCCACACCTACCAGGCCCTTGCCGGCGATCTCGAACAGTTTTTGACAGAACAAAACCTCAGCGGCGGTAACGGGTCGAATAAGCCTGTAGTGATAGGGCACTCGATGGGTGGAAAAACAGCGATGACTTTCGCACTGCATCACCCGGAGCTGATCGGCAAACTGGTAGTGGTAGACATATCGCCGAGAGGGTACGGAGTGCATCACGATGCAATTTTGGATGGGCTGAAAGCGCTGAATGTCGGTTCTCTATCGTCGAGGAAAGAAGCGGACGAAGCACTTGCCGAATATGTGCCGGAAGCAGGTGTAAGGCAGTTTCTCCTGAAAAACCTGGCCCGCAACAATGATGGGTTCGAATGGAAACTGAACTTGCCGGCACTGGAAAACAACCTGGAAAATATTGTGGCAGAGGTTAGCGGCGAGCCTGTGCACATGCCTGTGCTGTTTATCAAAGGCGAAAACTCCCGCTACATTAGAGATGAGGATAAAGAGCGAATTGCCGGCCTTTTTCCCGATAGTAAAATAGTGACTATTCACGGGGCTGGGCATTGGGTACATGCCGAACAACCCGAAGCCTTTCTGAATACGCTCAAGGCATTTTTATCTTAATTTGTTGACGACGTAAATGACCAGCGAAAGGATGATACTGATGAGAATGCTTGTAGCTATTGGGAAGTAAAACGTGAAATTTTCCTTTTTAATTACGATATCTCCCGGAAGCTTTCCACCTTCCAAAAAACGGCCCAGCGCCATAATCAGCAAGCCCGTGAGCAAAAGCGTAACGCCAATAATTACAAGCCATTTCCCCATAAGGTAAAATTAATGCAACCTGGCAAGATATTTCTAATCCCCACGCCTATTTCTGACCACGAGCCTGGTCTTGTGATAAACTCGCAGGCCAAAGAGATCATTGTTTCCCTCAAATGGTTCCTGGCAGAAAATATCCGAACCTCAAGGCGATTCGTAAGCTCGCTGCAACTGGGAGTAAACATTGGCGAGTGTGATTTTTCTGAGTTGAATAAAGACACACCCGACGCCGAGATAGAAGTGCTAATAAACCGCGTACTTAATGGCGAGAGCGCTGGCGTAATGTCGGAAGCCGGATGCCCCGGAATTGCAGACCCCGGCGCCAAAATTGTTTCGCTGGCACACAAAAAGGGCATAGAGGTGGTTCCGTTGGTAGGCCCATCTTCCATTTTTATGAGCTTGATGAGCTCGGGCTTCTCCGGTCAATCGTTTACCTTTCATGGTTATCTGCCGATTGATCAAAAAGCTGCAAAAGATAAAATTCAGCAATTGGAGAAAGAGGTACGGGCAACAGGAGCTACGCAGATATTTATGGAAACCCCTTATCGCAATAACCAATTGCTGGAGCTGCTGCTAACCACATGCCACCCAAACACCCTTCTCTGTATCTCTTGTAACCTTACCGCTACTGATGCACTGATAAAAACCCGTCGAATTTCGGACTGGAGCAAGAACAAGCCGGACCTTCACAAGAAGCCCGCTATTTTCTTATTGGGTAAATAATAATTGCGATAGAAGTTTTTTAAATCAGCACTGCGCCTTTAAATTTGCACCCTTTAAAATCAAGCACTTAGCATAAAACAAAGCAATGCCATATTTATTTACCTCTGAGTCAGTATCGGAAGGCCATCCCGACAAAGTAGCCGACCAAATTTCGGATGCAATTGTAGATCACTTTTTGGCTTTCGACCCCAACTCAAAAGTTGCCTGCGAAACCCTCGTAACCACCGGACAGGTGGTGCTGGCCGGCGAAGTGAAATCCGAAACTTATCTCGATGTTCAGCAAATCGCCAGAGAGGTGATCAACAAGATTGGCTACACCAAATCGGAGTACCAGTTCGAAGGCAACTCCTGCGGTGTGCTGTCGGCCGTGCACGAGCAATCGCCTGATATTAACCGTGGTGTAGACAGGGGTAAACCGGAAGAGCAAGGTGCAGGCGACCAGGGCATGATGTTTGGCTTTGCCACAAACGAGACGTCAAGCTATATGCCATTGGCGCTCGATCTGTCGCACAGGCTGCTGAGAGAGCTGGCCGTTCTGAGAAGAGAAGAAAAGGACATAAAGTACCTCAGGCCCGACGCCAAATCGCAGGTAACGATTGAGTACTCCGACGACCACACTCCAATCCGGATCGATACCATCGTAATTTCTACCCAGCACGACGATTTTGACGAGGAGAAAAAAATGCTGGAGAAGATCAAGTCCGACGTTATCAACATTTTGATTCCGCGGGTAAAAGCGCAGCTTCCTGCGCACATCCAGAAGCTGTTTACAGGGGAGATAAAATACCATGTTAACCCCACTGGCAAATTTGTAATTGGCGGGCCACATGGCGACACCGGCCTTACGGGCAGAAAAATAATAGTAGACACCTATGGAGGCAAGGGTGCACATGGCGGTGGTGCTTTTTCAGGAAAAGATCCAAGCAAAGTAGACCGCTCGGCAGCTTACGCTACCCGGCACATCGCCAAAAACCTGGTTGCAGCGGGCGTTGCCGACCAGGTGCTTGTGCAGGTTTCGTACGCTATCGGCGTGGTAGAACCCATGGGTATTTTTGTTGACACCTATGGGTCGGCGAAGGTAAAAATGACCGACGGCGAAATCGCACGCAAGGTTTCTGAGATCTTCGATATGCGCCCCGGCATCATTGAGCAGCGCCTGAAGCTGAGGCAGCCGATGTACCAGGAAGCTGCAGCGTACGGGCATATGGGCAGGCAAACCGAAGTGATTAAAAAGAAATTCAAAAGGCCGGGTGAAACCAAAGACATGGAAGTGGAACTGTTTACCTGGGAAAAACTCGACTACGTCGACAAGGTAAAGAAGGCATTTTCGCTGTAAACAAAAAAGGGAGCTTCAATCGCTCCCTTTTTTGTTTGTATGTTATGCTGCTCTTTTTTTATCCTTAAATTTTTTCAGTTGGCGGCGAAGCGCCTCTACCGCCATGTCCGTTGCGGCCTCAAAGCTCTTAGACTGTTCTTTTGCAAAAAGTTGCGATCCAGGCAGATTCACTTTAATTTCTACAACCTTGTTGTCGATATCATTCTTTTCTAATCGCATTATTACTTCTCCGTCGATAATCCGATCGTAAAACGTGTGCAGCTTGTCGGTTTTCTTCTGAATGAAGTTCAACAGCTTGATGTCGGCGTCGAAGTGGATTGAATGCATTTGCAGTTTCATAACATTAGAAATTTAAGGGTTATAAATTAAGCTTTAGGATGCGCCTGTTTATACACTGCCTTTAGTTTATCCAGCGTATTGTGCGTGTAAACCTGGGTAGCGGCTAAACCTGCGTGTCCTAATAAATCTTTTACAGCATTGAGATCGGCTCCTTTGTTGAGCAAATGGGTAGCGAAGGTATGTCTTAGTACGTGCGGGCTTTTCTTTTCCGAAGTAGTAACCATGTTCAAGTATGCTTTTACCACCCTGTATATCATCATAGGATAGGATTGGGACCCCTCCTCAGTTACTATTAAAAAGTTAGTGCTTTTTTCTAATAAAAACTCCCTTTTGAGTTCAATATATTTTCTTACATCAAAAGCCAGCGCTAACGGGATGGGAATTACCCGCTCCTTGTTCCTTTTCCCTAATACCTTAACGGTGTTCTGGTAAAGATTGATATCAGCCTCCCTGAGGCCAATGAGCTCGGAAAGACGAATGCCGGTGCCGTAGAGGAAATTGAGAATGAGTTTGTCGCGGCAACCCACAAAACCCTCCGGAAAAGGAAGTTGATCCAACAACACCACCATTTCGCTCTCTCTCACAAAAGAAGGCAGCTTCTTAGGGGTTTTTAGTGGCTTTAGCTTATCCGCAGGATTTTTCTCTATAATTTCCCTGCTCAGCAAAAATTTAAAATACGATTTTAAACAGGCGATTTTCCTGTTGACGGATTTGCTCTCCAGGCCTTGCTCAACCAAATGGATTAACCACGACCGTAAGGCCTGGTAGTTGGCATCCTTTAAAGCACATTGAAAGTTTTCGGAAATGAAAGTGTCAGCCTGGGCGAGGTCGGTCTTGTACGAAAGTAAAGTATGCGGGCTGAAGCGTTTTTCGAACTGGAGATATTTGATGAACGAATCTATCATAAGTTAGCCCTGTAGATGGGACTAACTTATGAAATATATCCAGCTTTAGGAATTTTCCGCGCTTATCATTTTTTGCCGATAGGCAGCTTTAATTTTTTCGTCTCTTCTTTTCACAGAAGGCTTCTCAAAAAAGGTGCGGGAACGCAGTTCCTTAAGAACGCCGGTTTTTTCAAACTTCTTCTTGAATCTCTTAAGCGCCTTGTCGATTGATTCGTTTTCCTTTACGTTAACTACGATCATATCAAGTTTTGAATTATGGGATGCAAAGATAGTTTTTTTATTTTCAAAAGCTCAAATTTATTTTAATAATTCCCTCGAAATAACCACTTTTTGGATTTCGGAAGTACCCTCCCCGATAGTGCAGAGCTTGGCATCGCGGTAAAACTTCTCCACCGGATAATCTTTGGTAAATCCATAGCCTCCAAAAATTTGCACTGCCTCGTTGGCAACGGATACCGCCACCTCTGAAGCAAAGTATTTTGCCATGGCCGATTCCTTGGTCACTTTTTTGCCCAGATTTTTCAGTTCCCCGGCCTGGTACGTAAGCAATTTGGCTGCTTCTACCTGGGTGGCCATATCGGCCAGCTTAAACGAAATGCCCTGAAACGAAGCAATGGGTTTGTTAAACTGGTGTCGCTCTTTGGAATAAGCAATGGCTGCTTCCAGCGCACCCTGTGCCGTACCGCAGCTTAGTGCGGCTATCGAAATTCTTCCGCCATCCAAAATTTTTAACGACTGCACAAAGCCATCGCCCACCTGCCCCAGCACCTGTGAGCCGGGTACCCTGCAATCTTCAAAAATCATTTCGGCCGTTTCCGACGCTCTCATACCCAGCTTGTCCTCCTTCCGGCCGGTCAAAAAGCCCTTTGTTCCACGCTCCACCACAAAAGCTGTCATGCCATGCGAATCGCCTTTTTCTCCGGTGCGGGCAATTACAACTGCCACATCACCCGAGGTACCGTGAGTGATAAAATTCTTCGATCCGTTGAGCACCCAATCGCTGCCGTCTTTTACTGCTGTTGTTTTCATGTTAGCTGCGTCGGAGCCCGTGTTGGGCTCCGTAAGCCCCCAGGCGCCAATCCATTGCCCGGTGGCCAATTTGGGTAGCCACTTTCTTTTCTGGTCTTCGTCACCAAACTGTAATATATGCCCCGTGCAAAGCGAATTGTGGGCCGCCAGGGAAAGGCCGATGGAGGGATCTACTTTAGACACCTCGATGATTGCGGTAATATATTCGCCATAGCCGAAGCCCGAGCCGCCGTATTCCTGTGGCACCAAAACCCCCATTAACCCGAGCTCGCCCATCTCTTTAAAAAGATCGACCGGAAAATGCTGCTCATCGTCCCATTGCCGTATAAATGGCTGAATCCTCGTCCTGGCCAAATCTCTCACCATGCTTTCGATCATGTGTTTGTTCTCGGTCTCGAAAGAAGTTTCCATTTCATTAATAAGGGTTTCCATGTTGTTTATGTTGTTTTAGTGCTAGAACGCAGTTTGTCTCATCCAGTTTATAAACATATAAGAGTTTTGCAAATTTCATCATATTTGCACAACCAATAATAATTTGATTCACACGTTTATTGGCCTGACACAGTAGTGCTTTTAAACATTGATTAATAGTTTTGTTCACTTCTTATAATACTAACAAAAAATAATGAAAATAGCAGTTGTAGGAACCGGTTATGTAGGACTGGTAACCGGTACCTGTTTCTCCGAAACGGGCAATCACGTAACCTGTATTGATATAGACGAGAAAAAGGTTGAAAAGCTGAAAAACCAGATAATGCCTATCTATGAACCAGGCCTGGATGTGCTTTTTGAGCGAAATATACGACAGGGGAGGCTAAGTTTTACGACCGACCTGGCTGAAGGGATAAAAGGAGCCAAGATCATCTTTCTGGCGTTGCCAACCCCTCCCGGTGAAGATGGCTCGGCCGACTTGAAATATGTATTGAAGGTAGCCGACGACCTGGGTCCCCTTTTAGAAGAGTATACCGTGATAGTAGACAAAAGTACAGTGCCGGTGGGTACTGCCGAAAAGGTAAGGTCGCACATTGCAAAAAACGCAAAGGTTGATTTTGACGTAGTGTCGAACCCGGAATTTCTGAGAGAGGGAGTGGCTGTAGAAGACTTTATGAAGCCCGACCGGGTAGTAGTAGGCACTAGCTCAGAAAGAGCAAAAAAGGTAATGGACCAGCTGTACGCACCGTTTGTGCGGCAGGGCAACCCGGTCATTTTTATGGATGAGAGGTCTGCCGAGCTTACCAAGTATGCCGCCAACTCATTTCTGGCAACCAAAATTACCTTTATGAACGAGATCGCCAACATGTGCGAATTGCTTGGTGCCGATGTAGATATGGTGCGGAAAGGCATAGGCACCGATAGCCGGATTGGCAAGCGCTTTTTGTTTGCGGGGATTGGCTATGGCGGAAGCTGCTTTCCGAAGGATGTGCAGGCGTTGGCCAAATCAGCCAGGGACGTACATTATGACTTTAAAATCCTTCAGTCTGTGATGCAGGTAAACAAGGACCAGAAAACAAAGCTTATCGCACGGGCAAAAGATTACTACAAAGGCGACCTGAAAGGAAAAACGTTTGCGATTTGGGGACTGGCATTTAAGCCCTATACCGACGACATTAGAGAAGCGCCCGCCCTTGAAAATATAAAGGAACTGCTTGCGCTTGGTGCCAATATTAAAGCCTACGATCCGGAAGCTATTGAGAATGTTAAGTCGCAGTTTGGCGACTCTGTGGTGTTTTGCGCCGACGAATACGAAGCAGCCGAGGGAGCCGACGCCTTGTTTATCATGACCGAATGGCCTGTTTTCAGAACGCCGGAGTTTGACAGGCTGAAAGCCGCACTAAAAGCCAAAGTAATATTCGATGGCAGAAATGTTTACGAAACACAGACCATGGAAGAACATGGCTTCCATTATTTCAGTATCGGCAGAAGAAACATAAATGGCAAATAAGAAGATCCTGGTAACAGGCGGGGCCGGATACATTGGTTCTCACACTGTGGTGGAGCTGGTTTCGGCTGGCTATGAGCCTGTACTTGTAGATGACTTTTCTAACTCGAGCAAATCGGTGTTGGACAACATTGCCCGGATTCTTGGCCGGCCGGTTACTTTACATGAAGGCGACTGCGCCAACGAAGAGTTTCTTTCCGGCGTGCTGAGCAAAGAAAAGGAGCTTTTCGGTGTTATACACTTTGCTGCCTTTAAAGCCGTGGGTGAGTCGGTGAGTGAGCCGCTAAAATACTATTCAAATAATATTGGCTCGCTGCTAACCATTATTAAGCTGATGAAAAAACATAAGGTTAAAAACCTCGTGTTTTCGTCGTCGTGCACTGTTTACGGGCAACCGGATAAGTTGCCTGTAACGGAGCAGACGCCGGTAAAAAAAGCTGAGTCGCCCTATGGTAATACCAAGCAAATTGGCGAGGACATACTCTTTGATGAAGTTAGGAGCAAAACACCGATTAAGGTGGTAGTGCTTAGGTATTTTAACCCAATCGGAGCGCATCCTTCGTCTTTGATTGGCGAGTTGCCCAACGGCGTTCCCAACAATCTCGTGCCTTTTATTACGCAAACAGCGG
>CBFGTI010000009.1:0-69618 GCA_965651695.1 uncultured Imperialibacter sp. | reverse complement strand
TTCTTCTTTCTTCCTCTATTTCAGTACGTTAGATCACTAAACTGACGGCTATGGGATATAGGGGTATCCTACCGGGTATCCTACCGGGCGGGATTGCGAGTGCTGGAGGGCCTGACTGCGGTTGGTTGCAAAGCTCGTGTGCGGTGCGGGAGATATGAAAAGGAAATCTGAAAAGTAGCGGACGCTACAGGAGAATACCCACAAGCGAGACGCTTGCGGGATATAGTTGGTGGATAATATTTATCGGCCCTGTTCTGTTCCGGTTAGGTATACATACGCAACAGCCCGATGCTCCCTTGGTTAACGAGTGTAAGTCCAGCTTATCGCTGCTTTCTCATAAGCTTTTGCAGCAGCACCGTTGCATGATTCACTTCAGGGTCCCTCGCGCCATACAGTAAACTTACCATGCTGTGCTCGCCAAGCGCTTCCAGCCGCTTAAGTTCGTCTTTCTGCTTATCAAGCTCTTTGCTGTAGCGGCTGGCAAATTCCTCAAAACGTTCCGGTTTGTGACCAAACCATTTCCGCAGGCCGGCGGAAGGGGCTATCTCTTTGTTCCACTCATCCAGCTTAGCCTGCTCTTTTTTCACGCCCCTGGGCCAAAGCCGGTCCACCAGTATGCGGTAGCCATCTTCACCGGAAGGTTCGTCATAAATACGCTTGATCTGGAAAGCTGCCATGTTTTCACATTTTATCGGCCAGCGCACCTATCAGCAGCACACAGTCGTGGGTGGAGGTATTTTTGATGGCATGCTTTTGCTGTTTCGGAAACACGAAGAAATCTCCTGCCTTTCCGTCAAAGGAATCGCCGTTAATAGTAATGTCAACGTTCCCTTCAAGTACAAAAGCATATTCTGTTTTCTCGGGATGAATATGTTCGGGATAAACCGACCCGGGCGCTGCCTTTATCAACTTCACCGAGTTTTGGTTCAAACTCAGCAGGTCCTTGCCAGCAAACCCTTTACTTTACCTTCTATCCAATCCAGATTCTCAGAAGCTATCTTCATCATTCTTTGCTTTTCATTTTCATAGCCGGTAACTGCCACGCATTGTAAAAGCTGCCAGTAAGGCCATTGCAAATACCGGCGGCAGGCTGCTTCGCTTACTCTACCGCCAATTCAGTGGATAGTATGGCCTGATTTAAATCTTCCACCAAAACCCTTGGCTCAATCCCTCTGCTCAGGCACAACTCCAGGAGCGTCTGGTCACTTTTACTATAGTAGTCAATGCCAAATGTTTCGAAAATGGCTGCGGTGCGGTAGTCTTCTGCTATTACCTCGTGGATGGTGTTTTCTTCTGAAATGGTCATTATTAAACTTAGTTAAACCGAAAAAAATCTTACGCATATCATCAATGGAGAGCTTGCTATTAGCTGGAAAACCGGCATCCGGTGCCACGATCATCCTGGCCACCAAACCTGCCGGAAAAGTCACAATTGTGCTATGGTGAAGCAAGATAAGCAAGGAAAAGCAATTTAAGACAAATTTATCTTAAATATGATTGAGGAGGGGGTGAAAGGCTCCTAACGGTGGTGGCCTGCAGATAACTCTACGTTTTGTATGGCACCAGTCTGCCAGGGTGCCTAACTTGCCCCCTACCAAAAAATCCTACACGGCCGGTTCTTTACCCTCGGTACAATTGCCTATTTTAGTTGACTATTTCCTCAAAGCGTAAAATTGCTGCCATGAAAAAATTCTCTGCCACTGCCGAAGAAGCCATTCTTAAAAAAATTGACCGCCGCTCATTTCTGAAAGTAAGCGGCATAAGTGCCACGGGCCTTATACTTGGCATGCAGCTGGGTTGTGTCCCTGGCAGCAAGCAAAGCAGCACTGCCTCATTTTCGCCCAATGTGTACCTCACCGTAAATGGCGATGGCTCGGTGGTGCTGGTGGCACACCGCTCCGAAATGGGCACCGGCATACGCACAGGCCTGCCGCTGATAATGGCCGACGAGCTGGAGGCCGACTGGAAACGGGTAAAGGTGGTGCAGGCCGTAGGAGACGAAGAGAAATATGGCAATCAAAATACCGACGGGTCATTCTCTGTGCGAATGTTTTTCGAGCCGATGAGAAAAGCCGGAGCCTCCGCCCGTATGATGCTGGAGCAAGCAGCAGCCAACATCTGGAAAGTGCCCGTGCAGGAGTGCAAAGCCGCAAACCACGAGGTGGTACACACCAGCGGAAAGAAGCTGGGTTTTGGCGAGCTTACTGAAGAGGCAGCCAAACTGGAGTTGCCCGCCGACGATAGCATCCGGCTAAAAGACAAAACCGCCTGGAAGTACATTGGCAAGTCTACCCCCATTGTAGACATCGACAATATGGTAAGCGGAAAAGCCACCTTCGGGCTTGACGTAAAGATTGAAGGCATGAAATACGCCACCATTTTGCGCTGCCCTGTGGCTGGTGGCAAAGTAAAAAGCTTTAATGCCGAAAAAGCACAGCAGGTGGGTGGCGTGGTAAAAATAATGGAGATGGAGTCGCCGGCGTTCCCCAGCAATTTTCAAAATCCGCTGGGTGGAATAGTGGTAATAGCCGATAACACGTGGGCGGCCATTAAAGGGCGCAATGCGCTGGAAGTGGAGTGGGACTTTGGGCCCAACGCCGGTTACGGCACGCAAGACTACACCGGAGATATGCTGGCGAGGGTGAAAAATAAAGGCAAGGTATGGCGGGAACAGGGTGCTGCTGATGCTGCTTTAAAAAACGCCGGGAAAGTACTTGAGTCCACCTACCTAATTCCGCACCTGGCACACGCAGCCATGGAGCCGCCCTGCGCTACTGCACACGTAAAAGATGGCATATGCGAAGTTTGGGCACCTACACAGCACCCACAGTGGGCGAGGGACAGTGTAGCCCATGCGCTGAAAATGGACAAAGCCAACGTAACCGTAAACGTAACACTGCTGGGAGGCGGCTTTGGGCGCAAATCCAAACCCGACTACGTGGTGGAAGCCGCCATGGTATCGCAAATGAGCGGCCTGCCGGTGAAGCTGGTTTGGACCCGCGAAGACGATCTGCAGCACGATTTCTTCCATGCCTGCAGCGTGCAGCACATAAAGGTGGGCCTCGACAGGCAAAATAAGGTTACCGCATGGGTGCACCGCAGCGTGTTTCCGCCCATTGGCGGCACCGCCAACGCCGCCGAAACCGGCCCAAGCTTCGGCGAGCTGCAGCTGGGCATGGTAGACATGCCGTTCGACATTGCCAATATCTCCTGCGAATCGCATGAGGCACCAGCCAAAACCCGCATTGGCTGGCTGCGCTCGGTAAGCAACATACAGCATGCATTTGCCATTGGCAGCATGCTCGACGAAATAGCAACCTACCGCAAGGTAGACCCGCTCACAAACCTGCTCGAGCTGCTGGGGCCCGACCGCACCATCCCGTTCGATGAGCTGATGAAAGATTTTGGCAACTATGGCGAGCCCCTGGAGAAGTTTCCGATGCAAACAAGCCGGCTAAGGGGCGTGATTGAGCTCGTGGCCGAAAAATCAGGCTGGGGCAGGTCGTTGCCCAAAGGCGAGGGTATGGGCATTTGTGCGCACAAAAGCTTCCTTACCTACGTAGCCTGTGTGGTGCATGTAAAGGTGGATGAAGCGGGTAAACTTACAATTCCAGCAGTGCACTATGCGGTAGATTGCGGTGTGGTAGTTAATCAGAACTCGGTAAAAAACCAGTTTGAAGGAGGGGCGATTTTCGCCTCCAGCCTCGCCCTGAAGGGCGGCATATCTTTCAAAGAAGGGCAAACGGTGGAAAAAAACTTCGACACCTTCCAGGTAGCACGCATGCCCGACGCACCAAAAGAGATATTTGTGCACCTGGTAGAAAGCGACGAAAAACCGACGGGCGTAGGCGAACCCCCCGTACCGCCGTTTGCCCCGGCATTGGCCAATGCCATCTTTGCGGCTACCGGCAAAAGGTACCGCGAACTGCCGATCAGGCTGGAGAAAGGTATGGTGTCGTAGAAAGTACAGGGGATTTTAGAGGGCTGGGGTTCGCATTACTTCAAGCCCGCTTTCTTGAGCAGCCTGAAAACCTGCTCCCTGGTGATGTTATCTTGTTCCCCCTTGTCAAAAATGGCGATCAGGTAGATTACCTCGTTTATCAACTTAACATATGTAATAACCCGGGCACCTCCCGATTTGCCTTTTCCTTTGGAGGCGACGCCAAGGCGCACTTTATATAAATCATGCCCAAGATGTGTACCAACTGTAGGATTTTTTGACAACTGCTTTCCCAGAAGCTCGAGATCTGATTTCAGGGATTTGTGCTTTTTGAAAAGCCTTTTGGTTTCCCTTTTGAAATGGTCAGTGGGTACAATTCTAAAGCTCATTGAGGAAATCTGTTAGGGAGGTGCCCTTCATTTTACCTTCCTCTATTAATTTCACTTCTTTCAGGCCCTGCCCAATACTTTTCAGAACTTCCTCGTCTACTTCTACAGACTCTTCGTTAACTTTTTCCAAGCCAAGGTTATTCAATAGTTCTAAAAAAAAGGCATATTTATTTTCCGGAATGTTTATCGTGACTTGTTTCATGATCAACAATATTTCAGAGAAGCTTCATCTGGTGAACGTACTGCCAGGACGCAACGGTTCCAAAGTTAAGAAATTACGATAAATGATGATCTCTCTTGCCGTGCAAATCCCATGGGTTGTAACCACCGTGAGTGCCAGGCAACGTTCGCTACCGGAGACTACCTTTCACACATCGCTTGCAAAGGTGACGTAATACCCATTAATATCCCTGATGATAAACTCCCACTTTCCGTAAAAGGTCTTCTTTAGCGGTATCACCACCTCCACTTTTTCTTTTACCTCCTCAAAAAGCTTCGGCACATCCTCCGTCTCAATAAACAGGCTGAGGCTGGCTCGCCTTTCATTCACCGGGAAGTCCGGAATCTCCTCCACTATGCTCGGCGCCGTCTGAAACATCAGCTGCACATTGCCGCTCATTACCATTCCCCATTGCAGCCCGCCGGCTGGTGCGGGCACCGACGGCCCGGGTGCAAATCCAAAGACCGTCTCGTAAAATTTCATCGCCTCTTCCACACTGTTTACCAGCATGTTGGGCGAAAGGAGTTTCATTTTGTGAGGCATAACGTCGTCTGTTTTCTTTTGACTAATAAATGCAATAGTAAGGGGTGAGAAGCCAACTTGCTTTGTAAAAATGCGACAATTAAGCAGCCCACACACCCCAAAAATGGCTGCGCCGGTTTAGCTGCAATCACAAATGGGCCCGCAGGTATTCCGACGGTGTGGCTCCGGCATATTTCTTAAACACGTGGGTAAGATGGGCGTGGTCGTGAAAGCCGCACGCCACCGCCACCTCCAGCAAAGACTCGCTTTGAACTTCTGCGAGCCGGTTTTTTACGTTAATAAACCGGGCAATCAGCAGATACTCCTTGGGGCTTACCCCTACATACTCCAGAAACATCCGCTCCATTTGGCGTACCGAGTATCCCGCCTCCCTCGCCAGCTGACTTACTTTTGTGGCATGGGGTTCATTCTGGCCGCCATCCAACGCCTGACGTAGAAATTTAATTTTGCGGTCATCGGGCTGCGAGCCGGCGAGCATTTCTGTAAGCCATTTATTCAGCAGGCCAATTCTGCCCGCCAATGGCAAACCCCACAGCTGTTCGTGCAGCCGGGCAGTGTCAGGAAAATCGGCAGTTAGCGGATAGTGCCGGTCGCTAATCTCGCGTTGAGAAATGCGGGTAAACGAAAAAAGCGCCCCCGGCTGAAATCGTACGCCCAGAAGTTCAATCGCATTTTCGGGCCGAGTGAAAAGGGGGCGGGTCATAGTGCCTACAGCAAATGCCCGGCTGCAATTAGTGTATTGCTGGTCATGCACACGGTTAACAATACCCCCTCCAAAGTTAAAAATGATGTCGGCACATCCGTCGGGGTACACCGGCCGGAATGTTCCGGAGCCCGCCGTGCAGGAGACCCAATAGCAAACCACCCAGGGTTTGAGGTGGTGCGGTGGCAGAAACTCCCGGTACATCAAAGTTTTTTAGCGCGGTTCCAGTATTCGTCCATTTCTGCCAACGTCATTTCGCCAAGCTTTTTGCCTTCCCTGGCCGACTGCTGCTCCAAATACTGAAAGCGTTTAATGAATTTCTTATTGGTACGCTCCAATGCCTCCTCCGGGTCAATGTTAATAAACCGCGAATAGTTGACCAGCGAAAACAGCAGGTCGCCAAATTCGTCCTGGGCCCTTGCCTTATCGAGCTCCTGGCCGTTTTCTATATTAAAGGTCTCTTTAAACTCCTGCATTTCTTCCTCTACCTTCGCCCACACCTGCTGTTTTTCTTCCCAATCGAAGCCCACGCCGCGGGCCTTATCTTGTATGCGCATGGCCTTCACCAGGGCAGGCAGCGCCTTGGGCACGCCCCCCAGCACCGACTGGTTGCCCTTTTCCTTCAGCTTTATTTTCTCCCAGTTTTGCTTTACCGCTTCCTCGTCATCGGCCTGTACGTCTCCATAAATGTGCGGGTGCCTTACGATCAGCTTTTCACAGAGGGAATTGATCACATCGGCTACGTCAAAGTCGCCCGTTTCCGATCCAATGCGGGCATAAAACACCAGGTGCAGCATTAGGTCGCCCAACTCCTTTTTCACTTCGTTCAGGTCGCCCTCCAAAATGGCGTCCGATAGCTCGTAGGTCTCCTCTATGGTGAGATGGCGCAGGCTTTCGAGTGTTTGCTTTTTATCCCACGGACAATTTTCACGCAGCTCGTCCATAATGGTAAGCAGCCTGTCGAAGGCTTTCAGCTTTTCTTCTCTGCGCAGGTCCGGGGCGGGTATTTTCTCCATGTAATGAATTTTCCTGTATGGTCGTTTGTTCAATAGGTGAATTGACGGGTGGAAGGATTTTTGAATCTCTTTTCCACAATTTTAGGTTAAATCCGCCCCCACCCTTTTCTTTGCATAAAGATATAGAATGCCATGACAACTGTTTTACTGGGTATCGGTTTTGTCGCTCTGTTTTTCATACTTATGTCGGTAAGGCTTATATTTTTGAAAAACGGAGAATTTAAAGGCACTTGTGCTTCGCAAAGCCCTTTTCTGAACAAGGAGGGCGTTACCTGCAACTATTGTGGCAAAACGCTCCAGCCGGGCGATGGCTGCGGAGATCCGGACGGCGGCTCCGGCCCGGGAAAAAACAAAGACTCGGAGGTGAATAAAGTTTTGGCGAAGTTTTCCTGAAACTAATCGAATACTTGCCAAAATAAGCCCATTTAACCACCTTTCTTTTTAGAGTATTTGGCTATTCATCAACAACAAACAACATCTTTCAGTAAATTTGTGCCCTCAACTCATAACTGCAGGAAGTGACATTAATTAAATCGATATCTGGAATAAGAGGTACCATAGGTGGCAAACCCGGTGAGGCACTCACCCCTCTTGATGTGGTAAAGTTTTCGGCTGCTTACAGCAAGTGGCTGGCCGGTCAAAAAGCGCAACCAAAAGTTGTAATTGGAAGGGATGCCCGTATTTCGGGCGAAATGGTGTCGCGGCTGGTGGCTTCCACCCTACAGGGGTGCGGCATCGATGTGGTAGACCTTGGCCTGTCTACCACACCAACCGTGGAAATGGCCGTAGTATCCGAAAAAGCCGGCGGTGGCATTATCATTACAGCCAGCCACAACCCGCTGCAGTGGAATGCCCTCAAATTGCTCAACAACAAGGGTGAGTTTATTTCGGCCGAAGACGGGGCCAGCATCTTGAATTTTGCCGAAGAAGAAGACATTGAGTTTGCCGATGTAAAAAAGCTGGGCGACTACACCCGGCTTGAAAATGCAATGGAACGCCACATCGATCAAATACTTAAGCTCGACCTTGTAGATGTTAATGCGATTGCCGAAGCAAATTTCAAAATAGCCATTGATGCTGTAAACTCCACGGGAGGAATAGCTGTGCCGCTGCTTTTGGAGAAACTTGGCGTTGAGCATATCGAATGCTTCTTCGGAGATCCTACCGGGCATTTTCCGCACAACCCCGAGCCGCTGCCGGAAAACCTTACCCACCTTTGCAGCGAAATACAGAACGGTAAGTTCGACCTGGGCATTGCTGTTGACCCGGATGTGGACCGCCTGGCACTTATTTGCGAAGACGGCACACCATTTGGCGAAGAGTATACACTTGTGGCAGTGGCCGACTACGTGCTTTCACGCAAACCCGGGCCCACCGTTTCCAACCTTTCTTCGAGCAGGGCACTCCGCGACGTAACTGAAAAGTACGGGCAGAAATACGAAGCCTCCGCTGTAGGAGAAGTGAACGTGGTAGAAAAAATGAAAAAGATCGGCGCCATTGTGGGCGGCGAAGGAAATGGCGGCATTATTTTACCCGAGCTACACTACGGCAGAGATGCGCTGGTGGGCATAGCGCTGTTTCTAACGCATTTGGCGAAGTTTCGTAAAAGCGTATCAATGCTGCGGGCGAAATACCCCAGCTACTTTATCTCCAAAAATAAAATCGAACTCTCTCCCGAAATGGATGTAGACCTGGTGCTGGAGGAAATAAAGGAGAAGTACAAACGCCAGCCGATTAATACCGTGGATGGTGTAAAAATTGAATTTGACAAAGAATGGGTGCATCTTCGTAAGTCAAACACGGAGCCAATTATCCGTATCTATTCTGAATCCGACAGCCTGGCTACTGCTGAGCACCTGGCCAATAAGATTATCATGGATATTAAAGAGATTATTTCAGAAACCATCTGAGCAACATGAGGGTATACCTTGACAACGCAGCCACCACACCTCTGGACAGGGAGGTTTTGGAAGCCATGCTGCCTTATATGACCGACCATTTCGGGAATCCGAGCTCTATACACAGCCATGGCCGGCATGTGCGGTCGGCCATAGAAAAGTCGAGGAAAAAAGTAGCCGAGCTGCTAAATACATCGCCCTCCGAAATCTTCTTTACCTCTGGGGGTACCGAGGCCGATAACACTGCCATTGTTCGCTCTATTGAAGAGTACGGGCTTACCCATGCCATTACTTCGCCCCTCGAGCACCATGCCGTGCTGCACACCATGGAGCACCTTGCGGCTACCGGCAAAGTGGCATTAAATTTTGTTGAGCTCGACGAAAAAGGGCGCATCAACCTCGACCAGCTGGAAGATTTCCTTAAAAATCATCGCGGCAAGGCGCTGGTGAGCCTGATGCATGCCAATAACGAGATTGGCAACCTAAACGACATCGAGCGTATCGGGCAGATGGCCCGTGAGTACAACGCAATTTTTCATACCGACACCGTGCAGGCGGTAGGCCACTACCGCCACAACCTGCAGGCACTCAACCTGCACATGATGGTGGGAGCCGCCCACAAATTTCATGGTCCCAAGGGCGTCGGTTTCCTGCATATCAACCACAACTGCAAAATCCACCCGTTTATTCACGGGGGTGCACAGGAGCGCAACATGCGTGGCGGTACCGAAAACGTGTATGGCATTATAGGCCTGGCCAAGGCCCTGGAGATGGCCTACGAGCACATGGACGAGCACCGAAAGCACATTGAGAGCTTGAAAAAAAGCATGATTGAGCAGCTAAGTGCCCAGATTGAGGGCATTACCTTTAATGGCGACTCGGCCAACCTTGAAAAAAGCCTCTATACGGTGCTAAGTGTAAGCTTGCCTCCCCACGAAGACAACGACATGCTGTTGTTTAGCCTCGACATTGAAGGTATTTCGGCCTCCGGTGGCAGCGCCTGCTCAAGCGGGTCCAACGTGGGCTCGCATGTGCTTGGCGCGTTGGGTGTGGATCCTATGCGGGGCAACATCCGCTTCTCGTTCTCTAAGTTTACCACCCAACAAGAGATTGACTATGCGGTGCAAAAACTTACCGAACTGGTAGCCCAGAAGGTGTCTTCCTAAGCAGTAAGTGGTAATCGGTGACCGATATTCGATGCGGGCGTTCTGTGCGTCATTAGTTCGGCACGCCCGTCACCAGCTCCTTCAGGCACTGCACCCACAGCGGATGGTCGTTCAGGCTTTCTACCAAATCCCAGCGCTCGCCTCCCTCTTCTTTAAACAACTCCTGGTAAGTTTCGCCAACCTCAATAGTTGTTTCCAGGCAGTCGGAAACAAACGCCGGGGAAAACGCCAGCACTCGCTTATAGCCTTGATGCGCCAGCTCTTTTACCTTATCTTCTGTATAGGGCTGCACCCAGGGGTCTTTGCCAAGCCTGCTCTGAAACGCCACGGTGTATTTATCTTCAGAAATGCCCAGTGCTTCGGCAATTAGCCGCGACGTTAAAAAGCACTGCGCCCTGTAGCAGTAGCGGTTTTTTTTGTGATAGGTGTTGCAGCAATTGCCCAGCTTGCAATAGCCGTCGGCTGAGGCTTTCATAATCTGCCTTTCCGGAAGGCCGTGGTAGCTGAAAAGATAATGATCGTAGTCGTATTTGCTGAGCCATTTCTTTGCTTGACCGGCTATCACCTGTATAAGCAGCGGATGATCGGCAAACTGATTCACGAACCTGATAGTAGGAATAACCTGCCACTGCCTTACAAGTTCCATTACCTTATCGGCTACCGACCCGGTAGTAGCCGAAGCATACTGCGGAAACAGCGGCACCACCACTATTTCGCCTACATTTTCCGACTTCAGTAGCTCCAGCGCCGATGCAATGCTGGGGTTTTGATAGCGCATCCCCAGCGCCACCAGGTAGTCCTTCCCAAGAGAGGCCTGCAGTAGGTCCCTTAGGTCTTCGCTGTAGTACTTTAGCGGCGAGCCACGCTCATTCCAAAGCTTCTGATATTCTGCGGCCGATTTAGGCGCCCGAAAAGGGGCAATAATCAGGTTTACCAGCATCCACCGCTGCAACGGCGGTATGTCTATCACCCGGCCATCCATTAAAAATTCCCGGAGGTAACGCCTAACGTTAGGGGTATCCGGCTGGTCCGGTGTTCCTAAATTCACCAGTAGCACACCGGTTTTCCCTGCATTGTTGTTCATGAGACAAATTTATGTAGTAACATGTTTGGATGAGGAAGGTTATGCTATTCTTTTACTAAATTAGTTATTTGCAAAAAACCGATAAGGATGAAAATTCAACTACTACGCACGGCTTTTTCCATCATATTAAGCGCAGCATTCACTGCCGCTATTGCCCAGTCGTCCGGTGTGGGCGCCACGGCCGTCACCTCTGGCGACCAGTTTCTGCAAAAGCAAAATGCCCGCGACCAGATCATGTCGGGAGCTCATATGAACCCCAACTCTATGGTTTTTGGTGTACCCCTGCCTGCGGGCGAAGTGGAGGGCGACTTTTATCTCAACCCGGAGTTTATGCCTGCGCAGTTTGAGCTTGCCACGTCAACCAAACTATACGAGGACTTTCTCATCAGGTACGACCTCAGAAGCAACCTGATCGAGATCAATTACGACGACGGCGTGCGTGGGCTTGATGGCAACAAAGTGAAGTACTTCGAGCTGGCCTCACCCGGTGGCTTCACGCGCTATGTCAATTCAAACCAGATTGGTGGTGCCGGCGAAGACCTGCCCGAAAACCTGTTCCTTCAGGTGCTGGTGACCGACGATATACCGCTTTACCGCTTTGAAGAGATATACGTTAAGAAAGCGGATTATAATATCGCCATGAATGTTGGAAGCCGCAACGATCAGATACTAAAAAAGCCTGCCTATCTCACGGTGGTCAACGGCAAAGCCATTCGGCTAAGCAGGGGTAAAAACTCCAACTTGTTCGAACTGGTGCCTGCCAAAGAAGCCGCACTACGAGCATTGGCAAAAAAGGAGAAGATAAAAGTGAAAAATGAAGAAGATTTTATCTACCTCATCCGAAAGCTCAACACACTGTAGCTCCCGTCAAAAATAATGCGCTGCCCAAATGATGTAGGCATACACGCTAAACCTGATAAAACGTGTTGAAGCGTACAGCAGCAATCTTCTGAAGGGGTATTTCATGGCGCCCACCAGCATGCAAATGCCTGAAAATGGCACCGGTGTAAGGGCCGCTACGATGATCAGAAAGCCCCCGAACTGATCGAGGTATTCGGTGTATTTGCCAAAAAAATTCTTTTCGAGTGTTTTATAGAACTGCGTTTGATTGAGGTAGTTGCCTATGAAATACCCGATAACGCCGGCTGCATAAGACAGGAGGCCGAGCAGCGCTACATTTGCCACATAGTCGGCCACCAGGCCATCGCGCAACGACCATATCATGAAAATTTCGGGGGGGATAATGCCTATTATTACCTCCGAAACTGTAAAAATTGAAAAGACATAGAGGGGTTTTTCATAAATAGGCTCCAACCATTCGAGGTAGTCTACATCCACGTATCTTTTAAAAAGGATATAGATAACAACCAACCCGGCAAACCACAGGAGGCCCTTAAGAAGGTTTTTTAATAAAAACGTTTGCTTATCCATTGTCAAAAAACTCCCCGGGGCAAACATAAAAGTTGTTACATTATTCTTATAACCGTTTTCGTAAAATATTTCCAAAGATGATAAAAGGCCAAACCGTGAGCCTGCCACCGGTAACTTTCTTTCATTATTTAAGTATAAAATTAAAAAGTTTGTAACTGCATCGGGGTTCTTTTGCGTGTAAGTGTTGTAAGAGTTAACCTCCTACCAAACTATCTGCTGCTTTGCTCGAGAAAAAAAATACTATTCTGTATGTAGACGATGAAACGAACAACCTCATCGTGTTCAGGAACTCTTTTTTCAGGCATTTTCACGTTCTTACCGCTTCATCGCCACAGGAAGGACTGATCCTGCTCAAAGAAAATGCCGTTCAGGTTATCATTACCGACCAACGCATGCCCGGTATGTCGGGGGTCGATTTTCTCGTAAAAGCAAACGAAATTTCTCCGCAGGCCATCAAAATGATCCTGACTGCCTACAGCGATACAGACGTGATCCTAAAGGCAGTGAACGAAATCGGTATCTACCAGTTCATCCTCAAGCCGTGGGATACCGGCCATTTGCTGCTTACAATCAACAATGCCATTCAAAAATATGAGCTTTCGGAACAGAATGCTTCGCTAATACGAGACCTTGAGCAGGCCAAGGCCCAGCTGGAAAGGAAAGTGCTGGAGCGCACCTCCCAACTGGCCATAAAAAATGAAGAGCTTTCGTCTCTCAACAAAGTGAAGGATAAATTTTTCTCCATCATCTCGCACGACCTCAAGTTGCCTATCGCCTCATTGAATATCCTTCTCGAAATAATGCTCAGCTTTAAGCATCAGCTCGACGACGAGAAGGTAAAAGACCTGGGAGAAAAGGCAAAGGAGTACCTTCAGCATGTAACGCAGCTTTTAGACAACCTCCTGCACTGGTCGTTGTCGCAAACGGGCGAAATAAAAATTAATGGTAAAAAGGCCGACCTGGTCAAGATTGCAAGAGGGCAGGTAGACCTGTATGATTTTTTGGCAACGCAAAAAGGAGTAAGCCTTCAGTTAAGGGTGGATGAGCAGCCCCTGTGGTCGTATGTGGATGAAAACATGATGAGCCTGGTGGTGAGAAACCTGCTGAGCAACGCCATAAAATACTGTAATGAAAAGGGGCAGGTAGTTGTTTCATTTTCGCAGGAACGGGGCATGAACGTGGTGTCGGTAAGCGACAACGGCATGGGCATACCCGACCATCTTCTTGACAAGCTAACCGGCAGCGATTGGAGCGAACCAAGAAAGGGCACGTTAAACGAAAAAGGTGCCGGACTGGGCCTGAAGCTGGGCAAAGAATTTATTGCTAAAATGGCCGGACAGCTTATTATTGAGAGCGAAGAGCAAAAAGGAACAACTGTGAAGGTAGTACTCCCACCATGCGAGCCGGCTACACAAAAACAGCATGCGTAAGGCCACCAGCTACATATTATCCAGCGTTTTCACCCTTCTGACAGGGGCGGCCACTGCGTTGGCACAAGGAAGCAGCTACCCCTACACAGCCGACAGCTTGCAGTCGCGCAGTTATTTGCTGAAAGCGGAGATTGCGCTGTCGGAGAGCAAAAACGACTCGGCGCTGGTGTATGGCAAGCGTGCCCTGGAAATAGCAGAGTCGAGAGCCATCCGCTGCCTGATAGCCCGCAGCAACATTGTAATAGCCGACAGCTACAAGCGCAAGCAGCAGTTTGCCTCGTCGCTCAACCACTACCTGCTGGCGCTAAAGGAATTTGAGGTTCTGAAAAAGCAAATGGAGGCCGCCCAATGCAACGACCTGATCGGGGAGCTTTACGAAGACTGGAAAGTTCCTCAAAAGGCAGTGGTTTATTTTATGAAAGCCCATGCGCTGAAGCAGGAAAGCCACGACACGGCGGGCATGTACTATAGCTTGCAAAAGGCAGCCTATGCAAACGAACTAGCGGGCAACACCAAAGAAGCTATCGAAGCTTACCAGCTCATGCACAGGCTTGTAAGTGCCACCGAGCACCACTCGGAACTGCTTGTGCTGCGCCGCCTGGCCCAGCTTCATATCGAGGAAAAGAAGCACACACTGGCACTGGCGTACGATCTGCAGGTCCTTTCGATTTACCAAACCATGATGGATACTGCGGGCATCATTTCTGCCCTCAACAACATTGGCTACCTGTACCAATACCTCGATGAAAAGTCGCTGGCGCTGGACTACTTCAGCGAATCGCTCGCCCTGGACCTCGAAAAAAATAAAGCCAATAAGGTGTATGTAGGCGACATGGTGCTGCTGGCCAACATTGGCAATATTTACCTGGAGATGGGCAACTACCAAAAGGCGCTCAATTTCTTTTTTGAAGGACTAAAATCGGCCGAAGCCCGGCAGGAACCGGCTCGCATGCTTCGGCTCTACAACCAGGTGGTAGCCACCTACAAAAAAATTGACATGTGGGACCGGGCCCGCATTTTTGCCGAAACGGCTATCCAGATAGGCGAAAAGGTGCCTGATGCCCCTGAAGAGCTTTTGCTCACCTACAAGCAGCTATCAGATATTTACGAACATTTGGGCGATTACCGGCAATCGCTCAATTACTTCAAAAAATTCGCCTGGCTTTCAGATTCCATTTCCCTCAACCGGCAAAATGTAACCCGCTCACAGCTCAATCAGCTGCTTTCGCTCGATCAGAAAGAAAATGAGATCCGCTTGCTGATGGTAGAGCAGGAAATACGTGATCTCGCCCTGAAAGAGCTGCAGCTGGAGTCGCAGGAAAAGCAAAGAGATATTGAACTGCTTCAGCGCGACAAAGACATTCAGCGAATAACACTGGAAAAGCAGCTGGCCGAGCGTATACAGGCGGAGCAGCTGCTTAAACTGGAGCAAGCCCGCCTTGAGGCGCAAAACAAAGACAATGAGATAGAGCTGCTTCAGAAAAACAAGTACATACAGGACCTTGCCCTGAACAAGAAAGAGCTGGAAGAAAAAGAGAATCAGAAGGAGATTGAAATTCTACTGCAGCAGCAGGCCATACAGGAGCTGGAGCTTTCAAAAACCAAAAGCCTCAGAAACTTTTTTATTGGCGTAACCTCACTGGTGGTAATTATACTCTTCCTGATACTGCGGAGCTACCGGATTAATGCCAGGGCCAAAAAAATGCTTCTGAGGCAAAACGAGGAGATCAACAATCAGAAACAGGAGATTGTGCGGCAGAAAGACAAGCTGGAGGAATCGTATAACGACATAAAAAGCCTGAGCGAGGTGGCTAAAGACATTACGTCGCACCTCTCCGTCAACGACATCATCAATGTGGTATTCCGTTATATTCACACGCTGATGGAAAGCTCAATTGTTGGCATAGGCTTGCTCGACGATCGGGGCGAAAAACTACTTTTCCGGGTGTTTACGGGAGAAGATAATGCAGTGGAAAGGGTCAATATTCCCACCAAAAATGTGCTTCATCCGGCGGTGAGCTGCCTGGACCAAGCCCGCGAAGAAATTTTGTTCGATACCGCTTTGCAGCCGGGCTTTACAGGTTTTGCGGAGAACCATACAGCCTACCGCTCGGTGCTTTACCTGCCGCTAATTGTGAAAAACAAAAAAATAGGCGTGCTTACCTTGCAGCACCAAAAGGCCGAGCAATATCATGCATACCAGCTCAACATACTCCGCAACCTTGCCCTGCACGTGGCCATTGCGCTCGAAAACGCCTCCGCCTACCAGCAAATTGCTGAAAAGACGCACAACCTGGAGAAAGCCCTGAAAGAGCTAAAGTCGGCACAAGCCAAGCTAATTCAGGCCGAAAAAATGGCCTCGCTGGGCGAATTAACTGCAGGTATTGCCCATGAGATCAACAACCCCGTAAATTTTGTATATGCGGGAGTCGATGGTCTGAAAAACTCTCTTCACGACCTGATCACTGTTTTGAACAAGTACGGGGAGCTCGACGAGTCGGAGGAACCTTCGGTGTCGCCCGAGTTTTTGAAGGAGGTGCAGGAATTGAAGCGGCAGCTTTATTACCAGGAAACCAAGGAGGGGGTGTTTCAGGTGGTAGAAGCCATCAGGGAGGGAGCCGTGAGAACCTCGCAAATAGTGCATGGGTTGAGGAGCTTTTCGATGAACGACGAAGGCGAGAAGCAGCTTACCGACATCCATGTGGGCATTGAAAACACGCTGGTGTTGCTATCACCAAAGATAAAAGACAAAAAGGCCAGAATTATCCGGGATTTCGACCCGGCGCTTCCCCGAATCAATTGCTTTCCAGGGCAAATTAACCAGGTGCTCATGAATCTCATTTCGAATGCGCTCGATGCCATTGGCGACAAAGGCGAGGTGGCTATCAGAACAAAAGCGGCAACGGGTGGCGTCAAAATCTATGTAACTGACAATGGCTGCGGTATTCCCGCCGATATGTACGACAAAATATTTGAGCCGTTCTTTACCACAAAAGGATACGGCAAAGGCACCGGCCTTGGTTTGTCGATTACCTTCGGAATTATCGAACGCCACGATGGCAACATAGAAGTAAAAAGCACCACTGGCAAGGGTAGCGAATTTGTAGTTACGCTCCCTCAGAAATAAGGCGCTTGATGAGGGTGGCGGTTTCATGCGGCTTTTCCATGGGAAACATGTGGCCGGCCTCTATACCTATAAATTTTGTCGAGCTGAACTTCTTCTGAAGCGCTTCAATTGTAGCTGGCGAGCCAATCTCAAACCTGGTAGAATACAGGTAATAGCTGGGCACCTCAATTTGCCCGCTGCCCAGCCAAAATGGGGTGTGTTTAAAAATGCGATATTCCTCTCTCGCATCAAAAGCCAGCTTCAGCCTGTCGTTGGTTGTTTGCTGCAGGCCGAAATTGATATAGTCGTTAAACGACTCGGCATGAAAGTCTCTAAAGAGCGGCTTGCTTTTCAGCGCTTCGTGTGCTTCCTGCCTGCTCTGCCACTCCGTGCGCCTTTTCCGCGCTTTTTTTGCAGGTGGAATTAACCGGCCCGAAATGCCCGCCACCCGGCTTGCCAGCATGAGCAAACGCAAACCGAGTCCGAAAAATGGCGGGTCCATCAATACCAGGGCGGTAAACAATTCGGGGCGGCGGTAGTAAGCATATAAGCTCACCACAGCACCCAGCGAATGCCCCAACCCCACCACGGGCTTCTGTTGCTTTTCAATAGAATCAATCAATTGGTCTACCAGCGGGTTCCAATTGAACCTCGGGTTGTACCTGGCATCGTGCCCGAATCTCTCAAGGTATTGGACTTGGTGCGGGGCAAGCTGCTCAAGAAAATACCGGTAGGTGGGTGCATGAAACCCGTTGGAATGAGCGAAGTGGAATACCGCCATCAATCGTTGCTTTTCTTCTGCTTTTGTGCCCGCTCGCTTTGTGCTGTCAACTCCTTCCTAAATTCCTTCAGCGCTACAAATGCGGCGTTCTGAAATCCCTCGGCATCGGTGCCCCCCATGCTTTTGCCTTCGGCCCGAAAAACAGTATCCTGCCGGCAATCGACCATAAACACAGACGTCCGATACTTACCTTTGTACCTGTCGTGCGTTAAAAGTTTTACGGTGAGCACATTGCAGCTGTCCATTCTCACCTCCTCCTGCCAGCTCGCTTTGTTGTCGGCTACCACCTGGTACCCGTTTTGCAACATCCACTTTCTCGTATACAAGCTTACCTGAAACATGTCTTTCACGCCGGAATGATCCAGCGTTTCCACGCACACATAGCTGAACGGAGGGATTGCCGGAGTATCCTGTGCCCTTGCAATACCTGCCAGTCCAAAAAAAACAATTAAAACAGCAGCCCTTTTCACTTTTCTCAACGTTTTTACCATACCGAGCGAAAAAACAAAAAATTAATATCAGACAATAGTTTCACGTCGTTTTGTTAGCACTTTAAAGTCCTTGCGCTCACCGTGGAGTGGGCATCGTTCAGTGTTTTGATCAATGGGCAACTCCACCCTAAGAGCAACAGTGTTGGAGCAGCAAGCGCACAAGCCACGTTGGGCAATAATTTCATAAATTTACTCTTGTACAAATGAATATAATAATGAGGAAACTACTTATTTTCTGCTTTAGCATTTCTCTTTGTCATACATCTCGGTCCCAATCAGATACTGCCGACCGGCTCCAAAATTCTCCGCGACACCAGGAGTGGATTACCCTCGACTCGGATAATAAAAAGCTTCGGGCTTTTGTGGTGTATCCGGAAGTGAGCACCAAAGCCCCTGTCGTTATCGTGATCCACGAAAACAGGGGGCTGAACGACTGGGCTAAAAGCGTGGCCGATCAGTTCGCCGAGAAGGGTTACATAGCTATTGCCCCCGACCTTCTTTCGGGCAAGGCCCCCGGCAGCGGCAACACGGCAGACTTTGCCGACCCCGACAAGGCGAGAGACGCCATCTACTCGTTGACGGCCGGCGAAGTTACCCGCGACCTCAACACCATATTCACCTATGCGAGAACACTGCCGGCGGGCAACGAAAAAATAGCAGTGGCTGGATTTTGCTGGGGCGGTTCGCAGGCTTTCAGGTACGCCACCAATCAGCCCGAGCTGGAGGCAGCATTGGTCTTTTACGGCACCGGGCCTGCCGATACAGCTGCCATTGAAGCGATAGAAGCCCCCGTTTACGGATTTTACGGAGGAAACGACGCCCGGGTAAATGCAACAATAGAAGAATCGAAAAAACTTATGGAGGCTGCCGGCAATACTTACGAGCCGGTGATTTACGATGGCGCCGGTCACGGCTTCATGCGCTCGGGTGAAGAAGCCGGTGCATCTGCCGACAATAAGAAGGGACGCCAGGAGGCCTGGCAAAGGGTTGAAAAAATACTCGCACAATTCAAGGAGGAGCAATGACGGGGCCGAGCCCCATGGCCGAAATGATGTCTCACTTCGCCTCGGAAGGGCGGGTATGCTGGATAGGACTAAGGCCTGCCAGGGAGGCTCCGGTAAAAGTGGTTTTGGAAGCTGAGGTGCGGATTGGCGAAGGGATAGTGGGTGACCGGTTTAACGGCAAGCCCGACAGCATAAGGCAAGTTACTCTCATGCAGGCAGAGCATCTTCGCGTGATAGCGGCATTGTTAAAGAGAGACGCCGTCGATCCCGCTCTGCTGCGCAGGAATATCGTAGTGGAAGGCATCAACCTTTTGGCACTGAAGGATTTACCGTTTCGCATTGGCAGCGTGTGGCTCGAGATGACAGGACCCTGCCAACCGTGTTCCAAAATGGAAAAAGCGCTGGGCTTTGGCGGCTATAATGCCATGCGGGGCCACGGGGGCATCACCGCCAAAGTGCTGCAGGCAGGCTTTATTCAGGTGGGCGATGTTGTTTCTGTTTCCGGTGCGCCGGGGGCAGGTTTTTCGTCCTGAGTTTTCTGCGACAGTTCCCCCGCGGCTGCAGTCGTGCCGCTTGCCCGGCTTATTTCCCAATAAGGCAGCATCAGGTCGTTGAACCTCAGCTGGTATTGATCGAGCAGTGTTTTTACCATAAAATTGACCCTACGCAGAGCGTCTTCACGGTAGTCGATCCGGTTCATGGGGTGATGTATAAAAAGCATGATTACGGGAAACGATTGTTTCCTAAACTCACCAAGAACGGCCGGTATTTGTTCGCTGGCTTGATCGCTTTTTGATAGCACCTCGTGGGCTTCCTGCGCCAGCTTGCCTATGTGGCTTACCAGGTGAGCGTACAGGAGGCGGGTTTCTTCCCCGGCTGTGGCATAATCTTCTGTCAATTCCTGCCCGTAGTTTACCACCAGCTTCAGGCCGGTTAAACAGGCATTTAGCGTGGGGTACACGTTGGGCTGCCAAAAAATCTCCCTGAAGGTGAATAGATTTGGAAGGAGCTCTGCATCGTAGTAAAGGTCGTTTTCCAGCTGTGTAATAAGTGTATGCGTACCGTTCTCCCATACACAATCGCCCGCCACCAGCTTGAATTGCCAGGGCTCATTCTTTTCCAAGTCCATCAGCCTCATAAAAGGCCAAATTTCTGTAAAGGCTAGTTTCATAGAATGAAGAAATATAGAAAGGCGGTTTGTAATAAAAAAATGGACGGCTATTTCAGCCCTTCGGCAATTTTTACCTGTATGCGAAAGGGTTTTCCCGGGCACTGGTAGAAAACCTAAATTCTTCTTTCTATCTTTTGGTTCGAGAATTCATCCTTTATAAAAAACCCACAAAATGAGAATCGTTTTTGTCCTTTTCGTTCTTGGAGTAGTTGCCGGAGGGTGCAGCGACCCCGCACCGAAATCAATTGCATTTGAAGAAGTTGACTATAAAGATATTGCCCAGGAGCTTCAAACGCAGCTAATCCTCGCTCAACCAGGAGACACCATAGTTATTTTGCCAGGCCACTACGTGTTTAACCGCAGCCTTACCATGGAAGGGAAGGATAGCATCACCTTAATGGGGGCAGGCATGGATAAGACCATCTTATCGTTTCATGCACAAACAGAGGGCGCAGAAGGACTGAGGGTGCAAAACGGTAAGAATATAATTATCAGGGACCTCACCATCAGGGATGCTGCGGGCGACAACCTGAAAGCGCAGGATATAAATGGGTTGCAGCTCATCAACGTGAAATCGGAATGGACGGGCGAGCCGGAGGAAACGAATGGCGCTTATGCACTTTACCCGGTAATGTGCCAAAACGTGCTCATCGATGGCTGTGTTGCCATTGGCGCTTCGGATGCGGGCATCTATGTGGGCCAGTCAAACAAGGTGATTGTGCGAAATTCGCAGGCCTACAACAATGTGGCAGGCATTGAGATAGAAAATACCACCAGCGCCGATGTATTTGGCAACAAGGCTTTTGAGAACACAGGCGGCATCCTGGTTTTCGACCTGCCGGGATTGTCGCAGGCGGGAGGCGGCGTAAGAGTATTTAACAACGAAGTAACGGCCAACAACTTTAGAAATTTCGCGCCAAAAGGCAATATTGTGGCGTCGGTTCCTCCCGGCACGGGGGTAATGGTACTGGCTACAAAAGAAGTAGAGGTTTTTGAAAACCAGATAACCGAAAATCGCACGGCCGGCGTGTCGGTAATCAGTTACGAGTTTGTGATGGCTGCTGCTGCGATGGACGAATCTAACGAGGGTGAGGCACAGATGGCGCAAAATGAAGCTGCCTACAAAGCCGACGAAAATTACAACCCCTACCCCAGCAACGTCTATATTCACCACAACACCATTGCCGACTCGTTCACATTGCCCTCGTTCCAGAGCGATATAGGTTACCTGCTTGTGTGGCAGTTTGGCCTGTCGATACCCGACATACTTTGGGATGGCGTGGTGAGTGACACAGCCTCCCCGGAAAACATCATTTGTATTAGCAGCAATGGAGATGCTTCCTTCGCCAATATGGACGCAGCCAACGATTTTGAAAACAGCAGCACCGATGCCACCCCGTTCACCTGTGAGGGAAAAGCTCTGCCAAAGGTAATGCTCGACGCTAATTTGGAGATGGCATGGACGGAGCAATAAAAGGGCTGTTGTGGATGCTGCTGCTGGGTGTTGTTTGCTCTGCATGCCAAAATAGCGACCCCAAAGAACGGAAAGGGGCTGAGGAAGAGATAAACCACCAGCGCACCAGCAACGATAACATAAGAAAAGAGCGAACACCCCTGCCCCACGGGCCCGACAAACTCTCCGACTACGGTTTGTTTCACGGAGAGCTCTCCTCGCAACTACCGGCAGAAAATGTTGTTGCTTACGACATTAATGTGCCTTTATTTTCCGATTACGCCGGAAAAGACCGGTTTATTTATGTGCCGGCGGGGCAAAAAATAACTATGGGCGACGGAGATGAGCTGATCTTCCCGACAGGAACAAGACTGGTGAAAACTTTTCACTATCCGGCCGAAAACGAGGCCGGTCGTAAGCTGCTCGAAACCCGGATTCTGGAAAAAACCAGTGCCGGCGACGACTGGAAAGCCTTAACCTACATTTGGAACGACGAGCAAACGGAGGCATTTTTGGAAGTAGCCGGCGGCAACATCGACGTTTCGTGGCGGCAGGAAGGAACGCTGCGGAAGGTAGACTACTCAGTGCCGAATGTGAACCAATGCAAGACCTGCCATGGCAGAGCCCGCAAAATTAAGCCGCTGGGGCCAAAGGTGGCGCAGCTGAATAAGCCGTATACCGAGGACCATGGGCCCGTTAACCAGCTTGTAAGATGGCAGCAAAGCGGCATACTCGAGCTGGACTCGTCGCCTGCCGGGCTCGCAGCCTTTCCGTTGTGGGGAAGCGCTGGCAAAGCAGAACAGCTCGCCAGGGCCTACCTCGACAGCAACTGTGGGTCTTGCCACCATCCGGAAGGCTCGGCCAATACCTCGGGGTTATTTCTCACCTACGATGTAGCCGACAATGGAAAGCTTGGCATAATGAAAAGGCCCGTAGCGGCTGGCAAGGGGTCGGGCGGCCGCCTGTACAGTATATACCCCGGCCGACCCGACGAGTCGATACTGCTGTACAGGATGGAGTCGACCGATGCGGGTGTGATGATGCCCGAGCTGGGCCGGTCGCTGGTGCATGCAGAAGGTGTGGCCCTGGTGCGGCAGTGGATTTTGGAGATGGCCCGGGCCGATTCAGACTAGATTTAGCAGCCCAACTTGGGGGTTATGCTGCTTTTTATTGTCATTTCTGTAGAGTGCCTTAAAATGGTAACAAAGGTTTAATATCTGTTTAACGCCTTCCTGGAAATATAAAAGTAGCTTACATTCATAATTCAATTTCCATGTTTAAGCTAAAGCCCATCTATCTCAACGGAAAAAAGTTCATTCAGCTTTCTCAGCTGCCGCTTCGCCAGGCCACAGCACTGCTTTCGTGGTTGCCCAGCAAAGGAGTGCTCAGGCTCAAAAACGACGGAGTAGAATTGGAAGATTGCGTGGAATACAGCAACTACGAGTACTGGTTCGATACCTATTTTCGCAAGCAACAATTTGAGTTTGATTTGTAGTTAAAACCCGCCGTTCGCAAGCAACCGCTGCAGGAGACCTGCTTTAGGCTTTTCTTTTCGAAATTCCCGGCAAACATTACCGCTTACAATCGATTGAATTCGTATTTTTGAAATCTGCTGGTAATGCCGAAGACCAACAACAATCAACCTAGGCTTGCATGGGGAAAAAATGGGTATATAAAAACGTTCCGGATGAGGAGCAGGTGAAGTCCCTTTCATCAAGCATCAAGGTGAATGAAATACTTTCGGGCCTGTTGGTGCAGCGCAATTATACCCACTTCGACGAGGCAAAAGCCTTCTTTCGCCCGCACCTCGGGCAGCTACACGACCCCTTTCTTATGAAGGACATGGACAAAGCCGTGAACCGGCTGAGTGAGGCCCTTTTCAAGAAGGAGAAAATCCTTATATACGGCGACTACGACGTTGACGGCACCACCTCCGTGGCCCTGGTTTATGGCTTTTTGAGCCGGTACCACCCGAACATTGGTTACTATATCCCCGACCGCTACGACGAGGGCTATGGCATTTCCGAGGCCGGGGTGCTATGGGCTTCTGAAAACGACTACACGCTTATTATCGCCCTCGACTGCGGCATTAAGGCCATTTCCAAAGCCAGGTTGGCCAAATCGTTGGGCATAGATCTCATTATCTGCGACCACCACCTACCGGGCGACGAACTCCCCGATGCTTACGCTGTTCTCGACCCCAAACGGCCCGACTGCAACTATCCTTACGATGGACTCAGTGGCTGCGGCGTGGGCTTCAAGCTGCTGCAGGCATTTGCCATGCAAAACACGGTAGACCTGCAGGAGTTGTATCTGTACCTCGACCTTGTGGCCGTTAGCATAGCCTCCGATATCGTGCCTGTTACCGGCGAAAACCGGGTGCTCACCTACTTCGGGCTGCGCAAGCTGAACAAATCGCCGCTGCCCGGGCTAAAGGCGCTAAAGCAGCTGGCAGGCCTCAAAGATGAGGTAACTGTAACCAAAGTTGTGTTCGGCATCGGCCCTCGCATCAATGCCGCAGGCCGCATGGACCACGCACATGCGGCGGTGCAACTGCTGCTGGCACGCAACGACGAAGAAGCCGAAGCCCTGGCGGTGCAACTCGACCTGAAGAATACCATGCGAAAGGGCTTCGACGAGTCGATCACCAAGGAAGCGCTGGCCTTGCTGGAAGAGGCCGAGCTCATTCAAAAAACTTACTCTACCGTGTTGTTCAAAGGCGACTGGCACAAGGGCGTTATCGGTATTGTGGCATCACGGTGTATCGAACGGTTTTACCGCCCCACCATCATTCTCACACAATCAAATAATAAAGCCACCGGAAGTGCCCGATCTGTGGTAGGTTTCGATGTTTACGAGGCAATAGCCGAATGTGCTGAGCTGCTCGACCAGTACGGGGGACACAAATATGCAGCCGGCCTCACATTGAATATTGAAAACGTGGAAGCCTTCAAGCTGAAGTTTGAGGAAGTAGTTGCCCGAAAGATAACGCCCGAAATGCTTGAACCCCAGGTGGATATCGACCTGGTAATACCTCTGGAGGCTGTAAACTTCAGGTTTTACAATATCCTGAAGCAAATGGCCCCTTTCGGGCCAGGCAATATGCAGCCGGTGTTTGTTTCGACCAACGTGATTGCAAAATCGGCCCGACAATTGAAGGACATACATTTGAAAATGTTTTTGACGCAGGAAAACAGTAAAGCATCCGTGGAGGCCATTGCTTTTGGATTTGGCGACTACTACGAGGCCATTTCAAACGGAACACCTTTTCATGTGGCTTATACGTTAGAGGAAAATGAGTTTATGGGAAACAAAACATTGCAGTTGAACATCAAGGACATAAAACTTGATTAAGAAAGGCCCTCGCATTTATGACACTTCGAGCTGAACACCTGGTAAAAAAATATAAAGGAAGAAAAGTAGTAGACAATGTTTCCGTAGCCGTGTCGCAGGGGGAAATAGTAGGGCTACTCGGACCCAACGGCGCGGGCAAAACCACCTCGTTTTATATGATAGTGGGGCTGATCAAGCCCAATGATGGTGAGATCTTCCTTGATTCGGAAAATATTACCGACCTGCCCATGTACAGGCGTGCACAAAAAGGAATAGGCTACCTGGCGCAGGAGGCATCCGTTTTCCGTAAATTGAGCGTTGAAGAAAATATACTGGCCGTGCTGGAAATGCGCAAGATTCCTAAGGCCGAACAAAAGGAAAAGCTGGAAATGCTGCTGGAGGAGTTTAGCCTTGGCCACGTAAGAAAAAACCTGGGCATGGTGCTTTCAGGGGGTGAAAGGCGCCGTACGGAAATAGCACGTGCCCTGGCGGTAGATCCAAGCTTTGTACTTCTGGATGAGCCCTTTGCCGGTGTGGACCCCATTGCGGTAGAAGAAATTCAGAGTATTGTGGCGCAGCTGAAAAAGAAAAACATTGGCATACTAATTACCGACCATAACGTAAACGAAACGCTGTCAATTACCGACCGTGCCTACCTGATGTTTGAGGGAAAGCTGCTAAAATCGGGCACTGCAGAAGAGCTGGCGGCCGACGAGCAGGTGAGGCGGGTGTATCTGGGGAAACATTTCGAGCTGAAAAGAAAAATTTAGAAGGGGAAGATGGAGATTCTTAATTCGATACTGACTTGGGTGATGAAAAAGCGGATCCACCAGATCGAGCTTTTCATGAAGTATCCGTTCGAGGTGCAGGAAGAGCTTTTTCAGAAGCTGGTTCAAAGAGGCAGCGAAACGGTATATGGGCGTAAGTATCGGTTTGACTCCATTCGCAACATAAACGATTTTCAGAAAAGAGTGCCCGTAGTATCGTACGAAGAGCTGGCACCCTACGTGGAGCGCCTGATGAAAGGCGAGCAAAACGTGCTGTGGCCCAGCGAAGTAAAGTGGTTTGCGAAGTCGTCGGGTACCACAAATGCCCGAAGCAAGTTTATACCGGTATCGCCTGAAGCGCTCGAAGATTGCCATTTTAAAGGCGGCAAAGATCTGCTCTCTATATATGCCAATAGCTACCCCGAAACAAAGCTGTTCACCGGCAAAGGTCTCACCATTGGCGGCAGCCAGCAAATAAACCAATTCGACAAAAATGCCAACTCTTACTATGGCGACGTGTCGGCGGTAATCATCAAAAATCTTCCCCTCTGGGCTCAGTTTGTGCGCACGCCGAGTATGGAGATTGCCCTGATGGAGGAATGGGAAGAGAAAATTGAGAAGATGGCCGCCACCACCATCGAAGAAAATGTAACGAGCATTTCTGGTGTGCCCACCTGGACAGTCGTGCTCTTGCAGCGTATATTGGAAGTAACAGGCAAAAAACATATCCTCGAAGTGTGGCCCAACCTCGAGGTGTTTATCCATGGGGCAGTGGCATTCGCCCCTTACCGCGATCTTTTCCGCACACTCATTCCGTCGGACGGCATGCGGTACATGGAAACCTACAATGCTTCGGAGGGATTTTTTGGTATCCAGGATCAGCGGAATTCCGATGAGATGCTGCTAATGCTCGACTACGGTATTTTTTATGAGTTTATTCCCTTCGACGAGCTGGACAAAGATGACCCAAAGGTGCTGGCGATCGACCAGGTAGAGGTTGGCAAAAACTATGCAATGGTAATAACCACCAATGCGGGGCTGTGGCGGTACAGAATTGGCGATACAGTAAAATTTACTTCAGTAAGGCCGTTCAGAATAAAAATTACCGGCCGAACCAAGCACTTCATTAACGCATTCGGCGAGGAGCTGATCATAGAAAATGCAGAAAGCGCCATTACCGAAGCCTGCAAGCAAACGGGGGCAGTTATCAACAACTTTACGGCAGCACCCCGGTATCTCGCCGACGGACAAAAAGGCGCACACGAATGGATTATAGAGTTTACGAAGACCCCCGACAACCGGCAACAGTTTTTGGAGGTGCTGGACTCCACACTCCGGAAAATCAACTCCGACTACGATGCCAAACGCTATAAGGACCTGGCACTGGAGGCCCCGCTGATACACTTTGTAGAAGAAGGCACCTTTTACCTGTGGATGAAAAAGCGCGGCAAGCTTGGCGGCCAGAACAAAGTGCCCCGTCTGTCCAACTCCCGGGAGTTTTTGGACGACCTTCTGGAAATGATGAAAGTTTCTATCTAAGCAGGACTCGGCAGGCCTCTACCGGAGGGGCTTCCCGGGTTTTTAGCAAAGTTTCACGTAGCTACCGAGCCATTTCACATTGTGCCAGTAGTTTTTAATCACCTTCTGCACTTTGCGGTCGTTAAAATGCCCGTCGAAATCGATAAAGAAGATATACTTAAACCGCGAGCCTTCTTTTGCCGGGCGGCTTTCTACCTTGCATAAGTTGATTTTGGCCTTATGAAACTCCTGTAAAAACACAGCCAGCGCTCCCGGCTTATCTTCGAGCCTGGCAATGATGGAGGTTTTGTCGTTGCTGCTCGGTTCGTTGAAGTGGCCTTTGCTGAGGATTATAAAACGGGTGAAGTTCTCCACCGAATCTTCTATTTTTTCAAACAGAATGGGCAGTTCGTATTCCTTGGCCGCTATGTGGGCACAAATGGCCGCGGCGCCCTTTTCCTCTTTCGCGATTTTTACTGCGGTGCTGGTAGAGTTTACCGGAACCAGCTCAATGCTCTTGTCGAAGTGGTCTTCGATAAACCGGCTACACTGTCTGAACGCGATATCCTTTGAATAGATCTTCTTAATGTTTTTGAGGTCCTCCTCCTCAGTAGCAAAGGCAAAATGAATAGCCTGTGGCAGCTCTGCCACTATGTTCAGATCGTATTGGCCCAGCAGGTCGATGGTCTCCTGCACAATGCCCTCCTGGTTATTTTCTATGGGCACTACGCCAAACCTGGCCCTGTCGGTTTTTACTGTTTCAAACACCGCCCTGATTGAATTCAGCGGGGTGTAGGTGCTCATGGCGCCGTACCTGCTCTCTGCGGCCTGATGTGTGAAGCTACCCTCGGGGCCAAGATAAGCTACCCGCTCGGGCAGCTCGAGATTGCGCGCCACAGCAAAAATCTCGAGGAAAATGGCCTCAATTGCAGACCGGTTCAGTAATCCCTGGTTCAGCTTGTCCAGCCGGTCGATAATCGCCTTCTCCCGCTCGGGCCGGTAAATTACTGCATTGGTTTTGCGCTTAAGCTCCCCTACTTTTTTCACCACTTCCATCCGTTGATTCAGCAAATCGAGGATACCGCTATCCAATGCATCGATTTGCTTGCGCAGTTCATCTAATGACATATTCATAAAAATAAAATTTTGGGCCCGGCAGGCCGCCGTTGCAAGCAATTGCTGCGCCGGGCCTGAGGCACGTCTGCCATCATCTTTCGGGGTAGGTGTTGTTTATTGAAGAAGGCGCAAAATTGAATCATTTTTTCGGGTAAAACAACCGCCGCCAACCGATGTGTTCAGTCATCATTTGCTCATCTCAGGCATATTTCATTTCCCGGCCATCACCATTAACTTTAATCAATTGGTAAATTCTACTCCTTAAACTAACTTTGGCCGCAAACACCTCCTCAAATGCAACGAGATACGCAGGTTTTCAACCTCATCCAAAAAGAAAAAGAAAGACAACAAGACGGAATTGAACTAATTGCTTCCGAAAACTTCGCAAGCCCACAGGTAATAGAAGCCATGGGCACGGTGCTCACCAACAAATATGCTGAAGGCTTGCCTGGCAAGCGCTACTACGGCGGATGCGAAGTAGTAGATGAAATTGAAAATCTTGCGATTGAACGGGCCAAAGAGCTATTTGGTGCCACGTGGGCAAATGTGCAGCCGCATGCCGGCGCCCAGGCCAATGCGGCGGTAATGCTGGCCGTACTGAATGCCGGCGACACTATTCTGGGTTTCGACCTGTCGCACGGTGGCCACCTTACACACGGTTCGCCGGTAAACTTCTCCGGCAAATTATACCGCCCTACTTTTTACGGTGTGGAAAAGGAAACCGGCGTAATCGACTACGACAAGGTGGAGGCCACTGCTAAAAAAGAAAAACCAAAGCTGCTCATTTGTGGAGCTTCTGCCTACAGCCGCGACTGGGATTATAAAAGATTAAGGGAAATTGCCGACGAGGTGGGTGCACTGGTGCTGGCCGACATTTCGCACCCTGCTGGCTTAATAGCACGTGGGCTGCTGAACGACCCGCTCGACTACTGCCATATTGTAACTACCACTACGCACAAAACCCTGCGTGGCCCGCGCGGAGGAATGATATTGATGCGTGACGATTTCGAAAACCCATTCGGGCACAAAACGCCCAAAGGAGAGCTCAAAATGATGACTGCCCTGCTCGATGGTGGCGTTTTCCCCGGCACACAGGGCGGGCCGCTGGAGCACGTGATTGCCGCCAAGGCCATCGCCTTTGCCGAGGCGCTTTCGGATGAGTACATGAGCTACGTGCTGCAGGTAAAGAAAAACGCTGAGGTAATGGCTGAGGCGTTTGTAGGCAAAGGGTATAAAGTGATTTCTGACGGTACCGATAACCACCTGATGCTTATCGACCTTCGCCCCAAGGGCCTGAGCGGCAAGCAGGCAGAAAATGCGCTCATCAAAGCCGATATTACCATCAACAAAAACATGGTTCCGTTCGACGACAAATCTCCTTTTGTTACGTCCGGAATGAGGCTGGGTACCGCTGCTGTAACAACCAGGGGCATGACCGAAAACGACATGCTGAAGATTGCAGAGCTGATTGACGACGCCCTCATGAACCATGAAAATGAATCCAAACTTTCTGCTATTAAAAAAGAGGTAAATAGCTGGATGAAAAACTTCCCTCTGTACAAATAACAATTTTTGGTGCCGTGGCGGAAATGGAGGAGAAAGAAATGTCGTTCATCGACCACCTTGAGGAGCTCAGGTGGCATTTGGTGCGTTCGGTGGCGGCAATACTCGTATTTGCTGTAGCTGCTTTTATCGGTAAAGGCTTTGTGTTTGGTACGCTGATTCTGGGCCCCTCCCGCCCCGATTTTTGGACCTACCGCATGCTTTGCAAGCTTTCGGAGATCGTACATATGGATGTGCTGTGCATCAGCGAGCTGCCTTTTATTATTCAAAGCCGCCAACTTACCGGGCAGTTTACCATGCACATTACCTCCTCAATAGTAGCAGGGCTTATCTGTGCGTTTCCGTATGCTTTTTGGGAAACCTGGCGGTTTATAAGCCCGGGGCTGCACATTCACGAGCGAAGAATTGCCAGGGGTGCAACCTTCTTTGTAAGTATGCTCTTTATCATTGGTATCCTGTTTGGCTATTTTCTGGTTACGCCGGTTTCTATAAACTTCCTGGCCAACTACCAGCTGGACCCCACCATTTTGAATGAGTTTGATATCATCTCTTATGTATCCACGGTCATCACGCTAGTGCTTGCCAGCGGTGTTATATTCCAGTTGCCTATTGTGATCTATTTTCTCACCAAGGCCGGAATTGTAACACCCGAGTTTCTTGTTACATACCGAAGGCATGCCATTGTCGTTATCTTTATTGTAGGTGCCGTAATTACACCACCCGATCCATTCAGCCAGGTATTGGTTTCGGTACCGATCGTATTTTTGTACGAAATAAGCATTTACCTTTCGAGGTCGATAAAACGCAGAGAAGCAAAAGAAGAGCTTAAGAAATACCCGCCACAGCCATGAGCTTAAAAATTGCCATCGGGGCCGACCACGCCGGCTTTAACTATAAGGAAAAAGTTGCCGCTTTCTTGAAGGGTAACGGTTACACATTGAAAGACTTCGGCACTTACAGTGCTGACTCGGCCGACTACGCCGACTTTGCCCACCCAGTAGCCAGCGCTGTGGAGAATAAAGAGTTCGACTTCGGCATCCTCATCTGCGGCAGTGGCAATGGGGTGGCCATTACTGCCAACAAACACCAGGGTATTCGTGCTGCTTTATGCTGGCAGGAGGAGCTGGCAAAGCTGGCAAGGCAGCACAACAATGCCAACGTACTGTGCATGCCCGAACGTTTTGTACCATACGAGTTGGCAGAAAAAATGGTGACCGCATTTCTTACCACCGATTTTGAAGGTGGCCGCCACGAGCGTCGGGTGGGCAAAATCAGCTGCTAGCGGTTACTGCTGCAGCTCGTAGAAAATCGCTCCATTGGTGGCTTTGTACTGTTCGGCAAACACCGGCGCCTTTTGCAGAAAGGCGGGCATAAACCCTTCCAAATCCACTATTACCTCGGGTTTGTATTTTTCAAGCGACTTGTAAACCTCCTCCACGTTTTCGTAGTAGTGTTGGTTCTCTATTACTTCTTTGCTAAGCTCCCAGTTTAAAAAAGGGCTGCCCAGCGAGGCATTTGAATAGTAGCTCGGGTTGTCGCCTATCACCCAAATCTTTCTGCCGTGGTATTCTTCAGGCAGCAGGTTTTGAGTAACAAAGTATTTGTCGAAGCTTAGGGCGGGTTCCAAAAACTGTGGAGAGTAAAATATCACCAGCTCCCATGCCAAAACCGCCACCAGTACGATTGGAAAAATAATTTCGGCCCAGAACCGCCGGCGGATTTCCAGAAGGTAATGCCCGGCAAAAAAAGCTAGCGGAGGAATAACCGCTATCAGCTGAAATGGCGCTATGGTGTTGGAAAGCGAAACCACCAGAATGCCCACCAGCAGGTTGAGAAACATAACCTGCTGAAATTTGATTTGGTAGTTGGCAAAGCGGGCGCTGCTGTATATGCGGAATAACGAAACGAGCAATACCAGCAAGCCAGCTACCCCCATCCAAAGCAAACCGGCTGTAGATACCATAAAGTCTTTAGACACCGTCCACAGCGAAATCATGTACTGCGCGTGAAATGCCTGGGCACCATCTATCCAGTAGTAGTAGGTATAAGCCAGTGCAAGTGATATGCCGAAGCCAAACAACAGCAGCAGCAGCCTGCGCGCAATGGAGCCCGTAAACAGGAGTAACGACAGCAATGTGGAGAAAAGGAAAACGAACGACGGAAGGTAAAATAGCACTGCTATGCCCAGGTACAACCCGGTATAAAGAAACAATTCGTCTTGTATGGCATTGTCTATTCTTCTGAAAATGTTGTTGATGGCAAGCAGTATAAAGGTAATGCTAAAGAGAATCGGCGGCAGCGTGATAAAGTCGAAGCACAGATTCATAAATACGATGTAGCACAACGCCGGCACGTAGGTGTTTTCCTTGTACGCTTTGTTTCGCAGCAAAAACTGGTTGAACAAGCCCGCCTGCACCAGCACCAGCAGTACGGAGATCACATACAGCGGCCAGCGCTGGTTGCCAAACAGCCCGAACAATACCTGGTAAGCCACCCCCGAAAGGGGCCCGATATCGTCGCGAATGTCGAGGTAGAGGTGGTGCCCGTTTGCCATTGCCTCGCCTACCAGCCTCCAATGGAGCTCGGGCAGCAACAACGGCATATCGCCCCAATAAAGCGGGAGCCTCACCACGAGGAGGAGTGCGAATATAAATATAAGCCGGTACGGGTCGTTGATTCTGAAAAAGGAAAGCAAGCGCTATGTTTTGATTTGTAAACGCCACGAAAATACGTGTTCTCCCCGCGATTGTGCAAAATAATCCGGATATTTGCAGGGATATGGAGAGCACCCGACAGCATAAGTACGCCCGCCTGCTGCAAAAGGAGTTGGGAGAAATATTTCAGCAAGACACCAAACACCTGTTTGGCAAAGCGTTTATTACCATAACATTGGTGAAAATAAGTCCGGACCTCGGATTCGCCAAGGTTTACCTGAGCATGTTTTTGGTAGACAACCGCGACGACATGCTGGACAAAATAAACGAGAGGAAAAACCAGATACGTAAATTGCTGGGGCAACGTATAGGAAAGCAGGTACGTATTGTGCCCGAAATCGCTTTTTATATAGACGACACCGAAGATCATGCACAGAAAATTGATAAATTGATCGACAACCTGCACATACCACCTGCCAGTGACGATGATGCGGGTGAAGTAAACAGCTGACATGTGAACCTACCCTTTTTCATCGCCAGAAAGTATTTCCTTTCAAAGAAGAAGAAAAACTTTATCAACATCATTTCCATCATTTCGATGATTGGCGTGGCTGTGGGCACTATGTCACTCATTATCGGATTGTCTTTCTTCAATGGCCTTGAAGATATACTGCGTGGACTGTACAGCTCTTTTGATCCCGAGTTAAAAGTGGAACCCGTAAAGGGGAAGTCGTTTGAGATTAATGACGATTTCCTGGAAGCCATAAACGCCGTACCTGGTGTTGCCATAGTGACGGAGGTTGTGGAAGACAACGCCCTCGCCATGTACAACGACACCCAAATGGTGATTAAAATAAAGGGGGTGGGCGATAACTTTATAAGCCAGCACCGGCTCGACAAACACATTGTGCATGGCGAGCTGGTTTTTAAAAAAGACAATGCCCCCAGGGCCATCGTGGGCAGCGGCGTACAGTATGCTCTTTCCATCTCGGCCAATAACGATTTCTACCCTCTTCAGATCTTCTATCCGAAAAACGTGAATCCCGGGGCGCTCAATCCCTCAGGTTATTACAACAAAGAGAACATAATGCCTGGCGGCTTTTTCAAAATTGAAAAGCAATACGATGAGAGCTTCATTTTTGTGCCGCTCGACTTTGCATTAAGGCTAATGGACTACGGCAACAAAAGAACCTCGCTGGAAATACAGGTACAGGATGGCGCATCAGTTGCAGAAACAAAAGACGCTTTAACCAAACTTCTCGGCAGTAATTTTCGCATACTCACCAATGAAGAGCAACATTCGGATCTTTTCAAAATTCTCAAATGGGAGAAGATCTTCGTCTTTATCACCTTTTCATTCATTGTGGCGGTAGCTTCCTTCAATATCTTCTTTTCTCTCACCATGCTCGCCATAGAAAAGAAAAAGGATGTGTCGGTGCTTTACGCATTGGGCGCAACAGACAAACTTATCAGGAGAATTTTTCTTTCCGAAGGTGCGTTGATAGGACTTAGCGGCGGCATACTGGGGATGGTTTCCGGCCTTGGGTTGAGCTACCTGCAGCAAAAATACGGCGTTATTTCCATGGGCATGCAAACGTCTATTGTAGACGCCTACCCGGTGGTAATAAAACCCTTCGACGTAGTATTTACCGCAGCAGCTGCAGTAGTTATTACGTTGCTGGCGTCTTACAGGCCGGCGTTTCTGGCTGCACGGTCCAAGTCGGTGGCTGACCTATAAAATAAGCAGCCGTAGTTTTTTGCCGGTCATCAAATGGGTGTCCGCGGGTATGGGCAGGATGTGCCTACCACAAAAACTACTGGTAATCACCTGCTTACGGGCTATTGAACCCCATTATGACAGCAATAATTAATTAAAATTTAATGCTTATATACCAGATATTGGTTAGTTTGCGAATTAGATATTTTCGGAACCAGTGCAATGAACGTCTCGCCGTCTAAGCCATTTAAATTAATATATTCTTTATTTCAACACGAGTGTCTCGGATACCTGTTCGAATCGTTTGTGGTACAGCTCGACGAGAAAGGCCGCTATTCACTTGCGTCCCAAAATATTTCTTTTAAAAACGCGAAAGAGTTTGCAGAAGGCCTGGATGAAGTCGACTATGAGCTCATAAAAACCATGGACTCCATGCAGCAGGACGCCGTGGTGAATCACTTTCACAAAAAGAAAATAAAGCCGACGGAGTTCTTCCTCAAAGTGTACGACGCAGACAAGGGAAATAAGCTTCTTCAGCAGGAGATTGAGCAGTACCTTGAGCGAAGGCGGGAAAAAATACTGCCTATGCTCGAAAACAAGGAGGTTTTTGAAATGGGCCGTGATGGCGACCCCGCCTGGAAGAAGCTTGAAGTTTGCAAAGACAGGGCAAGTGTGCTGTTTCATTTCCGGCGAAACGAAGAGAACACCCACTACTTCCCTACTATTAAGCTAAGAGAGGAGAAGCTTGAATTTAACAACAAGGGCGCCTACATCGTCTGCATCAAGCCTGCCTGGATGGTGCTCGACAACTATCTGTTCACCTTCAAACACGAAGTGGACGGCCACAAGCTGAAGCCCTTTCTCAACAAAAAATTTATTGTAATTCCCAAATCCGTCGAAGATACCTACTATCGCAAGTTTGTAGCGCAGCTGGTAGCTTCCTTTGATGTATACGCAAAGGGCTTCGAGATAAACACCGCTAGCTTTACGCCAAAAGCCATTATTACCTTTTCGGAGCTGGCAGTTGCCAGGGAACTTTCGCTGTTCGGCGCCGACGTCCCCGCAAACCCTTTGGTAGAAGACCAGGGAAAAATGCTTTTTGAACTGAACTTTCAGTACGGCCCCTACAAATTCAGGGCTGAGCATCTTACCGGGGTGAGCGTAAGTGTGGAGCAAAACGGCAACGACTACATTTTCCACCGTGTGAACCGCGATCTTAACAGGGAGCGAGAAATAATAAGTTTTTTGAAGGACTCGGGGCTTGAGCTAAAGCACGCAAAGGCAACCTTGCCGAAAGGAGAAGCCTTTAGCTGGATAGCCGACAACACCGACAAAATGCCCAAGTGGGGGATTGTGCTCCAGCAAAGCCAAAAGGGCGAGAAGCGATATTTTGTTGGCCCCTCCAACATTTCGATCGAAGTACGGGAGAACATCGATTGGTTCGACATTTTTGCCACCGTAAAGTTTGGCGATTACGAAATACCGTTTCAGGTCATCAGGAAGCATATTGTAAGGAAGCAACGGGAAATCAAGCTCCCGAATGGCGAATTCGCGGTTATTCCCGAGGCGTGGTTTACGGAGTATTCGGAGTTGTTCAACTTTACTGAAGACGGTAAAACCACGGGCAGTGCTATTTCGCTACGCAAACACCACCTGGCTCTTGTAAAGGAGCTTAGCGCCAACAACCTGGCCAGCGTAAAGCTCAGCCAAAAGCTGGAACGCCTGAAAGAATTTGAAGAAATAGAGGATTTTCCCACGCCAACTTCTTTCAAGGGCGTGCTGCGGCCGTACCAGAAAGCCGGCTTCAACTGGCTGCGGTTTCTGAATTCATACAACTTTGGCGGCTGCCTGGCCGACGACATGGGCCTCGGCAAAACTGTGCAAACGCTGGCGATGCTACAGTCGGAAAAGGAGAACCGGAATGGTAATACCGGAACCACGCTGCTGGTAATGCCTACCTCGCTCATTTACAACTGGGAAATGGAAGCCCGCAAGTTCACTCCCGACCTGAAAGTGCTCACCTACACCGGCACCAATCGCGAAAAAGACGTAACCAGGTTTGCCGGCTACGACCTCGTGCTAACCAGCTATGGCATAGTGCGGTTAGACATCGACATTCTGGAGACGTTCTACTTCAACTATATAATTCTCGATGAGTCGCAGGCCATCAAAAACCCGACCTCAAACATAGCCAAGTCGGTTAAAAAGCTGCAATCGAAAAACCGGCTGATACTGACGGGCACACCCATCGAAAACACCACGCTCGACCTTTGGTCGCAGATGAACTTCATAAACCCCGGCTTGCTCGGCAACCAAACATTTTTCAAAAATGAGTTTTTAAACCCCATTGAGAAGAAGAACGATGACCGCAAAACGCAAAAGCTCTATGCGATTATCAAACCATTTATCTTGAGGCGGCATAAAAGGCAGGTGGCTACCGAGCTGCCCGAAAAGGTGGAGAATGTGACCTACTGCACCATGACGGCCATGCAGGAAGAAGAGTATGAAACGGCGAAGTCGTTTTTCCGCAACAAAATACTGAAGCAAATAGAGGATGAGGGGATGAATAAGTCTCAGATGATGCTGCTTCAGGGCCTGACCAAGCTGCGCCAAATTGCTAACCACCCTAAAATGGTGAACCCCGACTACCACGGCGATTCTGGCAAAATGGAAGACGTAACGCACATGCTGGCGAGCGCCGTCGGAAAAAATCATAAAATACTCGTTTTCAGCCAGTTTGTGAAGCACCTCGCCCTACTTGAAAAGTACCTGCAGCAGAATAGGATCGACTATTGCTACCTGGACGGCTCCACAAAAGACAGGCAGGCACAGGTGGAGCGGTTTCAAACCGATGAAAACGTAAAGGTCTTCCTGATCTCGCTGAAAGCCGGCGGGCTGGGATTAAACCTCACCAAAGCCGACTATGTTTTCCTTCTCGATCCCTGGTGGAATCCGGCGATAGAAGCGCAGGCTGTAGATAGGGCACACCGGATCGGACAGGAAAATAAAGTGTTTACTTATAAGTTTATAAGCAAAAACACCGTTGAAGAGAAGATTCTGGCATTGCAGCAGACAAAAATGAAGCTCGCTTCGGAATTAATAAGTACCGAAGAGAGTTTTGTAAAGAATCTCTCGAAAGAAGATATAGAAAACTTGTTAACCTAAATCCCTTCAAAAAATGACCGAACAAGACAAAGTGACTCTCGAATCGCAGATCAAAGATCTTGAAAGCCAGTTAACCGGCGACATGTTTCAGGATATGGACATCAGAGATAAAATCCACAACCTGAAGATGTCGCTGGAGGGTGTACGGCCCATGAATTCAGATTTTGAATGTGTGGGGTGCGGGAGCTAAGTTCCCCTCCCTTTCCCTTCTCTTGTGCCTTTTTGTTTACTTCCTTTAATTCTTAAAATCTACCTTCAGCTTATTGCTTAGCACCCTGTCCAGCACCAGCAAAAGGGCTATGGCATTAATAATAAGCGCAAGCTGTATTAACGCGGGGTTGTCGATCATCTTTATCACTTTGCTGCCATCAAATGCTGGCATGGTGGGCAGCCACTCTTCCGGCACAAGGTAACCGCCGCCACCTGTTTGCATGGCCGGCAACATAATAACTACAGCCACCACCACGAGGCCGAACATACTCAGGGCCAGCCACAGTATCCTGTTGCTGGTTTTAAACCGGTTTTTGGCCTGCCCTATTTTTGCTATTACGTTATCGGCAAACTGGTCGTCGAGCCTAAGCTCAAGCCTGTTTTCCAGCATAAGTGCATCTGCCTTCACAATCGCCTCCACCTCAGCCTTTAGCGTGGCATCCTGCGCCAGCAACTGCTCAAACTGCGCCTTCTCCCCGGGCGAAAGGTTATCTTCTATATAATCAAAGATCTTTTCTTCTATGTTTTTCATATCACTCATGTTATGTAAGTGAAGTAACTTCCTCTTTCAAATTTTTGTGCAACCACTCTGCCAGCTTTTTCCTTGCCCTGAAAATCTTCACTTTAAGCAGGCTGGGAGCAAACCCCGTTACCTTTTCTATCTCTTCTAATGTAAGCTCCTGAAAATAGTACAGCGTTATTAAAAACGAATCGTCTTCAGACAAATTACTCAGGGCCTGATCGAGCCAACGTTTCCGCTCCTGCCGCTGCAGGTTGTTATGCGACCCGTCTGCATCGAAAACAAAATGGGCTTTTTCAATGTCCATCTCCGGCAGCTTTTTCCTTCGCTTCCGGCTTATGGCTGTGTTAAACACGATGCGGTAAAGCCAGGTGCTAAATTTAGCCTCTCCCTTAAACGAAGAAATATTGTTAAATGCCTTAATAAATGCATCCTGTGTTACCTCCTGGGCGTCTTCGTGGTTGCCCACTATTCGGAAAGACAGCGTATACGCATGGTTTTTATGGCTCTCAACCAAATAACGGTAACTGCGTGAATCTCCCTTTCTGATAAGGGAAATAAGCTCCTCCTCCGTATGGTTAGTATGTATCACTGTTGGGTTTGACGCTGCAAGTTGACAAGAAGTTACCAGAAATTTTTGAATTTATTCTTGTAACCGATCAAAATGATGCGGCGTCAAAAGGGCAAATCAAAACTTGAAGTAATATGAACGGACCTGAAGTATTAATCCCCTTAACACTGTTTATCTCTGTGGCGATCACGATCATCTTCATGAGAAAATTTTTAAATGAGGAGAGACTCGCCGCAATTGAGAAAGGAGCCGATCCTAATGTGTTCAAATTCAGAAGCCCCAATACCCTGGCGCTGAAAATCGGCTTGCTTTTTATTGGCGTAGGCATGGGCATTCTTTTTGGAAACATCCTGGAGAGCAATTTTAACCTTGAAGAGGAAGTGGCCTATTTTTCAATGATCTTTATCTTTGGTGGCGCTGGGCTGCTAATATCGCACAAGCTGGATAAAAAAGATAACTGAGCATTACCAAATCACATTTCAAAGAGATGGTGACACGCACATGATGTCCCCTGCCGGCGCAGGGGCATTTTTGCTGTTTTTATAGCTCAAAAAGCGAATCGGGCACAGGGTACCCAAATACCAGGTCGTCAAAAATCATTTCTCTTACAATCTCACCGGTGCCATCGTTGGTCTTTATCAGAAAAATAGTGGCCACCCTGGCATCGGCCACACCCTTGAACTTCTCGTAGCTGACTTGCTGCGGCACCAAATCCGATGCCCCCGCTACTGATAGCCTTTGGTATGCCAGAAGAAAACTGGTCTTATCCACCAAATATTCAATTTTGCTGTTGCCGCCATCAATTTGGAGATTATAGAACTGCTCCCCGTCTACCGTAGACTCTCCCAATCGCACCTGTTGCGGATCTATACCGCGCAGTGGCGACATAAATTTCGCAAGCCAGCCGAGGTTATAAAGATCCTGACCCAGGAGCGGGCTAACCTGCCCGGCTTTGTTGCTCCAGCCGCTGCCGTTACTATAAACTTCTACCCATCGGCGTGCCCCGTCCGACCATTCCACACGCACCCGATCGTTGCCTTTCACGTACATCTTGAAATAAAGGTCGCTGCCGGCTGAGCGCTGCAGCCGGCCCGTTGCGTGCACCCCCTGAATTTGCTTCAACGTTTGCTCACCAATGGCTTCGAAGTGCTTTTGGAGCACTGCACCAGCTTCTTGTTCGTAAAAAAAGCTACTCCAAAGTACCAGCAGCACACACCACAACAGAAAGCTTTTAAGCGAATTCATACAACTTTTCGGGGAAATAATGGAAAACTACAAAAAAACGCACATCTGCCAATCAACGTTCACCACAATCTGTTCCCGCGTAAATACAGCCAAATGAATGCCTTAGGCTGAGAAAACATTTGCGCAAATGGAAAATACTGGAAAAGAACAAAAAAAACATACCTGTAAGGAGAAAACAGCGCTTGCAAAATGCGGTTGCTTATGAGGAATTACATTTGTAAAGCCATTTTTAAATTCTCTGTTCCATGACAACAGAACTCTTTAGCGGATACGAAAAAAAAGGACCCATGAGCATCAAGTCGAAGGTGTTGGTTACCTCAAACATAATCAATTACTTTTTCGGCAGCCTCAATGTGCTCATCGCGAGCCTGCTGTGGCAGCAAGGGCAGCCCGACCCGGCCAGTAGCTTTATGCTCATTGCCACTACACACTTTGTAATGGCACTATACGAAAACACCAACGGCAAATTGTGGAAAAGGTACACTACCCTTTGTCTTGCAAATCTTTTTGTGTTTCTGTTGGGCTATGCGTTTCCCAACGTTGTTGTGGTGCAGGTTATCCTGTTCATTCTGCTAATAGGCCTGATCTTTCTCATGTTCGGCGCTACTCATCGATTCTCCCTGGCATTTTGGTTCGCTATTCCGTTTTCGCAGGCTATTTACACAAGCATAGCTTACCTGTACACCATTACACAGCACACCGGCACGCTGCTGGTTTTCGCGGTGGTGGCGGTAGCCGGAACATTCGCTATAGCCACTGGATTGGGTTCGGTGGTAATAAAAGTCCGTCAAATACAGCTGCTGCTAAGCGACATCCTCGCGGCCAGCCACCTGAGGGGCAAAAACAAATCGGAAATATCATTTTCGCCAGCCGATATTCAGCAAATAAAGGAGAATCTTACAGAAAAAGAAGGTTTTTACAAGCTTCTGGCCACCTACTCAAAAGATATTATTTTGCTATGCGATGCAGACGAACGGATCAGCTACCTATCGCCCTCTGTCGAAAAAATTCTTGGTCGCACGCCCGATGAGATCATCGGCAAAAGAATCGTTTCGTTTCTCGGCATTTTGTTCCAAAACATGAATGGCTCCAATTTTACCAACGATATTTCGGTGCAAACGAAAGATGGCAAAACAGTGTGGCTCGAGGGGAACGTTCAAAAAATTTTTAATGCCAAAGGAGAGCATATTCAAACCCACGCCATTTTACGCGACATCACTGAAAGAAAACATGCGGAAGAGCAATTGCAAATAGCTAAAAAGAAAGCAGAAGACGCATCGCTGGCCAAAGAGCGGTTTCTTTCCACAATGTCGCACGAAATACGCACCCCGTTAAACGCTGTAATAGGGATGAGCAAAATACTGATGGATGAATCGCCACGGGCCGATCAGCAAGACTTGCTCAAAACCATGCAGTATTCAGCCGAGAATCTGCTTACATTGATTAACGACACCCTGGATTTCACCAAGATGTCGGGCGAAAAGATACAGTTTGAGGAAATACCCTTCCGGCTGAGTGATGAGGTTGAAAGACTGGTGAACTCGTTGAAATACAAAGCCAGCGAAAAAGGCAATTTGATCAAATACGAAACTGACCATAACCTGCCTTCGCTTGTAAAGGGCGATTTGCAACGACTGAAACAGGTACTTACAAACCTGATAGGCAATGCCAGTAAGTTTACCGAGAACGGGCTTATTAAGGTAAGCTGCAAAATGCTGCCGAAGCGTGGCGATTCGCTTATGATACGCTTTGCCGTGGCCGACAATGGCATTGGGATAGATCCTGACAAACACCAGGAAATATTTGCCGAGTATAGCCAGGCTGACAACACGATTTCGAGAAAATACGGAGGCACGGGCCTTGGCCTTACCATTTCGAAAATGATAGTGGAGCAGCAGGGAGGCACCATTTGGGTGGAGGGAAAGAAAAATGAAGGTGCTACGTTCTTTTTCGACCTTCCTTTTGCGGAAGCAAATATACGCCCGGGCAGAGCCATCCGGCAGCAAGACCCAATGGAGTCGCTTTCGCAGCTAAACGTGCTTGCCGTAGACGATAATCAAATCAACCAGCTGGTGCTTGACCGATTTTTGAAAAAGTGGGGAGTAACGTTTAAACAGGCCGCCGACGGAAAAGAAGCAATAGCGCTGGCTGAACGGGAAAAGTTTGATGTAATATTAATGGACCTTGAAATGCCGGTTGTTGACGGCTACATGGCATCAAAAGCGATTCGAGAGCCGGGTCGGCCCAACTGTGAGACACCTATTATTGCCCTCACAGCCTCTTCGCGAAGTGAGGTAGAACTGAAAGTGCTTGAGTGTGGCATGACCGACGTAATGATGAAGCCTTTCAACCCGGGCAATTTGCATCAGATGCTGGTGAAATATGGCCTTAGCAGCAAAGAGATTCATAATGTAGCATAGAGCGACCGGCGACATCATTTCAGCGACAATTTTGGCCGGACATTTACGCAGTCCCAAGTCCCGGCCGACACAACAGCCAACACTATTAACAACGGCGGGCAGGCAGCCCGGCTGCAGCTGTAGAACTCCAAAATAAAAGACCCACCACCACCTGAGGGTCAATTTCCACTGCGTGAACAAAAAGCTGCACGCTGTAGCCTGCCAGCGAAATTATCCTCTTCAGCGCAGCAAACCGCATTGAGCCGAAACTTACCTTGTGGCCGGCTTTGGTGGGCAGAAAAAAAAAGGGGCTTGCGCCCCTTTTCTACTTCTTCTGTATCCTGAACGTTTCCATAAATGTGTTGTTCACATCCGTAATGGTAAGCATGTACATCCCGGCGGCCAACCCAGTCAGGTTCAATTCGGTGTTCTGAGGCCCCCTGGAAAACGGAAGCTGTTGCGACGCCATCTTTTGTCCTCTCACATCGTAAATGTTCATCACAAGCCCGGCTACTTTGCGCTTCACAAAATACTCCAGTTGCACAAGGTCTTCTCCCGGATTGGGGTACACCACCAGGTCGCGCAGGTAGGTCGCAGCAATTCCCTTAATTACAACTTTCTCAACCGAAATGCCTTCGGGCGTAACAAGGGCCGAAAGATTTACTGCATCCTGATCTGTGTTTTCGTCAAAAGAAAGGAGCAGGTCGGAGGATTGATCCATCGGTACGCCAGGGAACTGTACGTTGATACGATAGACCGCGTCGGGAAGCCCTTCAAATTTAAACTCGCCGTTTTCGTCCGTTACCACGTACGCCACAAATTCATAGTCGAACTCTTCGTCGAGGCCTTTGCCTCTTGCTCTCTGCCGGCTTAAGCTTACGCCCGCACCGTTCACCCGCTGCCTTGCCAGCACACGGCTTTCTTCGTCTACTATTTCTTCATCGGGAATATCCACTTCAAGCACACCGGCTGCCACGTTGTCGCCTCCCAAATCTGACGGTATCCTCAATAAGCTTATACCTACCCCTTCGGTTTTAGCCCTTACCACCAGTATATCGGCCTCCTCCCAGTTTATCGTGCTGGAGTAATAAGTTTTAAGTGCATCTGCAAAACCTTCCGTTTGAGGTGGTGTTGCCAAAAGCAGATAGTCGGCCAGCGGCACACCGGCAAAAGTGTAGGTACCGTCGGCAGCCAGGTCTACCGTACCCAGGTTCAGGTACGGGCCCGACCGAACCATATACAACGTAACCGTGCCGCTGGCCAGCGGTGCTCCCGCATCAGTAACGGCACCCGAAATACTTGTAATCGCCTGAACGTTCTGGTTTCTATTGCGCAAATCAAAGCCGGGTACCAGCGGGCTGGTAACCTTGGCATAGTAAGTACCCTGTGTTTCGTAATTCACCGCATCAATAAAGTACACCCTTTGGGTTGCTCCGGCAATAGCTACATCTGTAGCTCCAGCAGCACCGGAATTGAAATACCACTGGTAAATGTTGTTATTGCCACTCACCTGTATTTCGAGGCGGTGCGGGCTGCCTACCTCTACCTGGGTGTTGGTTGTTTCGCCAAACCTGCGCTGAGGGCTAAAGACGAATTTGTCGGCGAGGCCCACGTAGTTAGGCTCAATGCTGGAGAAACCAAGACGGTTTCGGGTCATGTTTACGGAAGTAAGCGTGGTGAGCCGCGACATATCGGGCATAGACCTGATCTGGTTATCGACATCGGGGTTGAAAGCTTCGCCGCTATTGGAAAAGTTAACCACTTGCAGCGCCCCTATGTCCCTGATGTCGTTAGGAATATCACCAACGATACGGTTGTTGGGAAGGTTTATTTGAGTAACCCTGTTGTTGGCTACTGTAATGCCCGACCACGTGTCGAGCGAAGCCTCCGTGCCCCAATTGTCTTTGTTTATCCAGTTAGTGCCCCCGGTTGCATTAAAGATTGCAATCAAAGCAAGCCTGTCGCGCTCAAGTGACGATAGCTTGAAATTGTAGTCTTCCGTTTGCAGTTCAAGGTCAGGCACCGCCGAATTAGTCACCTTGGCGTAGTAAACACCTTCTGCGTCAGACTGCGGATTGGTAACCACCAAATCTTTTGCTGTAGCTCCCGTAATGGCCTGGTCATTTTTGAACCACTGATAACTGTTGGAGGTGCCACCCATCCCTAGTTCAAAGGTGTAATCCTCGCCGACGTTGTGTAGTATATCGGCAGGCAGGCCGTATCTTCCCTGCGGAGAGTAAATAAAGTCTGCTATTCCCATGTTTGGTTCGATGGAGCCAAATCCCACTTTATTGTTTGCTATATGAAGCAGATCGAGCGCAGGGCCATTCTTGAAACTGGGTAGGGAAATGAACTTATTATCATTGAGGGCAACCTGTTTCAACGCAGTAATACCTGCGATCGCCGCCGGGAACGTCCCTTCCAGGGCATTTTCATTCAAATAAAGCCGCTGCAGACTCGCAAGACTGCTCAACCCCGCAGGAACAGCCCCGCTTAGAAGGTTTTTGTGGAGATAGAGTTCCGTAAGCGCCGCCATACTACCGAGCTCAGCGGGGATAAGTCCTTCAAACTGGTTGTCATCGGCCGCAAGAATCTTCAGCTTCGTCAAACTTCCCAATGAAGCAGGCAACGTACCGGTAAGGTCGTTACCCGCCAGACCGAGGATACTTTCGAGGTTAACCAGGCTGCCTATAGACGAAGGCAATGAGCCGTAAAATTTGTTGCGCCCCAAATCCAGCGCGGTAAGGGCTGTTAAATTGCCCAGCGCTGAAGGTATGCGGCCTGTTATCTGGTTGTCCTGCAAATATAGCTGCTGCAGTTGCGTCAAGCCGGTGATGGTCTCCGGCATGGTGCCACTTAGCTGATTACCGCTTAGGTTGAGCGAGCGGAGAGACTGCATGGCGAACAGAGAATGTGGCAGCGGCCCCACCAGGTTGTTGGAAGTAAGGGCAACACTCACCACCTTGCCTAGCTCTACAGTTACGCCAAACCACTCGCCTACCGGGGCATCGGTTAGCCACCCGGTTTTGTTGGTCCACGATGCGCCGTTGGTGCCGTTGTAAAGTGCTTCCAGCGCAGCCCTGTCGGTCGTTTCCACCGTCTTCAGGTTCACCGTCACAGTAAATGCTTGCGTAGTCAACGCCAGGTCGGCAACGGTGCTGTTGCGTATCTCCAGCCTGTAGCTGCCGCTGTTGGCCTGCCTTGCGGAAGCCACCGCATAAGTTGCGGCCGTAGCACCCTGAATAGCCACCTCGTCTTTAAACCACTGGTAGGTATTGTTGGCTCCGCCTACGGTAAACTGAAGAGAAAGCGCTTCTTCCTCGATAAGGGTTCTGTTACCACCCGACGGTATTTGCGCCTGCGGGCTGTATGTTGTTAGCTTGGCAATATTGGGTTCAAGGTCTTCGAAAGTGAGTGCGTTGGTGCTTACATTGAAGGTGGTAAGCGCCAGTGCCGACAGGTCGGGCAACCCGGTAAGCTGGTTGTTGTTCAGCACCAGCTCGGCGAGGGCGGTAAGGTTTGCGAAAGACGCTGGTACGGCACCTATCAAATTATTGTTCGAGAGATCTATTTTGGTCACCCGTCCTTCCACTACGGTTACACCATGCCAGGTGTTTACATCCTGCCCATCTACAAGCCAATTGGTTTTGTTGGTCCAGCCGGCGCCGCCGGTAGCATTGTAGAGGTCGGCAAGGGCGGAGCGTTCGGACTCAGGCACCGACAGGATGTTTACCGTCACGGTGGTTGCCCCGGTAGCCAAAGTTAACCCAGGCAGCCCCGGATTGGTGGCAGTGAGGTAATAGATGCCCGCATCTGTAGTGCTGGCCTGGGCTTTTGAATAAGTAGCGGCAGTGGCCCCAGAAATGGGTGCGCCATCCTTCATCCATTGAAAGGTAGTTCCTTCACCCTCTATTGTGTAACTCAATGATAAAGCTTCCAATTCAGAAATGGTGATGGGCTCAAGAGCGGGAATTTCCTGCTGTGGACTGTAGCTGTAGTTTGGAACAGTTATGTTGGGCAGCAGGTCGGTGAACTGGAACTTATTCCCGAAAACTCTCAACTCGTCGCCCGTGGCAACGCCCAGCAGCGTGAGACTTGACAAGTCAGGCAAAGTCAATAAGTCATTGTTGCTAATGTCGAGATAAGAAAGGCCCGTCATTTCCAATACAGATACCGGCACAGCGTCAGTCAGCGCGTTATCGTTCAGTGCCAACCGCTGGATGGCACTCAACTGCCCCAGGGTGGGAGGGAGTGCGCCAGACAGGTTGTTGTTGGGTAAGCTCAATTCAATCACTCGTCCCTCAAAAACAGTGACTCCGAACCATGTCGAAATATTTCCGCTGAGCCAGTTTGAGTTATTGGTCCAGTTTGTGCCTCCGGTAGCATTATAAAGTTCAACAAGTGTTAAGGAGTCCAACTTTGGCAGATCAGGTTCGGCCGCATAGAAAATAGACACCCTGTTCGGGCTGGAAGAAATCCATAGGGTATCTCCCGCGGCATTGGAAGATACTGCCAGTGCCCCCCAAATATCATTTTCAGTAACAGATTCAGAGAATCCTATTTGTGTCAAAAGACCTCCGTTTCTATCGGCCTTGCCGATGCCGTTTTCGCCCACTACATAAACCGCTCCGGTATTATCAGTTGAAAGGCCATTCATGAATTCTATTCCGAGATCAATTTCTTCAACAAACTGCCCGTCCTGGGTAAAACGAACCCACTTGGTTGGCTGGTTATTGGCAATAAGTATATTGCCATCGGCCTCTATAACCATTGCGTTTAAATTGGTGAACTGACCTTCACCGCTGCCGGCGGACCCAAACGACAGAAGATGGTTGCCCTGCAAATCAAATTTTTGTACCCTGTTGTTCATGGCGTCCAGAACAAACAGAAACTCGCCGGATATGGAAACAGCGATCGGTTTGGAAAACTGTCCGTCTGCTGAACCCGTGCCACCAATCGAGTACAGGTGAGTACCTTCAGCAGAAAACACCTGTATCCGGTCGTTCCCACTGTCGGCAACAAACAGCTGACCTTGCGCATCTACGGCCACAGAAATGGGATACTGCAGCTGTGCTGCTCCCGTGCCCAGACTACCGATTGTTGAAAGGAAAGTGCCTTCATCGTCAAACTTTTGTATCCTTCCATTGAAATAATCGGTAATATACCGGTTGCCGAAGGCGTCTATCGCCATCTTCTGTGCGTGGTTAAACTGCCCCGCAGCGTCCTTACGGGGCCCCACTGTCTGAATGAAGTTACCAGCAAGATCGAATTGCTGTAAGCCCAGTATCTGATCTGCCACAAGAATTCCGTCCGCAGTGGTAGTAATACCCGATGCTGAGGGCAAGGTTGAAAAGTCTCCAAACTTGGAAATTAAGCTTCCATCACTGCCAAAATGAAATACCTTAAGGTCAGAATTATAGTTAACCTGAAAATAAATGTCGCCGTTGGCAGCTACCGAAAAATACCAGCCTGACCAGAGGCTATATCCATTTGCTGCGAGATCGACAGAGCTAACAAATGCACCTGCTGACGAAAACTTGTCTATTCTCCCCACACTTGGTTCAGAAAGAAAGATGTTTCCGTCAGGGTCTAGTTCGAACCCAAGGTATATGCCTGCCTCAGGCCCCTGGGTTAGCTCGATTTCTCCAAGAAAGGCACCTGATGAGCCGCTGTGTCGCTGTAGTCTGAAAGGAAGTGTGTTTCTTGGCAGAAATAAAAGATCTCCGGAACTATCAATGGCAATACCAAAGGCGCCATTAGTGTTTTCAATTGTATAAACAAACGTTCCGGATGCATCAAATTTGACTATCGTTGAACTCGATTCATCAGAAATATAGAGGTTGCCTGCTGCATCAGCGGCCATATCGCTTACTTGGGAGACATAATCCGGATAAGGAATAGACAAAATTAACTCGCCGGAAGCACTGAATTTATTGATGGTCTTTAAGTCTTTGTCTAAAGCGTAGATGTTATTTAAGCCGTCCTTAGCTAAGACGCTCGGGAAGTGCTGAAATATTCCGGAAGTTTCAGCCCCAATCTTTTTCCAGAAAACATAGCCACTCTCGTATGCATAGGAAGGTGAAAGCACCTCTACTTCCAGGCTTTGGGTTCTTAACAGGAGACCAGGGACTGCCGGATTGGTAATTTCCATGTAATAGCGGCCCCGTTCAGCAGTGGTGGAAGACGCTACCGAGTAGGTGCTAGTGGTAAACCCGTCGAGAAACACAGAATTTTTGAACCACTGATATTGGTTGCCCGTGCCGCCAACTGTAGCCGAAATAGCCAGCGGAGCGCCGATTACCACCTCTATACCTTCACCTATTTGGACCTCCTTCTGATATCCATAGCTAATTCCGGGAATTCCCACGTTGGGTTCTAAATCTTCAAATGTAAAGTAGTTGTCTTGCAAATATAAGCCAGCCATAGAGGTCAGCCCTGTAAGATCGGGTAGGTTGGTTAGCTCATTTGAGCCAAGATCAAGGTGTTGAAGTAATGTGAGGTTAGTAATCTCTTGCGGCACATCTCCTACCAACTGGTTCCATGCCAGAAATAGCTGCTGAAGACCGGTGAGATCACCTATCTGCGAAGGGATTGTGCCCGCCAATTGATTGCCGTATAGGTTCAGCGAGGTAACCCTACCTCCCTCGACGGTTACGCCAGCCCAATTGGCGACTGGTAGGCCTGGCTGCAGCCAACCATTGTTATTGTTCCAGTTTGCACCACCAGTGGCATTGTAAATGGCTACAAGCGCGAGGGAATCTGTCTCTAATACAGGTTCAACTGGATTGACAAAAATACTCTCGGTAGTAAGAGTAAGGCCCGCAACTACACTACTGGTAACTTCAAGCCGGTAATAACCACCGTCGGTAGCCGCCACACTGGCAAGAACGAGACTGTCGGTTTGGAAACCTTCAAATATTTGCTCGTCCTTATACCACTGATATTGGTTATTGCTTCCCGAAACAGGAATCCGCACCAGTAGTTTCTCCCCAATCAGTGGATTCACTTCGTCTGCTGCCTGGATAGGGTTTTGAGGAGAATAGTCGAGAGTGGGAATAGCCAAAACTTTTTCTATTTCCCCAAAAGGGAGTTGGTTAAAGCCAATCCTCAAATTTTCAACGGCGGACCCCGTGAAGTCTGGGAGGGTGGTTAAAGAGTTGAAGGCAACGTCCAAATAGGCAAGTGAAGGCATTGTTGTCAGAAACGCGGGGAGTTCTCCCGTAAGTCCGCAACCGGCCATTCCAAGGCTCAAAAGATTCGTCAGCCCTGTAACCTCTTCCGGAATTGTTCCTAACGGGCTATTGTACACATACAGGCTCTTCAATGTGCTTATAGCAAATATTGAAGCAGGAACAGCCGTCATGGCCTCATTACCAATCGCCAGGTCTTCAAGAACTGACAGTGTGTTAATCTCGGCGGGAATTTCGGCAAACTGGTTGCCTTGCATGAATAATGTTCGCAGGCTTCCGCTTGAAGCACCTACGAAAGAAGGGAAAGCTGTAAATTGGTTATAGTTGATAAAAACACTCTCCAATGTGGTGAGTTCTCCCAGAGATGCGGGGTATGCAGAGATTTGGTTACCCTCTATATTGAGGCTTCGCAACGAAGCCAACCCTCCCCAAACATCCGGTAGAGCAGTTAATTGATTGCTGCCGGCATGCAGCTCCTGCAAATTAGCCAGGCTGCCAATTTCAGCAGGTAAAGCATCCAGTCGGTTCCCCGAAATATCCAGGATGGTCAAGGCGGTGAGATTGCCGATTGAGGTGGGTAAAGCTGTGATTGACGGTGCGTTATAGTTTTGTCCCAAACCCAAAAATGTAAGTGCTGTAAGATTGCCAATTTCTCCTGGTATAGGATCTATGATGGGATTGCTGTTCAGGTTAAGCATTTGCAGGCCGTCCAGTTCCCCAATTGCAGCAGGGATAGCGCCTGCCAGGTTGTTGGAGGGGAGGCTTAAACCGGTAACTCTCCCGCCCGAAACTGTCACTCCGTACCAGGTATTCACCGGAGCATCCAACTGCAGCCATCCGTTGTTATTAAACCACCCCGTACCGCCGAGCGCATTGAAGATTTCCACCAGGGCGAGCGAATCAGTTTCCACCAATGGAGCAGCATTAACCGTCACCAACGTCTGGTCTGTATATAGCGTCAAGTCGGGGACAAGCGTGGGGCTGGTAACCGCCAGGTAGTAATAATCATTGTCCGCCATAGTGGCTGCAGCTACCGAATACGTGCTGCTGTTGGTACCTACCGGAGCACCATTCTTGTACCATTGATAGGTGTTGTCGGTTCCACCAACTGTATAGCTGATCGAAAAAGGATTATTCTCGGTGACGGTAACGTCGGGCTGGGCAGGGATCGATTTCTGCGTATTGTAGTTGAAATTCGCAATCCCTACGTTGGGCTCAATATCTTCAAAAGTGAAGTAGTTACTGTATGCCGAGAATTCATCAATGGTACTGTTCCATGGTGCTTCGGAAAAATCCGGCAACTCTGTCAATTCATTATCGCCAAGGCCCAGGTAAGTTAACCCGGGCAAGCTCCCAATGCCTGCAGGTACCGACCCGGAGAATTGGTTTCCTGAAATCGCCAGTGAACTGAGATTGGTTAGCGTGCCAATAGCATTTGGTATTGCGCCGCTAAACATATTGCTGGTGAGCTGCAGGGAGTTCAGGTTGGTGAGTGCGCCTATATCTTCAGGGATGGCACCGGTGAGCTGGTTCATAAACAGGCTCAGCGAAGTAAGATTGGTAAGGTTCCAAAGCTCAGCCGGCAAATCTCCGCTCAACTGGTTCATATGCAGGTTCAGGCTCGTAAGCTGAAAAAGTGCGCCTATTTCCGGGGGTATTCCACCCGTTAGCAAATTTTGGCTGAGGTCCAAAAATGTGAGATTGCCAAGGAATCCGACTTCTATGGGAATGCCACCGGTGAGCTGGTTGTTGCCGAGATGCAGGGTATTCAGGGCAGTTAGAGATCCAATTGTAGCAGGAATAGGGTCCGAAAGTTGGTTGCCCTGAAGATGAAGTGTTTCCAGCGCGGTAAGGTCTTCTATTGTAGCGGGAATCGAACCGCTTAACCCGTTGTTCGCAAGGTTGATGTTGGTAACCCTGTTGTTTGCTACCGTAACGCCATGCCAGGTTGAAGCATCGCCGGTAAACCAGGGTGCATTAAGTGCCAGCGTGTTGTTCCAGCTGTCGCCGGCAGTCGCATTGTAAAGTGCTTGCAGCGCTACATAGTCGGGGTTGATAATGCCAGCTGTAACACCATGTATCGTCACAAGTGTGTTTTCTGTAGTAAGAATTAGATCCTGTGCTACGGTGTTAGTGATTTCCAGATAGTAAGATCCGGTATTGGCCGATGTTGCTCCCGATATCGTTATGGAACTAAGATTTTCGCCGTCTATAGGTAATCCGTCTTTGTACCATTGATATACATTATTTGTACCACCAATGGAATACGACATGAATATTTCGCCACCTTCCGCAATGTCTACATCCGGATACTTCGGCACAGGCAGCTGGTAATCGTATAGCATCCCCGCAATGCTGATGTTCGGCTCGATGTCACCAAAATCAAAATAATTGCCTCCTACTGTGAATTCTGTCAGGCCTGTAAACACAGGCAGGTCTGTGAGCTGATTATCTTCAAGATAGAGATTGGTGAGCCCAGGTATTGTAGTCATGGACAGCGGCACCCCACCAGTTAACTGGTTGGCGCCAAGGTCGAGCGTAATTATTGAAGTTGAGAAAGCGTCGGGTATGGGTCCGCTCAAAAAGTTGGAATAGACCCTGATCGTTTGAATGCCCGAAATGATAAATAACTCACCCGGTAGCTGGCCGTCCAGCTGGTTGTACGACAGATCAAGCTCGGTTAAAGCGGCTAAGCTTCCTATGGTGGCCGGAATGGCACCGCTCAGACTATTGTCGCTCAAATTGAGAGAGGTAAGGAGCGTCATAGCCGAAGGGTCCGGGATGGAACCGTCCAGGCTATTAATGGAAAGGTTCAGGGAAGTTAGTGTACCAATAGTAAATAGCTCAACCGGAATAGGGCCTGACAGTATGTTGTCAGACAAATCCAGCGTTTGCAGGGCGGTAAGGTTTCCCATGGTGGCAGGGAGTGGACCATTTAAGCCATAGGTGGGCAAACTAATTCCTACTACCCTATCTCCTGCCACAGTTACCCCCTCCCAAGTAGAGACATCGGTAGTGTTCCAGCCACCTGCTATCCAGTCTACACCGCCGCCGGTACTATTGTACAAATCCATCAGGGCGTTATAGTCTGCATCCAGCACCCCCTGGGTGGTTTGGGCTTTGGCTCCTGATAAAAAAGCGGTAACAAAAAAGACGAGGAAGAAAATCTTCGAAAGGGAGCTGGGTCCCTGATTGTTTTGAATCGACATATGCGTACGTTAGGCTAAAACAAAAAACTGTCTGCTCACGACCAAAAAAAGAAAATATATATACTAATGCTGTAAGTCTGTTCGTTGCCGAACATTAAAGTGAATCATTAGTGGACACATATGCAATACCTAGAAGAGGGTATTTCGATGAATGGACTGATTTTACCGCCTAATTACTTAAACGGTATACATGTTGCTTAGCAAAACAATAACATCGCATCAGATGTTAACGGTTTTACTTATATAGCACCATGCTGAAGAACTATATCCTCGTAGCATTTCGTAACCTGAAGAACCAGGGCTTTTACAGCTTTATCAATATTTCCGGCCTTACCGTGGGAATCCTGTGCAGCCTTTTCCTCAGTCTTTATATACTCGATGAGCTTAGCTACGACAGATTTCATAAGAAAGCAGACAGGATTTATCGTGTGGCTACCGATGCTTACATCCAGGACTCGCGGTTGAATATCTGCCAAACCATGTCGCCCGTGGGTCCATCGTTAAAAAGCGATTTCCCTGAAGTTGCCAATTATGTGCGCCTGGTAAACTTTGGCCGTGAGCTGGTAATAAAAGACGACCGGCAGTTTTATGAAAATGGCCTCTATTTCGCCGACTCATCATTTTTTTCGATCTTCAGCTTTAAGCTCATCGAAGGCAACCCTGCCACAGCACTAAAAGAACCCAATACGGTGGTGCTATCGGCTTCGGTGGCCCAAAAATACTTTGGCACTGAAAGCCCCATCGGCAAAGTGATCAAAACAGGCTCGGAAGAGTGGCAGCGGGAGGTAACCGGCGTAATGCAAGACCCTCCCGCTAACTCGCACATGAAGCCTCGTATCCTGATCTCCTATACTTCGCTGCCCAAAGAAAGATCGCAAAACTGGGGCAACATTAGCGACTGGACCTACATTGAACTGCAGGAAGGGAGTGATACACAAAACCTGGATGCGCAGTCGGAAGCCTTTATGGACAAACACGCCGGAGAGCTTTTCCGCCGGTTCAATGCACGGGCCGACTTCTACCTTGAGCCGCTAACCGACATTTACCTTTATTCGGATTCGGACGGGCAAATTGATGCTACAGGCAGTATGTCGTATATCTACATATTTTCGGCTATCGCTGTGTTTATGCTGCTTATTGCGTCCATTAACTATATGAACCTCGCCACAGCGCGGTCTACCGTACGGTCCAAAGAGGTAGGCGTTCGCAAGGTGCTGGGCTCCCATCGCAAGCAGCTTATCTTTCAGTTTGTTACCGAGTCTATGGTTATCACGCTGCTTTCGGTAATGCTGAGCATCGTGCTCGCTTTCTTTCTGCTGCCGTTTTTCAACGACATCGCCGGAAAGCAAATTGAGCGGGAGTTTTATACCAACCCCTGGGTAATGCTGATGTTATTGGGCATTTTGCTGGTGGTAGGCTTGCTCGCAGGCAGCTACCCCGCTTTTTATCTCTCAAAGTTCCAATCGGCGCAAGTGCTCAAAGGCCGCCTGTCTTCCAAGTCGGGCAATGCCACACTTCGAAAAACGCTGGTGGTAATTCAGTTCTCTATTTCCATAGTGATGGTAATCTGCACCTGGGTGGTGTACGATCAGCTGGCGTACATGAAGACGAAAGACCTCGGCTTCAACAAAGACCAGGTGTTACGGGTGGCACTGGAAGGCAAAGAAACCCGTGGCAAGTATGAGGTACTGAAGCAAGCGCTGCTGAAAAACGCCAGTATAGTATCGGTAGGCTCAGGGTGGACAAGCCCCGGCGCCGATTTTAACATCAATGGCACTTACATAGAAGCAGAAACGGGCGAATTTGTAGAGAAAGGGCTTGTTACTTACTCGGTGGATGCCGACTACCTTTCCACACTGGAGATTGAAATGAGCAGCGGGCGCAATTTTTCAGATGAATTGAAGAGCGATACCTCGCAGGCTGCCATTGTAAACGAGGCGCTGGTATTGGAAATGGGCTGGCGGGACCCGATAGGTAAAAGGCTGAAGAGTTTTTCGGATGCCAACGAGGAAGAGCAGGAAGTGAAAGTGGTGGGTGTAATTAAGGACTTCCATCAGAGATCGCTGCAGGAGCCTATCCGGCCAATGGTGCTTTACAACAGCGACCTTAACGGCATTATGTTCATAAGGATGAGCGGACCCAAAGTGAAGGAAACCCTCGCCTACATCGAAGCACAATGGAAAGAAGTAATAACCAATCGCCCGCTTGAATACTCCTTCGTAGAGCAGGATTTTTATGAGCAGTACCTGGCCGACGAAACCAAAGGGAAGGTTTTCGCTCTGTTTTCGGTGCTTACAATCATTATTGCCTGCATGGGATTGTTCGGCCTGGCATCGTTTACAGCCGAGCAAAAGAAAAAAGAAATTGGCGTGAGAAAAGTAGTGGGGGCTACAGTTACCGACATTATGCTGCTTATTTCACGCGACTTTCTGAAGCTGATAGCTATCGCAATATTGTTTGCCTTTCCGGTGGCCTATTTCTTTATGAGCAGCTGGCTGGAAGATTTCGCCTACCGGATAGACCCGCAGCCACAGAGCTTCGTTTTTTCTGCAGCTTTAATTCTCATTATAACCATGGTGACTGTAGGCTACCATAGCCTCGTAGCGGCCACCAACAACCCGGCCGCTTCTTTGAAGGAAGAGTAAACACGTGGATGTGATGAGGGTTTGAGTTCATTACCCATTTAAATGCGATTGCTCTGAGGCGGCTGCCACGTTGTGCCTGTTATCAAAATTATTTAATAACTTATGGCTGTACACCACCCTGATCCCGCACTTTTTTAAGTTTTAGCCTGCGTGGCCAAAAAAATCAGGTAAGTGTAATTCTACTACCGGGTGTTTAGGTTAACACGATGACGGCATACAGTATAAACAGTTAAAAATGGTGCAGAAACGGAGGGCTTTTTCCTGGATTTTGTGGTGTTGTCTGTTTCTTCTTTTTGCCTCCGGCGCAAAAGCGCAATTTTTAGGCTTTAAACTCCGCACCGGAGCCAAATTTGTGGAGTTTCCTTTTGAGCGATACAATAACCTCATTGTCGTTCCGGTAACGATCAATGGAAAGGTAACAGTAAAATTTATCCTCGACAGCGGCGTGCAAAATTGCATACTCACCGAGCCGCTGGTAGCCAACTTGCTGCAGCTCACCTACGACCGCACAATGACTTTTTCGGCGCCAGGCAAACAAGACGCCATCCTGGCCCACGTGGCAAAAAACGTAAACATCCGCCTGCCAGGCATAGAAGGGCAGGGCATTTCCATGCTGGTGCTCGACCAGGACTACCTGAACCTGAGCAACCAGCTGGGTACGGAGGTGTTTGGCATTATCGGCTACGAGCTCTTTAGCCGCTTCATCATCGAAATCAACTACGACAAAAAGACGGTGCGATTTCATGACCCGGAGTTTTTCAGCCCCAAACAGTACTACGACAAGATTCCTCTTATTGTGAGGGGCACTAAGCCCTACCTGGCTGCCGAAATTGTGCAGCGCAACGGCACCACCATGAACGTCGCCCTGATGGTAGACAGCGGTGCCAGCCACGCCATTCTGCTCGACGAAAAAACCAACCCGAACATCCACGTGCCCGAAAAAAACCTGGAGGCAAGCCTCGGCAAGGGCTTGGGGGGCGACATTGAGGGTGTGGTGGGCCGTGTGACCTCGGTAAAGGTGGGGCGGTATACTTTCAACGAAGTAATTGCGTCGTTTCCCAACAGCGAAACCTACGGCTTGCTGCCCGAAGAAGCAGAACGGCGCAACGGCACCATTGGAGGAGAAATATTAAGCCGCTTCAACCTGATATTTGACTACTTCAGCCAAACTCTTTACCTCACCAAAAGCGTAGAACACCAGAAAAAATTCGAGTACGATATGAGCGGCCTGGAGGTGGTGGCTCATGGCACAGAGCTAAACCGGATTAGGGTAACAAATGTGAGAAAAGACTCGCCTGCCGAAAAAGCGGGCATATTGGCAGGAGATATAATTAAGACGGTAAACGGCCAAAACATTACCAACACCAGCCTCAACTACATCACCACGCTGCTACGCCTCCGAAAAGGCAAAAAAGTAACGTTGAAGCTGGAAAGAAACGGAGAGGAGATAAAGGCCGTATTCCGGCTGGAGCGGATGATATGAAAGCGGCCCGAGGCTGCGTTGCATAAACCAACGACACTACTGCTCGTGAAAATCACGGTATATGGTGCTGATAAACGACCGGCATTTTTTAAACGCACTGTTGAAAGCCTCCTCACTTTGGTACGAACTCTCGTTTACCTTATTCCTGTCCAGGTCAAACGAAAAATAGCCTTCGGTATCTACCCAGCCAAATCCTTTGTGGTGTACATACATGGCAAAATCCTTTGTTCCCCCATTGAAAAGATCTTTGCCAAACTGATAGCTATCGGCATTGCGCGAAAGCTGCACGCAAAGCGTTTTGGCCAAGTCGTACTGCGAGCCAATTTTTTCAACCCGCATCCCTTTAAATTCATCTTTAATAGCCCCACCCCACCACAGCATGGGTATATGGTACATCTTGTCGTTGTATGGATATGGGTTGAACTCGTTGGTACGGCCGTGGTCTGCCACAAACACAAAGAGCGTGTTGTCGAAAAAAGGCGAGCTCCGTGCCTTTTCGAAAAACATACCCAATTGTGTGTCGGCATAAGCAATACTTTTTGAATAAGCCGCGAATTCACCCCCATTTTGCCAGCCGGTATTGCCGGGAAAATCGTAAGGCGAATGCGTGCTTAACGTAAAGAGCGTATAAAAAAATGGTTGAGGCGCCTGCGACAGCTCGTTAAAAAAATGGCTCAACGTAGCGCCGTCGTGCGCACCGAGCCGTCCACGTGGTTCGAGGGCTGCCAGCGACTCCTCATCAAAAATAGTTTTAAACCCGGCATTTAGCAGGTAGCCGCCTATATGGCCAAAGGCAAGGTTGCCGCCGTAGTAGTAGTGCGTTTGGTATTGTGCCAGGCTTTTGGGCAGTGACGGGAGGCTTCTTATTTTCTGGTCTTGTTTATTTATAGAGGTTCGCGGCAATGCGGGATACCCGCTAAAAATAGAAGCGTTACCTTTTTCTGAAGTCCACGATGCCGAGTACAGGTTTTCGAATAAAATGCCGTCGGCTGCTTCTCTCGAAAAATTCGGAGCACCGGTGCCTCCCAAGGCGTCGATCATTTGTGCCGACCAGCTTTCAAGCACAACAAATACCACATTGCACTGGCCGGTTTTAAGCACCTTTAGCGTGGTGCTGTCGCCGGTAGCAAGCAGCTCGGCGGTAATAGCCTGTGCCTCCTCTTGCGGGAACTTCTCAAATTCTTTGCTCAGGTTGGTTTTGCGGTACTGTAGCCAGTTGTGGGTAAAATTCCATGTGGTGTTAACGGAGGCGTCGTTCACAATGTAGTGGTTGGAAAAATACCCGTTAGAAATGCTTATTGGAAACTGGCCTATACCGCCCCGCGCCGCTATTACGATAAGCCCGGCGTAACCCACCAGCGAAATAGTAAAAGCGAGCAGCTTGCCAGGCCAGGCAATGGAATGGCGAGGGAGGTTAATTTGGTTTCGAAAGATTTTGGTAGAAAGGAACCAGGCTATGACAAAAAGAACCAAAGCAAAGCCGATAAATTGAGCGATATAACCGGGAGTAGCCGTACGGAAAACCTCATCGGGGTGAGACATGTGCAGAAACACCCGGGAGGAAAGTTTGGATTTCCATTCCTGGTAAGCTACTGTTTCGCCGGCCTGGATCAGGATAGTGGTAAAGGCAAGAAAAAGTGTCAGCCTGAGAATGACACGCTCCAGTACGGCCTTCTTTTTTTGTTCTTTAATAAAAATAAAACCAAGACTTAATAAAAAGGGAATGGCCGAAAAGTAGGATGCAGCGGAAATATCGAGCGGCAACGCTTTATAAAATGCAAGAAACGACTCTGCGATGCCCGCTTCTCTGTACATGTCGGGTATATAAAAAAGCACGAACAAGAGCCTTTCAAAAAAGAAAAGCAAAACGAAAAAAACCGCCGTCTTTCCAAGAAATTTTCCCCTACTCAAAAAATCTCTGACGGCTCCTCTCAGCACAGTTGATGCCATTGACGAATGTTAAAAAAATGTGACTGCAAAATTAAGAATATAATTTGCAATGCGGTTTAGTCGGCGGGTTTTGAGCAGGAGCAATCGCATTTAAAAATCGATGTTTCAAAGCAGTTGCAGCCGGCCAGGCGCACCCGTTAGGTCAGGTTGATCGGCGCCTTTTGACATCACGAAATGAAAACAATTGTAGTCTTTAGGTCAACGGCCATTTAACTGCAATTGCCCTGGGTTTTTGAGCCCATTGCGAGCGGCTGGCACATTATCGTCGGAAACGAGCCTATCCCATACACTCTCTGCAGATTTTGCCGTTATGTGTACTGCTCTTATGGCTCCTCCAAAAGATGATTACCGGCAGTATTTGATCCACGTCGTTGCACTGTATTCGGCTGCCACGTTCATCAAGCTGCTGTTTACGCTGGCGTCGCCGTTAAGTCTGTTTACCGAGGAGGCGCAGTACTGGCTTTGGTCGCAAAACCTCGACTGGTCGTACTACTCCAAACCCGTGATGATCGCCCTCACCAACTTTATTTCCACGGCTATCCTGGGAAATACCGAAACGGGCGTCCGCATCAATGCATTGATTTTTACCTTTCTCATGGGGCCGCTCATGTTTCGCTTTACATGGGAAATGTACAAAAATGCTAAAACGGCCTTTTATTCGTCGGTAATTCTGCTTGTGCTGCCGCATTTTCACCTCAACTCGCTCTTTTACATGACGGACACCCCGCTGGCATTTTTCTGGCTGCTGAGCATGTACCTGGTGTGGAAGGCTGTTGAAACAAACATGCTGAAATACTGGGTGCTAGCCGGGTGCGCTGTGGGGCTTGGCTTTCTGTCGAAATTCGTGGCAGCGCTCATTTTCCCGGTGCTCATCATCTATCTTTATCGCTATCGCCGCCAGCAGCTCACCAGCAGCAATTTCTTATGGTTTACGCTGGTGTTCCTTCTGTTTACCATACCTGTTGTCATCTGGAACATAAAATACGACTTTGTAACCCTCAGGCACGTGGGCACGCTCGGCGGAGCTACGGGTGTAAAGCACGACGTGCCTGTGTCTGCAGCTATCAGGTACCTCGGGGAGTATGTCGGCGGGCAGCTGGGCATCAATTCTCCGTTTTTAGTTTTTCTAATGGTGGCTGCACTCATTTACTACTTCCGCAAAAAGGATGAGCAAGCGGTTTTCCTGGGCCTCCCGGCAATTGTCGCATTTTCCGGTTTCCTTTTGGTGGCATTGCAAAAGAGGGTGGAAGTTAACTGGCCCACCTTCGCCTACCTCACCCTACCCAGCCTGATGGCAGCATACATCACCGAGAAAAAGTGGTTTAAGTCGGCCGCCATTCTTGCGGGCATTACCGGCTTTTTGTTGTTGGTAGGCACATTCCCGCAGCTGGTAGACCCACTTGGATTTAAAAAGCTGATGAGCCCAAAAAAAGACCCATTTGTAAGATTGGCAGGCCATGAGGAGGTGGGCGCCGAAATAAGCAGGCTTATTAGTGAGCGAGCGCTGGCAAACTATTTCATTTTCAGCGACAGCTACCACCACGCTTCAGAAGCCGCTTTTTACACCGAGGGCAACCCGCAAACCTATTGCATTAATCTTGGCCGGAGAATGAACCAATTTGACCTGTGGCCGGGCATTGAACAGTTTGAGAATAAAGGCTACACGGGTATTTACGTTACGAAACATAAAAAACTGAACGACCGTGTGGAGGCTGCGTTTGATGAAACACTGGAAATGAAGGAAGTGGAGGCCTGGCACCGCGGTGAAGTTGTGGCCACGTACTACATCTTTGTGCTGGAAAATTTCTCTCTCATAGAGGAAGAGGAGATCAGGAGATATTGAAGAACGACTTAGTTTTTAAGGTTTGGCGATGACTAAAGGTCTATGGTGCCTGTGGTTCGGCTCCGGCCTAAAGCATTGAAAGTTTAGTTAACTTCCCATGTGAAAAAAATTGTGATCATCGGCGGGGGATTGGCGGGCCTTGTGAGCAGTATACTGCTGGCAAGGGCAGGCAAGCAGGTGCTCTTGATTGAGCGGAAAAGCTATCCTCAACACAAGGTTTGTGGAGAATATGTTTCCAACGAAGTGGCGCCGTTCCTTCAACGCCACAACCTGTTTCCTGAAGTCTTTGAGCCCGCCGTCATCACGCGGTTTGTGCTCTCAAACATTGCAGGCAAAGAGGCTTCTGTTGCTCTTCCGCTGGGTGGTTTTGGCATAAGCCGCTATTGTTTTGATCATTTTCTATATGAAAAAGCCAGGGAAAGCGGGGTGGCGTTTGAACTGGGCCAGCAGGTAGAAAATGTGGAGCAGCAAGACAACCTGTTTAAGGTGGGCTATGGCGCAGGAAAAGAAGTTGCCGCCGACCTGGTAATCGGGGCGTTTGGCAAACGCTCTAAACTGGACAAGCAGCTGGGCCGGTCGTTTATTGAAAAACGTTCGCCGTGGATTGGTGTAAAATATCATATTAAAACCGACTTCAGGAACGATACTGTTGCACTCTACAATTTTCCCGGCGGCTACTGCGGGCTAGTGAAAATTGAGGGCGACAAGTATAACTTGTGCTACCTGAGCCGCCGAGAAAATTTGAAAGAAACGGGAAGCATCAGCACAATGGAGGAGGAAGTGCTGCATCAGAATCCCCTCCTGAAAAGTATCTTTCGGTCGTCCGACTTTCTTGACGAAAAGCCCGAGGTAATCAACGAAATCTCTTTCGAGAAAAAAGAAACTGCGAAAAGCAGTGTGCTCATGGTGGGCGATTCTGCGGGCCTTATCACGCCTTTGTGCGGTAACGGTATGGCTATTGCCATTCATTCGGCGAAGCTTCTATCCGATATTATTATAAGTCAGGGCGAAAAAACAGGTCTACGTACCATTGAAGCACTTTATTATAAAGCATGGAACCAGCACTTTGCGCAGCGTTTGTGGGTAGGCAGACGCACACAGAATTTGTTTGGGAGCGAATTTACTTCGACAATTGGTACCGCTGTGGTGGACAAGCTCCCCGGAGTTGCCAGAAAATTGATTTCTTATACCCATGGACAATCGTTTTAATCAGTACTTCTTTGAGCCCCTGTCTTTTGGGGGAGAAACCGGAACTAAGTTCCGTTTCGGTGGGGCAGACCAGTCGACTTATAGACCCACATACTCATTGACCTAAAGACCTACCCAAACCACAACCAAACAAAAAAAAGGTTGAGGCAAACCGCCGAGTAAAGGTTGAGCTGCATCGTGTTTTTAAAGTCAGCGGCCGCCAGGCGGTTTCTCACCTTGAAGTACCACCACACGAAAAAAACCAGCACGGGGCTCATGGCCACAGCAAACGCAACTGCCGGGGCAAACCCGAAAAAAGCCACGAAATACCAGACAAACCCTGCACTTGCCAGCAAGAAACAAATGGCTGTGAAATGAAATGTGCCCAAAACGCCCAGCTTGCGGCTGATGGTTTCGTCACCCCTTTTGCCGTCTTCCTCGTGCTGGTACACCTGCGTCATCGGGTAGGAGCCCCAAAGGAGCGCCGAGGTAAGCAAAGCCGGCCACTGCAATTGCGGCGTCCATAGTTCGCTTGCCTGCGCACCGGTTACGCCCATTACCACCATGAGAAACGTGAAATAGCCCTGGAAAAAACCGGCTACAAACCACCCTGTAAGCGGCAGCCTTTTCCACCGGGTAAAGGGATGGCTGTAGGCCTTGGACGCCAGCCCGTAGATAACGAGCATAATGGCAAATTGCCAGCCGATAAAAAGCCCCAATGCAACAGCTATGGCATCAAACGCCAGCGACACCCAGTACAGCTCTTTTTCCACGGCTGGCGGTTTTTCCAGCCCGCCAATGCTCTGCTCATCTTTGTCGAACCACGAGTTGTAACCGCAGCTGGCCGGGTAGAGAAAGAAATGCAGAATAGTAAAAACCAGGGCTACAGCGAGCCAGTCGTACGGTTTTGCTACGGCACATGCAAATACAAATACCGGGAGCAGGTAAAAAGAAAAGGGAATACGCAGGTGCAGCCAGGTTGATTTTTGTATCATAAGAAGCAATCAAATTTAAACAAGTACGTATAAATTACTCTTATATTAATGCCAGTTAATAAAATACAAGGGCAACCAGGTCCTTACACGAACGCTCTCTTAGATGAAATCCTATATACAGGGAATTGGTACCGCAACGCCTGACAATTGTTTCTCGCAGAAGGAAATTTACCGGTTTATGGTAAAAGCCCATCGGCTGAACCAGGAGCAGGCTCGCCAGCTTGAAATACTGTACCGTGCAAGTGGTATACGACAAAGGCACTCGGTGTTGAAAGACTACGGCGTAAGCGCCGAGAACTTCCAGTTTTACCCAAAAAATGACACACTACAGCCCTTTCCGGCCATTAGCAGCCGCATGGAAGCATACAGAAAACACGCACTACCCCTGTGTATAAAGGCTGTGGACAATCTTTGCGGCCGTTACGGACACAACCTGTCGCAAAATGTAACCCACCTTATTACCGTAAGCTGCACAGGCATGTATGCACCCGGCCTGGATATAGAGCTGATGGAAGCTTTCCGTCTGAAGCCTTCTGTGAAGCGAACAGCGATAAATTTTATGGGGTGCCATGCCGCTATCAATGCCATTAAAATTGCAGACACCATTTGTCGTGCCGAGCAAGGTGCTACCGTGCTTATTGTTTGTGTTGAACTTTGCACGCTCCACTTTCAAAATGCAGCTACAGAAGACAACCTGCTTGCCAACGCACTGTTTGCCGATGGCGCGGCAGCTATGCTGATGAAAAGCACGCCTAATGAAAAGCTTTCCCTTAGCCCCTGCAATTTTGCGAGTGAAGTAGAGTACAACGGCAGAAAAGATATGGCCTGGCAAATAGGCAATTTCGGCTTCGAAATGAAGCTCTCGGCCTACGTGCCCGACATCATAAAAAATGGTATTAAGGAACTAAGCCGGAAGCTGCTTGCACAGCCGGAGTTTTCACTCAGTACCATTAACTTTTTTGCGATTCACCCGGGTGGAAAACGGATACTCGAGGCTATAGAGCAATCGCTGGGGCTAACGAAGGCGCAGAACAACGCCGCCTATGAGATACTGCGTTCGTTCGGCAATATGTCGTCGCCAACGGTATTGTTTGTACTGAAAGAAATATGGGACGGCCTAACCGACGGCGACGATGGCAAAAAAATTCTTAGTTTCGCTTTTGGGCCGGGACTGACCATGGAGAGCATGCTACTGGAAGTAAATTCTAACGCTAATGCCTGATTTTTCGAAACGCTCGTACGCAAGAGAGTGGATGGATGACCTGCAGGCATCGGGCGAAATAATTGTGCAGACGCTTAAGGAGCTCGACACCATCAACCGACTGCTGGGAGGCAATGAGGTGAGCCGCAGTGGCCTTAAAAAGTTGCTTGAAAGGCAGCCGCGCAGCAACAAGCCCATAATGGTTGCCGACGTGGGCTGTGGGGGCGGCGACATTATGAAGCTGCTGGCGGAGTGGGGAAGAAACAACCGCTACAACCTGCAATTTGTAGGGATAGACGCCAACCCGCACATTATTGAATATGCCAGGGAAAATACCCGCGACTATCCGGAGATCAGCTACCAGCTAATTGATATATTTTCCGATGCATTTGCCGAGCTTTCTTTCGATATTATCCACACCAGCCTGTTTACGCACCATTTTACCGACGATGAGCTCGTAGGCCTCTACTCCGGTTGGGGCAAGCAAGCACGGATGGGCATTATCAACAACGACCTGCACCGGCACTGGTTTGCCTATCATTCCATCGACTGGCTCACAAGAGGCTTTTCCAGATCTCCCATGGTGAAAAACGACGCCCGGCTGTCGGTGCTCCGCTCTTTCCGGGTGGCTGAGTGGGACGACATATTAAAGCGGGCCGGCTTAGCCGACTACGAAATACGCTGGCGATGGGCCTTTCGTTGGGAACTTGTAATCTACTGCATAAATGGGTAACGGTCACCATCACGATCATTCACACCACGGGCACCACCACCATCACGACCATGGCGTGGATGCCGAAGGAAGGCTGAAGGCTGTATTTTTCCTGAACCTCGGATTTGCCATTCTTGAGCTAATCGGCGGGTTGTTTACCAATTCGATGGCGATTCTTTCCGATGCCCTGCACGATTTGGGCGATTCTCTTGCTATCGGGCTCAGCTGGGTTTTTCAGCGTATTTCAAGGAAAAAAAGGGACAAGCAATTTAGCTATGGCTACAGAAGGTTTTCGCTGGTATCGGCCACCATCAGCAGCTTAATTCTTTTGGCCGGCTCTGTAGTAATTATAATCGAGGCAGTGCCGCGGCTTTGGAATCCTGAGCCAGTAAAAACCATGGGCATGCTGCTGTTTGCCGTGTTGGGAATACTGGTAAATGGTTTTGCTGCGTGGAAGCTGTGGGGAGGCCGGGGTATAAACGAAAAGGCTGTAAGGCTGCATTTGCTTGAAGATGTATTGGGCTGGGCAGCTGTTTTGATTGGCTCGCTCGTCATCCATTTTACCGACTGGTTTTTCATCGACCCCCTCCTTTCTATTGGCATTGCTGCCTATATCCTGACAGGCGTTTACCGCAACTTAAGCGATACGCTCACTATTTTCCTCCAGGCTGTGCCTGTTGATGTATCGATAAAAGAAGTGAAAGAAAAACTCACGAGTTTGCCTCATGTAACAGATGCCCACGATATTCATATATGGACGCTCGACGGACAATACAACGTGTTGAGTTGCCATTTGGTAATAGACCAGCCTCTCCCTTACCAGGATATTGTGCAACTGAAAGCGCAAGCCAGAAAGGTGGTTCACGAATTCAAAATTGACCACCAAACCATCGAAGTAGAGCTGGAGGACGAAAAATGCGGGTATGAAGAATGCTAGACGCCTGACCGATTATTCCCTTACCCACATCACTTTCTCGCCAATGGGCTTTCGCTTGCTATCGGGCCATTTCGATGGCACTCCCACAAACAAAAAGCCCAGAAGTTTGTCGCTGGCCGAAAGCCCAAAGAATGGCTTTGCTTCATCCATATAGGTGATGCCGCCCGAGCCCCAATAGCACCCGACTCCGTAAGCTGTAGCAGTGAGGTACATATTTTGGACGGCGCAGGCCACCGATTCAATTTCTTCTACTTCGGGAATTTTGCCTTTTACGTCTCGTTTCATTCCGATAGCAATAATGTGAGACGACGGCAACGGCTTTGTTTTAAGACCTTCGTACTTTCCCTGATCAAACGAGCCATTGGCAGTGGTTACTTTGCGGTAAAGCTCCGACTGAAATTCGGCAAGCTTTTGTATGCCAGCGCCTGAAAACACCACAAACCGCCACGGTTCGGTAAGACCGTGGGTTGGTGCCCAGTTGGCATTTTCCAGCATTTGCTTTACGATGGCATCGTCTATCGTCTCGCCGGTGAATTGCTTGGTATAAATGGACCTGCGGTGGGCAATCAGTTTATTTACCTGGTTTACGTCGAACATTCTACTTGTATTTAGCTATGCAAAAGTAGAAAACGCATTACCGGGAAATAACTATCCGGTAACTAATTATCGGACGTGCCGGGGCGAGCGCATCGTAAAACCGAAGCAGGTAGAGGCCGCTCTTCAACGCACTTACCTCCATTTGATGAAACCCATTCCGATGGTCCGTCAGGGAAAGCTGTTGGAGCATTTTGCCATTCAAGTCGTAGAGCCCGGCTACTACCTGCCCTTTCACCAGCTTTGCGTATTGTATGGTCAAAAACTTATCGGCAGGGTTAGGGAAAACCTGCAGGTCTTTAAAATAGCCCAGGTAAATGCCTGTTTCTGCAACTTTACTCACCACTATACCACTTTCTGTAACCAGGGCTTCCAGTACTATGTTATTTTCTTCTACCGAAGCTCCTCCTCCCACTTCAAATTCAACAAAAGAGGTAGAATCCATAGGAACCCCCGGGTACTGAATATTGATCCTGTATACGCCATCGGGGAGGTTCCCTATAGAAAATTCACCATTGTCGTCTGTTTGTATGTAGGCCAGCAGCTCGTAAACGAATTCATCTTCAAGGCCTTTTCCTCTGGCCCGCTGGCGATGCAAGCTTACCCCGGCACCTTTTACCCGCTGCCTTGCCAGCAATCTTCCCTCCGGCACATCTTCATCGAGCGTTCCTGCTACCTGGTTGTCGCCGTCGTCCGGTGTGAGCTCCACTGGCATACTTTCCATGGCTATGTCAATGCCTGCCACGTCGTCTCTCAGGCTGATCACGTCTGCTTCAGCCCAGTCGGTGGAGGTTTTGTAATAGGTGGGGATGTAGCGCTGCGGGTTTTGGCTCGCATAAAGCAGGTAATCGCCCAGCACAACAGCGGGCATCGAGAAGTTGCCGTTCGCATCGGCGGCATAGTGAGCAGCAGTGTCATACTTGCCCGTTTTTACCGCTAGCAACGCCCCCACAGCATCCGCAACCGGTCGTTCGCTGGCATCTCTTACCGTGCCTTGCAGCACCGCAGTGGCGCGAATTCTTTGCGAAGCACTCTTCAGGGTAAGACCAGGCACAATTGTGTTGGTAACCCTCAGGTCGTATGCTCCCATGTTGTCGTAGATTAGGTCTTCTATGAAAAGACTCGGCGACTCGGCGCCGGCAACAGGCACCCCTTGCCTGTACCACTGGTACTGGTTGGCCGAGCCGCCTGCCGACAGACTCAGAAGGAATGGCTGATGAACAGGCTGAAGCGAATCTGTTTCGGCAGCAAATGCTGCCTGTTCGGCGTAAACAAAGTTGGGAATACTTACATTAGGTTCGAGGTCGTCGAACTCCAGGTTGTTGGAAGATACGTCGAAAAGCTGAATGGAAGGCAGCGAGCTTAAGTCCGGAAGGTCGCGGATGTTGTTTTGGCTCAGGTTGAACGTCTGCAGTTTGCCCAATTGTGCCAGCGATCCCGGAACGCTTCCACTCAATTGATTGCCCGAAAAATTTAAGCTCACCGCTTCCCCCAGGTTTCTCAACTCGGAAGGAATGCGGCCGGTAAGGTTGTTGGCTGCCAGGTTTACGCTTACCACTCGTTCTGCCTGTACACTTACGCCCGTCCACGTGTCGATAGCACCGGAAAGCCAGTTTGTTCGGTTGACCCAATTGTCGCCATTGGCCCGCTCGTAGAGTTTTACCAGCGCAATGGAGTCGGCCACCCTACCCTCATTCAATTCTCTGGCCAAAGCATAATATTGAAAAAGAGCATCTTCAAAAGAGGTGATGGTTCCATTTTCTACTGTCCCGGTGGTGGCATGCTGGCCGAGGTTTTCGTAAACGCCTCCCAACTCATTGGCTCCTGCCACTGAAGCTTTTTCCATACTGCCGATGGCGCCTTCGTTAATTACCTGAAGCTTAATTCTACCGGAAACCATTTCCCCGGAAACTACGGTTTGCTGCCAATACCTTGCCTGCGAAACCAGCTGCAGCCCAAGGCCGGGTTGCGACTCGGGGTGTGTATCTCTGGCTTCAAAACCTATTATAGGCTGATTGCCTTTAACATCCAGCAGCTCAACGGGGGTAAAGGTAGTGGCCGTGCCTATCGGGTAATAGTGCCGGCCGAGGCCTGACACCTGCATTTTCCCACGCACATAGCCAGACGCCGATGCACCGGCAATACTGGCGGTATTTTTAACCAGAAATGCAGCAGTGTCCTCTATCTGAAGCCATCCTTCGCTGAAAACCAGCCCTTCACTAATTACCACGCCGTTTGTTACCTGCTTAATGCCACCGCCGCCGACAAACAAAGTAGCCAGTTCCTTTTTCCCATGGTTAAACACCTGCTCCGCCCCGGCCAGATGTACTGAACCGGGGCCGGTATAAAAGCCAGTGTTTGCCCAGTTGCCGCGGAGATAAAGCGTACCGCTATTCACGATAGAGCCGTGATTGTTGACTGGCGCATCGAGGCTAAGCTTTGTGCCCGAGGAAACAGCCACTACCGTTTCGCCAGTGACGGAAAACTGGCCTCTGGCGTCAAAGAAACCGGCGACGAGCAAAATGAAAATGCAAAACTGTAAGAGCCGTACAATCATGCTGTTAATCTGCCTGGGTTACAGTGTAGGTGACGGTAAAGCTTAAAAGCGACATGTCGGCATTGGCCTGGCGTGTTTGAAAAACTAAATAATAGTAATACAAGCTGTTATCAATGGCAGGCACCGCAATGGAACTGGTTGAGAGCGATTGTACCGATGCGCTTTGCCCTGTACTTGCAATTGTAGCCATGGCTACTCCGCCGGTAGCGGCGTGCTCTCCCCTGGCAAGCTGTGCAGAAATATCGTAAGTCGCATCGTTGTCAATAAAATTAACGTTCAGCTGAGTTACCACGGCTCCATCGGGTAACTCAATGCCTGCAAAAAGGGAGGCTATCACTCCCTGCGATCCACTTGCAACGTATTTACCGGTTGCTCCGCCGGAAGTTGCCAGTGCCTGGGCGCCTTCTACCGTAAACGATTTATTGGAAACAGAGAGAACCCTTGTTTTCGCATTAGCATATTTATATTCCCCTGTCCCAGCCACTAGTACGCTTCCATTAACATCGAGTT
>CBFGTI010000008.1:0-70186 GCA_965651695.1 uncultured Imperialibacter sp. | reverse complement strand
ATCAATGGTGGTTTCAAGTACGTCGGCCGTTTGTACTGAAAGCACAGGAGGCGTCTGGTCTGCCACAACCCATTGAATCTGTCCGCTCGGTGTGCCATCATTCGTATTTCGGCTGCGGTCAACAACCGTGGTTCCAATATTTTCTTCGAAAGGATAATAAGCAACCAGGTTTGCATCCGAAAAATCTGCCGGTGCCGAAAAACGATCAGAAAAATCTGTCTTGGCCGTCTTCCATATTTTTACTTCATCTATATCTCCATCTAAGCCGGTGCCTATTTCAATGACCGACGTGTTGGTAGCCATAGTTCCGGAGGCGGCGATAGTTGCCACCTGCTCCCCGTTCAGATAGGTCACTATGTTTGTTCCATCATACACCCCCGCCACATGATTCCATTGATCCAAGGTTACGGTACCTCCGCCGGTACCCTGTGATGATGTGTTAGGATAGACGTAAAACAACACGTTTCCATTGTTATACAGGTAAAGTTCCCATCCATTGGAAGTTCCCTTTCTCGCAATTGTTGCCAGGGAGCCGGGTAAAGTCGTGGGCTTTATCCAGGCCTCCACGGTGATCGGATAATCATGATTGAGGGTGGCATTATCAGGAACACTCAGATAATCGGCAGAACCGTCGAAAGAAAGCGCGAATCCCGGGAAATCCCCAGTTGTAGCAAATTCTACCGACGATTGGCTGCTGTTGTCCTCAAAGCCATTGGTGGGCGTTACCCTGAAGAAATAACCCTGGTTTGTACCGGCGGCATACACGTAAGAGGTTGCGTTGACCAAAAGCGAATTATCCACAACCTGCACATTTGTCGTAAAAGTGTAATCGTCTGCCCGCTCTATAAGATATGCTGTCTCATCTGTTGCTTTGTCCTGCCATTCAAGGGTAATTTCTGTTGCAGATGATCTGAATGCCACCAGATTGATCGGGGCCGACGGGGCTGGTGGTGAAGCGTCGCCGCTGATGGTCCAGTTATAAGTTGATGTCAGGGAGTTGCGTGCGGCCAACCCCGACTGGGTGTAAGTCAAGCCCTGGGCGCCAAGCGTCACATTTACCGGAATCTGCGTTTCACCACCATCTAACGTCGCCCAGCCATTAATGGTAGCGTCGTAGTTGCTGCTTGAAAGAGCAGTGTTGTCGAGCATATTTGCCATGGTGGTGACCAACGAAATATCCCACGAGCCAAGGCTTTGATTAAATGCCGCTGCTCCGCCGAACGTGTTGTTCATGCTCTCGATATTGCTCACATTCCAGCCGTTGAGGCTCTGGTTGAAAGCCAGGGCCCCTTCAAACACGTTGTTCAGGCTGGTGACGCCGGGAAAAGCCCACTCGCCAATGTCCTGATTAAAGGCCTTGGCGTTTTTGAAGATTCCATCCATAAATTGCAAGCTACCCAATTGCCATCCGCCGATGGGCTGGTTAAACACCACGGCCCCGTAAAACATCGACGACATGTCTCCCGCTTGCGAAACGTCCCAGCCGCTAATGTCTTGATTGAAGGCCATTGCATCAAAAAACATCATGTCCATCTTTGTTACACTACCCACGACCCACGACCCAACTGCACCGTTAAAAGCTGTAGCGCCGGAAAACATACTTTGCATATTAATTACATTGCTCACGTCCCAGTTGTTGAGCGGCTTATTGAAGCTGGTGGCTCCAAAAAACATTGACGACATGTTGGCAACATTACTCACGTCCCAGTGATTGATGTCGCTGTTCATGCTGCTGGCGCCGGAAAACATTTCTGAAAGGTCCGTTACCTGCGACAGATTGGGAGCGTCAGTGGCATTTATCAACAAATTCACACAGTTTTTGAATGTAGAATTCATCGACTGCCACACTATATCACCCCATTGATCTACCGACTTCAGCTTTTCTGCGCCTGATGACACCTGAAATTGTTGAAATTCGCCAGTAATGCGGACCTGGTAGGTACCAGCAGCGGCGTATGTATGGGTCAATGTTCCGGTTGTACCGGATGATGTTTCTCCGTCGCCCCAGTCGACGGTGTAATTGGTGGAGCCGCTTACAAAAAGTGAGATTTGCTCGTCGGTACCTGTTGTTTGCCATGTCGTGATAAAAGGCCTGAAAGTAGCATCCGATACCTCCCACACGGGTGCGCCGGCAATGGTTCCATCGTAGGTGTTTTTGCTTCGATCCGCCACGGTGCCGCCCCCGTTTTCATCAAAAGAATAATAGGCAAGCAAATTAGTCTCCCCGGTCGAGATCGGCGTATACCTGTTGGCAGCAATGTCGCCCACGGCGCGGGGTGTGGTCCAAAACCGCATTTCATCAAGGCGTCCATCGGCGGTAGTAGCAGCAACCGCATCTGGTGGAAACGCAATTGACCCGGCAAACGTAGTGGCGCTCGCATCGAGCACACCATCAAGGTAAATCATCAGGTTGGTGCCGCTTCTTACAAATGCCAGGTGGTGCCAAACGTTGTCTCTTATAATCGTCGAGCCGGTAGCAAACGCCACTGGCCCGTCTTCCGATTGCCTCAAGTAGATATATGGTTTGCCAGATGCAGTGGTTATTTCAATAATTGTCGGCTGGCCTACCGCATTTGGGTCGCTTTGCACGAACATGTCGAGATCGGAAGTGGAAGATTGAGGAATGCGAACCCAAAACTCAACGGTAAAGTCGTCGACAGTGGAAAACAACGGTTCGCTGAAAGTAATTTCATCACTAACATCGTCAAATACCATGGCGTAGCCCGGAAATGCAGCCGCAGTTCCAAATTCGGGTGCAGAATAGGCGCTGTAGTCGGTGCCTCTGTTAGCCCTAACCCTGTAGAAATATGCGGCGCCTTCAGTAACATCATGCACGTAGGAGGTGGTATTTGCAGCGGTGGAAGTAAGTGTAGTAACCCCTGAAGTAAAACCATAGTCGCTGGCGATTTCAATTTCATATTCGGTCTCTAAGCCGTTATTATCGCGCCAGTTTAATTGAATTGAGGTTGCAGACAGCCTTTCGGTATACAGCTGGTCCGGCGCTACCAGCAGCATAGCTTTGGAATCGACCCAGTTGGAAACTGATCCATCGAGTGCAAAATTGGTAAGCGTGCCATTGATCTGCTGATTCGCCTGGTCGCGTAAAGTTGCTTCACCGCCATTGCTGGCACCTGCTGTTCCCTGGTCAAACTGATAGTATGCAACAAGACCCAACTCGGCAGCCGACAGTGTTTTTGACATGCTTTCTTGTATCTGGGCAGCGGTTCTTTCTGTGTACCAAACACTGACCTCATCTATCAAACCACCAAAAACTGCATTTGCATACGCTGCACCAGGTTTATGCCCTATGCCTCTCGTATTCGCATTCTGGCCAACGGATGTATTCGTTCCGGAGCCATCCTGCACACCATTAATATACAATTTCACATCGCCCAAAGCACTGCGTGTTACTGCCACATGCACCCATTGATGGGTAGGCACGGTATTCGCCGATTCCACACCTGTTCCCCAATTGCCGCCATCGCCAAAATTTGCATAAAGCTTCCCTTCGGTAGAAAGCGCGAACGAGTTAACCAGTTCCTTAGAAAAAATTTCCTCGTACGACGAACTGATAGAGCTTCCGTTTATGTATATCCAGGCCCCTATGGTAATGGCATCAAAATTCTCGATTTGGTCGCCGAGGTCTACATAATCGTCCTGCCCATCGAAAGCAAGCGCATTGCCGGGAAGAACTACGACACGCTGATACTCAGACCAACTGCTGGTATAGCCTCCGTCGTTGTAGGCAATTCTGTAATAATAAGTCGTGCCGGGGCTAAGAGATGTGGCTACTGATTCTGATCCTCCTGAGTCGGCTAGTTCGAAGCTAACGGGACTCTCAAACACCGTGTTGGTCGACAAGTAGAGCGTATAGGTGCTTGCATTGCTCACGGGCATCCAGTTGGCGCTGAAGCCGGAAATGGAAACCTCCGTCGGCAGATAAGCGAAAGGAATTCTGGCAAGTGAGCCAATCCAGTCGCCAGCGATATTCATATTGGTTAACGTACCATCATTCGCCCCTTTTCTATCCCTCAAGGTCATCTCGCCAATTTGATCAAAGTCGTAGTAAGTCTGCAAGCTCTCGTCATCAAACCAGGTGGTATACATCTCGTAGCCGAGATCTTCCGCCAATAGTGGAACTGACCAGATTTTCAGATCGTCAATTGTTCCTTTAAAATAATTGCCCGAATTGCCGCGGCCAATAAAATTGATGCCATCTTCCGGCTCGATGGAACGCGGTGCAACGGCTGCTACCTGGCCGTTCAAATACAGGGTTAGCTCTACGCCATCATAAGTGATAGCCACGTGCTGAAAAGCATCTACCTTAAGCTTATTCGCTGACTCAAGCACTTCGCCCCCAAGGGCAGAGCCCAGCTTCAAATCGTTGGTTACGTAAAGAAGATCCGGCCCTACTCCCAACCCACCATCGTATTGTCCAACTATTACCTGGGTTGCAGACGGTGTTTCGGCAAGGTTGATCCACGCCGAAATGGTAAAGTCTGACGAAGGATCCAAAACAAAAGGCAAGGCCACATAATCGTCGGCACCGTCCAATTGCAGCGCATTGCCCGGCCCTTTCATATCTGCCAGGGCTTCGTTTGACGGCGATGAATTGCCGACGGAGTTGGAGGCCCGCACCCTGTACCGGTAGCTTGATCCGTCTGAAACACTCAGGTCCGAATAAAAAGCAGTAGTAGGCGTAGCAACCTGCGTATAAGCTCCAAAGTTAGCCGACCTTTCCAGCACGTATCCGGAAGCACCAGCCACAGCATCCCACAAAAGATCCACTTGCGAAACGGATACAACGGCGGCAATGAGGTTTTCGGGAGCATGTGGTATAGCAGCTTCGGAGGTTACCCAGGTTGCGTCGCCAGCCACGTCGCCATTGTAGGTGTTTTTACTTCTGTCGGTCAGCTTGGTGCCAGTATTTTCGTCGAAAGCATAATAAGCAATCAAGCCTGTGTCGTTGCCATCAGCAGGAGAAAAGCGGTCTGAAAAGTCTGTTTTGGAGTAATTCCACACCTTGACTTCGTCGATTTCGCCATTAAAATACTGACCCGTGCCTAAACTGGAACCTATCCGAAGTTGGTCGATTGAAGTGAGACTATTAAAAGTGAAAGCCGCGCCTGCTGGCTGCCCGTCAACATACAGCTGAGAGCCCCCGGCAACGCCTCCATCAAAACGAAGCGCCACGTGGTGCCATTTGCCATCCGCCACAAAAACGCCCGACGAGATAAGCAGGCTTTGCTGTTCGTCATAGGTTGCCAGATTGCCGTTATAAACCCACAAGCCATATTGGCTGTTGTTGACGGCAATTGCATAGTATGCCGCATTAGTGCTGGTGGTTTTGATCCAGGCTTCTAACGTCCCCGTGGAGATGTCCAGGGCAGCATCGTCGGCAATAGTCACATAGTCTGCATCGCCATCAAACGCCAGAGCATAGCCAGGTAAAGCCGCTGCAGTTCCGAATTCCGGCGAGGTATAGCTGCTTTGCTGCGAGCCATTTAAGGTCTTCACCCTGTAAAAAAAGTTTGCATTTGCAGCCACCGTATGCACGTATTGTCGATTTGATGCAGATACGGTAGCAATTTGAGTTGCACTGTTAAGAAAGTCGAAGTCGGTAGCTCTTTCGATAACAAATTGGGTTAAGTCGCTGCCTGGGTGAGTCCAGCTTACCGTGATTTCGGTCGCTGAGGTCCGTTCTGTCAACAGGTCGGTTGGCGCCTGGGGCGGATTACCCCCAGGGTTCATTGCGGAGGAGGAGGTTATTAATGCGCCGTTGTTTGCGCCGTTATTGGAATTTGCACTTCTGTCATACACCGTTGAACCGCTTTCTTCGTCGAACTGGTAGTAGGCCAGCAGGCCTGCTTCATTTCCTGTTAGTTCGTTGTAGCGGTTATTCTGAATCTCATTCTGGCTTCGTGCCACATTCCAAATACGCACTTCATCGATCTCACCCTGGAAATATTCCTGAGCGGGATAAACACTACCTATGTGTGCATCTACACCGGGCTGAGACGTAATTGACGCTGCAGTAACGGTGGTAGCACCAGAAGTTACATCAGTTCCATTCACATAAATAGCCACGGTGGTGCCATTAAATACCGCCGCGATATGATACCACTGGTTTAAAGCAAGTCCAGAGGATGAGGCAGCCCCTGCTATTCCGTTAGTGGTATAAAAATCAGCGTTTAACTCGTTCCCCTCCATCCGCATATACCACTGATATGACGATGGCGGATTCATTTTGGCGACAATCCCTCTGTTTCCAGCATCACTCGTAGGATAAATCCAGGCTTCAAGTGTAGCCGCGGTTTCACCTTCCAGGCTTAAGGAGTTGCCCAGGTTCACATTATAGTTTGTACCATCAAAGTCAAGTGCGTTGCCCGGCATTGCCCTCGTTGAGCCAATTTTTACTGCCGAATAGTTCGAACGTGCGCCTGCAGGAAGCTCAGCTGCCACGCGGTAAAAGTAGTTACTGTTTGGCGTCAGCCCTACATTGGAGACTGTTGTCGCATTCGCATCTGCACTAACCACATCTGTCCAGCCAGTGGTACCATCGTCCGATCTCTGAATAATGAAATACAGCTCATTGTCTGTATTGTCGGTCCACGATAAGTCGGTTTGACCTGTCGATACATCCGTAACCACCAAATCGGACGGCGCCTCCACAGCTCCGGAGCCAAGAAAGGCCGGCGATCCACTTAAAGTACCATTATTGATGTTGTTGCTGCGGTCTACCAATACCACGCCGGCGTTTTCATCAAAAGTATAGTAGGCCAAAAGCCCCGCTTCATCACCATCTAAAGGTGAGTATCTGTTTGAGAAATCGGTAGTAGCACCCGAGCTTATCTTCAATTCATCAATGATGCCTGAAAAGTAATTAACGCCGTGTAAGCTGCGACCAATGAAGGTGGATAGTGCCGCATTGGAATAAAGCGCGCCTGGCAATGTGCCACTTGTGGTTACCTGCTGCTCCACATTATCGATAAAAATTTTCGCCGAAACACCGGCATCATAAACAACCCCCACATGGTACCAGCGACCTGCTTCAAGTCCGGTATTGGTGGTAACGTTAAAGTCGGACGTGCCGTCGGCTGACAGGTGAAAACGTATGGCATTGGTCGCATCCATCACAAGAAATTCCCATCTCGTGTTTCCGGCTGTTCCCCACTGGCTTGCTATGGCTCTGTAGCCGCTAGAGCCAGTTAATTTAATCCATGCCTCAGCGGTGAAGTCGGAGGTAAAGTTCAGCGATGCGTTTCCCGGTATCTCAACATATTGGTTGGTGCCATTGAAAGTAAGGGCGTACCCCGGATGAGGCGATGTTGTGCCAAATTCCACCGCCGACACACCGTTGCCAGCCCCGTTCGCAGCACTTACGCGGTAAAAAGCCGACTGATTTGCGCCCTGCGCATGTACATAACTGGTGCTGTTAGCGGCAACATTTGCCACCAGCACTCCGGTAGTAAAGGCAAAATCAGTAGCTTGCTCAATGATGTATCCCGTTTCGTCATTGGCGTTATCTGTCCATTCCAGCGTAATTTCGCTGGCAGAAGAGCGATAGGCGACAAGGCCGGTTGGGGCTGCGGGGGCAGTGCCACTTTGCATAGCACCAGAGGCAATCCATTCCGACCCGCCCATGTTTGTGAGTGCGCCGGCATTTCCATTGCCGGTCAGGTCGGGCAGTGTCAGGCCACTGGTTTGGTCGAAGCGGTAGTAGGCAACGAGGCCGGACTCGGCGCCCGAAAGCGTGGTATACAGAGACGCCGATATTTCACCGGCTGTACGAGCCGTATTCCACACTCTTACTTCATCAATCTCGCCAGGCCAATACTCCCCGCCAAAATGCTGTGAACCGATCTTGAATCCGGCCACATCCGGATTGGAAATCGCAGCTAAGGCATCCGCCACCTCCACGCCGTCCAGGTAAAGCTTGGTGGTGGTGTTTTTTACTACCGCAAAGTGATGCCATTCCCCATCTGTTGGGTAGCTCACTCCCGTATTGACGAAGTCGTCACCCACACGAATGGTGCCGTCGCTGGCGTGGTCTATATAAAAGTTGCTGCCATCATTCGGTTGTGACAATATGGTGTGGTACTCATTGGAAGGCCCCGTGTATTTAGCCCAAACTTCCACAGTAAAATCGCCGCTGCTGGGAATAACCTGGGTGTTTACATCAACATAATCGTTCGTTCCGTCAAAGGCCAGCGCATTGCCCGGGGTTATCATAAACTCCACCGTTTCGGAGTAGGGGCTCGCAACCGATACGTCCTCAAAATACAAGCGGTAATAAAGCAGGCTGCCAGCGTATCCCGATAAATCCTGGCTTACTGCAAAAGAACCGGCCGCCGGGCTGGTTACGTTTATATTGGCCGCTATCGGCGAACTGAAGTCCGAGTTATCATCAAGATCTATTTTTACGCTAGTGGCGTTGGCAATGGGGAGCCAGTTTGCGGTAAAACCGTATGCGCTGGCATCGGTGGCCTGGTATACGATTGGTGCCTTTGCATGCGATTCCTCATAGATGGGGTCGCCGGCGAAAGTACTGGTCAGGTAGTTTCCCGATTGATCCAAAGGAACCCCTGCACTCTGATCGAATGTATAATACAGGATCAGGTTTTCCTCGTTTCCGTCATGCGAGCGAAACATGTTGCTCGTTATTTCATTTGCCGTTCTGGCAACGCTCCATATACGCAACTCGTCCAGCTGCCCTTCAAAAACACGATTTGCCAGATCAAAACGGTCGGTGCCTATCAGCAGGTCGCCGGCGTTTGCCGTACCCCAGTTTAAGCTGGTGGTATGCCGCAATACGCCATTTTTATAAAAAAGCATCTGGCTGCCCGACTGAACAACTGCAATGTGAGTCCAGGTGTTTGTCTCCACCTGCAACGGGGCATTGTAAAAGCTGGTGCCATTCCAAACGCCAAGCTTACCTGCTTCTGGTTGGCCATTTTCGTTCAGGTAGATCCGGTAGTGAGCAACATCTGCTGTTTCTGTCTTATCAATGATGGACTGAGACGAAATACCGTTTTCGTCTGTCCAATACAGCCAAAATTCAATTGTGGATGCTGCGGGTAGATCCAATAGGCTGCTTTCCGCTACCGACACGTAATCTCCGTCGCCATCAAAGCTGAGGGCATTCTGGTATCCGTTGAATGAGATTTCAAATTGCGAAGCCGCCGCATTGCCATTCCCCGTTAGGTCCTCGGCCGCATTGGCAGCAACGTCCACCGTTACGTTGCCGCCCGTTACCGGCGTAATGTCAGCTGTGTACGAGGAGCTGGTAGTTTCCTGAAAGTTCGAGGCCACCCCATTCCCTACTGTAATATCAGACAAGGTAAATTTGGAAACCGGTTCATCGAAGGTAAAAGTTGCCTGAAACGGTGATAACCCGGTGCTTCCGGATTCAGTACTGGAAATAACCACGTTTGGCGGTGTTGCGTCCAATGTAGCAGCGTCTTCTACTGAAGGTGCCTCTGTTACCCACACAGGGTTGCCCTGAATACTACCGTCGGCGCCCTCGGTGTTATTTACCAGCGTCGCTCCGGAGCCTTCCTGAAAATCGAAGTAGGCAAGCAGATTCGGTTCACTACCGTTAAGTTGCTGATCATAAAAGGCTGCGATCTGCGCATCGGACCGGGCCTCGCTCCAAATACGTACCTCATCCAGATTTCCCTGCCAGAACTGCGGGGCGCCGTTGGAATAACGCCCGATCTGCACCGGACCGTCGGTGTTCTGCCGGGTGCCGGTAAAAGTGCCCGTACCAGAAAGAGCTCCATTAATATAAACCTTAATGGTGGTTCCCTCCACCGTCGCCGCCACGTGTGTCCACGTGTTAACGGTTATATCTGCCGCAGAGGTGTTGCCAGCCTGGGCAAACGAAACATCGTTGCCCAGAAACAGCATCAGGTTACCATTGTTTTGCACCTGAAAATTGAAATCTGCAGTATTGTTGTTCGGCGAGGTGGTTGTGTTCTTTGAAATAATCGGCGTGTAGTCAGAATAGTTGTCGAGATAGATCCAGGCTTCCAGCGTAAAATCGTCGTTGGTTTCTTCGTAGTCAGCCAGGTCCACGTAGTCGTTGCCATCAAAATCCAGGCTGTAATTCATTCCGGCTACCCAGTCGGTTTGCGACTCCATATTGACCAGGGTTCCATGGCGAGCGGAAGTAGTGAGATCCGACAGCGTAGTGCCAGACCCATTATTGAACGAGTAGTATGCGATAAGATTGGGCTCCAGGGAGGGGTCAATCCAGGCACGCTGATAATTGTTTTGAATATCAGTGGAGCTTCTCTGAACATTCCAGATACGAATCTCCGACATTAGCCCCTGCCAGTAGTTGCAATTACACTCTGTGCCCTGGCGCCCAATATACATGGGCTGAGTGTCGCTTTGCGTAGACGGATCGATGGCGAAGTTGTGAGTACCATCCGGCGTCCCGTTCAGGTAGAATGAAACACTATTGCCGGTGTTGGCGAAGGTGACAGCCACATGGCTCCATTGATTCAACGGAATGTTTGTATTTGCAAGCCCCCACTCGCTTACCTGTGTGGCTGACGCAAATTCAATGGCCATCCTGTTATTTTGGATCTGAAAAATGTAGACGTCATTGTTGCCCCCTCCGTTACCACTTCCTTTGGAGAGAATGGTTTTATTACCACTTGCAGTCGGAAAAACCCATGCCTCAATGGTAAAGTCGCCATCCACCAGGTTGAGTGCGTTGTCGTGCGGCACGGAAACGTACTCATTGGTTCCATCAAATTCCAGGGCGTAACTCTGTGCTCGGGCGGCAGTGTTGATGAACAAAATAGCTAAAATGAGCAGGACGCACCGGTTCCATGCCATTGTTGTTGTGGTTCTTTTTTCCATCGGTCGGTCGGTCAGACTAGTCTAAATAAATGGTTGTGTTTTCGCATTGGTGTGCTTTCGGCTCTACTAAAGGCACAATACAATGCTGTTCAGGTTTTGCAACCTGTTTGGGAAATAAATGGCAATAGCCATAGCTGTACAAAAAATAGCTGGGGGGCGGTCACCGCATTTACGTGCGTAAGACCATTTTCAAGGGGTAGCGCTCACCAGGTTGGTCGCCCGAAAAGCTTGTTCTAAAAATATCTCATTTTGTCGAACACCCAACAGAAGTGCAAATATAATTTCGACGAGAGCCATGTAAATACCGACTAATGGGTATTTATCATTCCTATAATCATTCGGATATTTGATTGGATATATTCCGTACTGTCATAACTTTAATGTTTCGGACAAACAATTTGAGTCGGGGCGTGGTACATTTTATGGCAATGGCGGCAATTCCGGCAGCGATTCGTCGGCTTGTCACAGTCAGCACCTAAGCGGGTTGCCATGCCCGTAAGTTATTGTCAGCCCGGAATGAAGACCTTAAAGTCCGTTTTATTGTTGTTCATGCCATGGGGGCATATTTCCTGTTATGGCTGTTTCACCTAATCAAAAACTTCTTTTTTTATGAATAGCTTTCAATTTTTCGGCCGCATCCTTAGTCTCTTTTTTCTTTTGATTGCTTCGCTACCTGCTTTTTCCCAATACAAGTTCGATAGCAAAGACTTTAAAAAACTGTATGAAAAATGCCAGAAGGCCTACGACGACTACAACTACGACGTGCTGCTAAGTGCCGAGGAAGAGCTCGTTGGCTTTGCCCAACCTACGCAAGACACACTTACTGCCCTCGTTTATTCGTGGCTGGCAGAGTCTCACGCCGTGCAGGGCGATCCGCTTAAGGCATACCAATACTACCAGGATGAATTCGCCCTAAGGCAAAAAATACAACCAAAAGAAGCTTACGACTACGGAAGCATTGTGTATAACCTTGCCTCTTTTGCCATGGACATGGGCAACTACCAGGAGTCGGAGCGGCTGTTTCTTGAGCTGGTGAACGAAGACAAGAAAAAATACGGTACCAAGAGCGAAGAATACGCACAAACCGTAAAAAACCTGGCCGAGCTTTACAAGAATACCGGAAGATACAAGGATGCCGAAAATACCCTCCGCCGGCTAATGCGTGAAGCGGGCGAAAAAAATCCGCAGTACCCGTCCATCGTCACCAACCTCGCTATGCTTTACACCACTACCGGCGAGTTCTCAAAGTCGGAGAAAACGTTTACCCGTGCACTCGGGCTGATTGAAAACGGCGTGGGCAGTGCTTCTGCCGATTATGTGGTAGCGCTGGCAAACCTCAGCTTCCTGTACCAATCGGCCGGCCGGTACTCCGATGCCGAGCAAACACTCACCGACGCGGTGGCTATTCTCGACAGGCTGCAGGGGGAGAACACGGAAGTACGCAGCCTGGTGGTTAACTATATGGGCATTGTAAAACGCCGGCTTGGGCTCTACGACGACGCCGTCAGGTACCTTCAGGAAAGTCTCGCCCTCGACGCCGAACTGTTTGGCGAAGACTCTCCCAACTACGCTTTTTCACTCGATGCCCTCGGCCTTGCATATACCTATCAGGGCAAACATGCCGAAGCAATTGCCACGTTCCAAAAAGCCCTGGAAATAATAGCTGCACTCATGGGCGAAGAAAGCTTCGACTACTCGTTTACGCAGGCCAATCTTGCCTTGGCCTACATTAACGACGGCCAGCTGGATGTGGCATTAAACACGATGACCAACGTGCTCAAAACCGACCAGAAGGTGCTGGGAGAAGATCACCCCGACTATGCCAACAGTGTGCACGACATGGGCAATCTTTATTTCAAAAGGCAGAATTTGGCTGAAGCCGAGAGGTATTTCGCCGAGTCGTTGCGAATAAGGATAAAAGCCATTGGCGCTACCCATCCCAAGTATGCCGAAACCACCAACAAACTCGCTACGCTTAAGTGGGCACAGAGAGATACCAAAGCAGCCGAAGCCCTCTATAAGGAAACCTTCGCCAACTTTTTTGGCCAGATAAATACGTTCTTCCCCATATTAAGCGAAGACGAAAAGTCTACCTTTTACTACACCAAACTTCGCAAAGCTTTTGAGGAATTTAACTCCTTTGCCGTAGAGCAAAATAAAGAAAATCCCGCGCTCACAGGCGACATGTATAATTTTCAGCTTGCTACCAAGGGGTTAATCCTGTACGCCACCAACAAGGTGCGGGAGAGCATCCTTAACAGCGGCGACAGCACACTGATCAATAAGTTTGGCGACTGGATAAGCCAGAAGGAGCAGATAGCCAGGCTTTATTCGGCGAGCGACGAAGAAATTGAAACACGAAACAGGAAGATCGATTCGCTAACGCAGCTGGCAAACACGCTGGAAAAGGAACTAAGCACCGCCTCGGCCGCCTTTGCCAATACTTTTGTGCAAAAAGATTATACCTGGCAAAACGTGCGGGACCAGCTCAAACCGGGCGAGGCAGCTGTAGAAATCGTAAGGTTCAGGGAGTTTAAGCCCGATTCAAGCGGCTTTTTTACCGACGAAGTCTACTATGCCGCGCTCATCGTCCGCCACGACACACAAACACAGCCCGACATTGTCATTATCCGCAATGGCAATAACATGGAAAACCGGTACCTGGCCAATTACCGGAACGCCATTCGCTACAAGATAGAAGAAGACCATTCGTACGGCCTTTTCTGGAAACCTATTGCCAACAAGTTGACGGGAGTTAAAAAAGTATACTTCTCGCCCGATGGCGTGTACAACCAGATAAGCATTTACTCGCTGCGAAATCCCGCCACCGAAAGGTATACGCTTGATGAAATTGCCATTCAGATAGTAACCAACACCAAAGACCTGATTGATAGCCCGGCCGGCAGTTCGCCTGCGTTAAAAGATGGCAAAGCTATGCTCATCGGGTACCCCAATTATCACAAGGGCTCATTTGAGGAAATGATAGCGCAAACCACCACGACCGGCGATATGGCAAGTGCCGCTGACGTGCGTGGAACAAGAGGCACCCGAGGTTCGGCCCCAGCTGAAGAAAACACCCGGGGGGGAGTTTCGAGAGGATTGCCAAGAGGTATCCGTGGTAATCTCAACAGGTATATCAACAGCAACGACCTGCTTGCCCTGCTGCCCGGCACCAAGGTGGAGGTTGAAAAAATCAGCTCGTTGTATGCCAGTGCCAACCAAAACAGCGACATTGTGCTGGGCGATAGCGCCGTGGAATCGAGCATTAAGGAGGTAAAGTCACCCAAAACCCTGCATATTGCTACTCACGGTTTTTTTCTCGAAAACCCAAATGCTGACGAAGCCGTCGACACCAAATACGTGCAGAACCCGCTGCTGAGATCAGGGCTGATTTTTGCCGGCGCCAACAGCTACCTGGCTTCAGGCGAAATAAGCAATAACACCGGCAACGAAGACGGCATCCTTACCGCCTACGAAGCCATGAATCTTTCGCTCGAAGGCACCGACCTCGTGGTGCTCTCAGCTTGCGAAACCGGCCTGGGCACGGTACAAAACGGAGAAGGCGTATATGGCCTCCAGCGGGCTTTTAAAATAGCGGGCGCCAAAAGCATGATAATGAGTATGTGGACAGTGGACGACGACGCCACGCAGGAACTAATGACTACGTTTTACCAAACCTGGTTAAAAACAGGCGATAAGCACGGCTCGTTTATCACAGCACAGCGGGAGCTGAAAAAGAAATACCCCGAGCCCTACTATTGGGGCGCATTTATTATGATCGGCGATTAAGGGCTTTGCCCATACCCGGCGCCAAATTGGTGCTGGGTTTTGGCGGGCAAATAAGCTTATGTGTAGTAATACTTATATTTGCGCCGACGCTAACGTTCAGTAATGATTTCTAAGAAAACCAAGTATGCTTTAAATGCACTGGTTCACCTTGCGCACAAATACGAACAGGGGCCGGTGCTTATAAGTACCATTTCAGAAAAGGAAAACATACCTCAGAAATTTTTGGAGTCGATACTGCTCGATTTGAAAAACGCAGGCATACTGGCAAGCAAAAAAGGCAAGGGAGGCGGGTACTACCTGTTGAGGAACCCCGGCGAAGTAAATATTGCCGACATTATGAGGCTGTTCGACGGGCCCATTGCGTTACTACCGTGCGTAACCTACAAGTATTATCAAAAATGCGACGAGTGTAAGGATGAAGAAACGTGTGGTATCAGGGATGTATTTATGGCCGTGAGAAACGAAACGGTCAGAATCCTGAAAGAGAACACACTGGCGTCGATCCTCAAAAAGGAAGAATTCCTTTCGCGAGGTTAGAATAACAATACAATTAGTCTACTAAATTGGTATAGTTTATAGATTTTTATAATTTGGCGCCTCAATTCTACCTATGAGCGCCGAAGCCCTTGTTGTATTGGGAGTGATTGTAATAGCCGTAGTGCTTTTCATCACCGAGTATTTTTCCATTGACGTTGTAGCACTACTTATTCTGGTAAGCCTGGTATTGTTGGGGGTTATCACTCCGGAAGAAGGTGTGTCGGGTTTTGCCAACCCTGCCACAATTACGGTTGCATTCATGTTTGTGCTTAGCGCCGCTCTGATGAACACCGGGGCCCTGCAGGTAATTGCACCTTTCCTTTCCAACATATTCCGCCAAAATTTTTTCCTGGGCATGCTCACCCTTATTCTGGTTATTGGCGGCATTTCAGCATTCATCAACAACACGCCGGTAGTCGCTGTGTTTATACCGGTTGCCGTGCATATTGCCAATGTTACGCACATTAGCCCATCTAAGCTTTTGATTCCCATCTCTTTTGCGTCAATCTTCGGTGGTGTGTGTTCACTCATTGGTACCTCCACCAATATTGTGGTGTCGGGCGTGGCGCTAAAAAACGGTCTTCCCGGGTTCTCCATGTTCGAAATGAGCCCCCTCGGTGTCATATTTCTCATTGTCGGCACCCTCTACATGGCTTTTATAGGCTTTAAGCTTCTTCCCAACCGGTCGGTGGCCAACGGGCTGAAAAATGCCGCTTCCCTTCGCGATTTCCTCACCGAAATACAGCTGCAGGCCAACGGCGCCTTTACAGGCCAGCGCATTATGGACAGCCCGCTGGTGAAAGAGCTGGAGATGGACATACTTGAGGTGAGAAGAAACGGGCAGAAATACGACCTTCCTCCCGGCGACATGGTGCTGCTGGCCGACGACGTGCTAAAGGTGCGCTGCAACCTTGATAAGATCAAGGGCCTGAAAGACATGGTAAAAATTCAGCCGCAGTCGGAGCTAAAGGTCGGCGAGGAGAGATTCAACCGCGATGGCATGACGCTGGTAGAGCTTGTAATTACCTCACAATCGACGTTCGAAGGCAAAACACTTCGGCAGATTGACTTCCGTAGAAGCTACCGGGCTGTTCCGCTGGCCATACGCCACAGGGAAGAAGTACTTCACGAGCATCTTCACGACGTGCCGCTAAAAGCCGGTGACGTGGTGCTGGCAGAAATTAAAACCCACCACCTAACCGAACTGAAAAAGCAGGAAACCTCACAGGAGAGCCCCTTTATCATCCTTTCTGAAGAAGGCCTGGTCGATTTCAAAAAGAAGCGTTTCTTTTTTGTTCTGGCTACAATAGCCGGTATTGTCACCCTCGCCGCACTCAATATTGTCGACATAATGGTCGGTGCCATTGGCGGTGCCGTGGTGCTGGTAATCTCCAAAACCATCACCATGAAGGAGCTGTACAAAGCCATAGAGTGGAAGGTGATCTTTCTGCTGGCAGGCGCCCTTAGCCTGGGAGTAGCCATGCAAAAAAGCGGCCTGGCGGCTGTTATCGCCAGCACACTCATTGATTCGCTCGGCGAGCTGGGGCCTGTTGCCATTATTTCCGGTCTTTACCTTGTTACCATGCTGCTTACCGAAATGATGTCGAACAACGCTACTGCCGCACTGCTCGCACCCATTGCCATTGCCACAGCACAATCGTTGGGCCTTAGCGCTACGCCCTTTCTCATGGCGGTTACGTTTGCTGCGTCAGCCAGCTTTATGACACCCGTTGGCTACCAAACCAATACCATGGTGTACAGCGCCGGCAGCTATAAGTTTACCGACTACTTCAAAGTGGGGTGGCCGCTCGCACTCCTTTTTTGGTTGCTGGCAAGCTTGCTCATACCCATTATTTTTCCCTTTTAGGCTAGTTCAAATGCTTTTCAAACAGCTCGAATATCCGCCGGTACTCGTCGGCCCAGCTTGAGGCCTCGGTAAAACCATGGTTCTCCACCGGGTACACGGCCATCTCCCAATCCTTTTTGCCCAGTTCGATCAACCGCTGAGCAAGCCGCACCACATCCTGAAAATGTACGTTGGTGTCTACCATTCCGTGGGCGATCAGCAACGGTTTGTTCAGGTTTTCAGCGTAATAAATGGGTGAAGAGCGCCTATAGGCCAGGCTATCGAGCACCGGCGTGTTCAGTATATTGGAGGTATAGCCGTGGTTATAGTGGGCCCAGTCGGTAACCGACCGCAGTGCTGCGCCGGCTGCAAACACATCCGGCTCAGTAAACAGCGCCATCAGGGTAATAAAGCCACCATACGAGCCGCCATAGATACCGATTTTGTCTTTCGAAACACCATGCTGCTCCACCAGGTACTTAGCGCCGTCTACATTGTCGGAAAGATCCCAACCACCCATATGCCGGTAAATGGCAGTACGCCAATCACGCCCGTAGCCTGCACTTGCCCGGTAGTCGATGTCGAGCACGGTGTAGCCGTTGTCTACCAGAAAATTGTGAAACATGTATTCTCTGAAATAGCTGCTCCACCATTTGTGAGCGTTTTGCAGGTACCCCGCTCCATGCACGAAAATCACCGCCGGGCCGTTTGCTTCTACATTTTCAGGCTTATAGAGCCTGGCAGGCACAGATGCGCCGTCCCGCGCCGTAAAGGTGATAAACTCAGGTGTGCGCCAGCTATATGCTTTAAATTCTTCTGAGGTCGATTGCGTTACCTGCTTTGCAGCAGCTCCGGCCTTGTTGGGCATTACATACAGTTCCCAGGGCTTGTTGGCAGCTGAAAACAAAATGGCCAGGTTCTTTTCGTCGGGCGACAGGGCAACGTTGTTGCTACCTTCCATCGAGGTGATCTTCGTTGCTTTACCACCCCCAACAGGCATTTTGTAAAAGTGCCGCTGTCCGGCATCACCTTCGTTGCTGCTGAAGTAGAAGAACTTCTTATCGCTGGAAAGAAAGGCGTCGTATACCTCGTAAGCACCGGAGGTCAATGCACTTTTTTTGCCTGTCTCCACATTGAGGGTATAAAGGTGAGAATAGCCCGACTCCTCCGACTGAAACCAGATATGCTTGTTATCGGGCAACCAACCGATATCCCCGGGCGAATACATCGACCAGCCAACTCCCGGCCCTCCTACCCACGCCTCGTCGCGTTGGCGATCCAGCAAAGTATTGCTGCCGTCGTTGATATTTAGTTTCGTAATCCACCTGTCTTTATTGTCGCCCGAGCGGTGCACCATCACTGCTGTTTTGCCATCGTCCGACCAAAACGGCCCAAATGTAAAAACATCACGTTCTTTTTCTTCACTATTTGCAAGCTTCGGATAGTCTTTATAGTAGTCCGGTTTGTCTTTTATCCCCAGCAGGTCGTCGCTTTTTACCTTCACTTTTTTCTCAAGGTCGGGCCTGTAGAGCCATACTTCCCGGCTCGAAAGCTCCGAGCCTACCTTGGTGCGGGTGTTTATAGGCTCTGTATATCCCGACTCGGTTACAAAAGCAGGCACCATGGTGTTGGTGGTATTGTCTGCGGCTTTAAATAGCACATAAGAAATGAGCGTGCCGTCGGGACTCATCCTAATGTCCGACACACTCTTCCCCTCAAGGTAAATGATCTGCGGGCGGCTTGGCTGTTGCGCCTTGTTGATTGCCTTTTGCAGCTTTTCCTCTTCTGCTTTTTGCCTGATTATTTCCGAAAGCTCCAGTTGGTCTCGTTTAAGCCATTCGTCCTGCTCGCTCGATCTTTTCTCTTTTTTTTCGGTGCCCGCCCGAAAGTCCGTAAGCTGGGCGAGCGCTCCGGTGGCAATGTCCCATGCCATCAGGTTGTTGTCGTAAGTAAAATGAATGCTTTTTTCGCCGGGCCCAAAATAGGCATTAGCCTCCCTTCCAGTGGTGTTGGTCACCTGCCGGGTTTTGCCAGTCTTCAACTCAAGCAGAAAAACATCGCCGTCTTTCTCATAAAGCTTCAGGGTTTTCGTAGCGTTATAGCTGCCCCTTCTCCCGGTGAGGCCCTGTTTTTCGCGAAGTGGCACTTTAGCCGGTTTCGCCGACCCCAGCGCAAATTTATAGAGCGAGTCGGCCGGGTTTTTTTCAGGGTTCCAATTAAAATAAACTGTCTGCCCGTCTTCCGACCACCAGGCGTCGTCGGGCCAGTAGCCGGTGTAGTCCTGGCCTTGCATGATTTGCGGAATAGTAAGCTGCGACTGGCCGTAAAGACCAAAAGTCAAAAGTAGCAGGGCAAAGAGAGGAATCCTTATCATAAAAAATCATTTGGCCCTGAATTTTACGCTAAAGTTTGAATAAAAGAAGCGCGGTTACACCAAAGGCATTATATAAGATGCTGCACAACAAAAAAAGCTCGCTGCTGTGCAGTGAGCTTACCCGGGTATGTTGAAGGCGGCGGCTACAATGGAACCGTTTGCCCCTGATACCTAAATGATTTTTCAGGAATTTCCACATTGCCTGAAAATTCTATGCCGCGACCCCATGGGCCGTAAAACCGTGCCGACGCATTGTCCTTACCGTTAATTCTAATGAAAACGGTTCCGGGCCCTGCATAATCGGATGTCATTTGGGCCGTCACAAATATGCTTTGCCCCTTTCTATCCTTCTTAATCTCGTAATCGAGGATTTTGCCAACCACCGTTACGCCACCCATGCCGTTGTAGCCAAAACCCATTGGTGAAGCGGTTTGCAGCACAATGCGGTCGCCTTGTATAGCCACATAATTGTGATTGGTGGCAATGCGTTGCCGGTTGTAGCGGTCGTACAAAAAGTCGGCATCTATTACGAACGACTTGTTAGTTACCAGGTTGTAAAGCTGCTCCATTTCGGCCTTCTTCTCCGCCTGCTTTGCCAGCCGGCGCTCTTTTCGTTCTGCTTTCCTGTCTTTGCCTGTATCGTTTTGCGCCAGTGCCGGCACAGATACAATAAGCAGGGCCAGCAAACTGAACTTAACTACATTCTTCATCTTTTCCTCCGTCTGATTTCCATCTACTGAGGTTCAAAAGTGATGCCAGAATGAAGAATTTTGCACTTTTTAACAAAAACAGCATGCCACCGGCTCAGGGGTAGCGCAGTTCTTTCGCAATGTCGGGTTGGTAGCTTACAGCGCTGTTTTCTTCGTAGTTCGTTGTCGATTCGAACGACACCAGAAAACAGACTAAAGCAACCAGCAGCCCCACCAAAAGCAAAAAATATCGTTGTTTTCTCATACCGACTGAAAAGACACACGCAGCCCAAAATGGTTGGTGGTGCAGCGAAATTTTTTTCATTAACCACTTTTACGAAAATGGTCCATCGCGCCTAACTGCCCGCTCGTTTCGGTTAGCATTTTTTTTACCTTTACGTTCATGAGTACACCGGATAAAAAACTTTTCCTGCTTGATGCCATGGCGCTTATTTACCGGGCGCATTTCGCATTTAGCAAAAACCCCAGAATCAATTCAAAAGGAATGAGCACAGGCGCCATTTTGGGCTTTACCAATACGCTGCTCGAGATAATCACCAAAGAAAAACCGACCCATATCGGCATCGCATTCGATACCGCCGCGCCAACCTTCAGGCATACGCAATTTGAGGCTTACAAAGCAAACCGGCAGGAGCAGCCGGAGGATATACAGATAGCAATACCGTGGGTTAAGAAACTGGCCGATGCTTACCAGATCCCGGTGCTGGAACTCGACGGATTTGAAGCGGACGACATTATAGGCACTTTTGCAAAAAAAGGTAGCGAAGCAGGCCACGCCGTGTATATGATGACCCCCGACAAAGACTATGCGCAACTGGTGCATGACCACGTATACCTGTTTAAGCCTGCCTTTCTGGGCAATTCGCACGAGGTGATGGGCGTGCCGGAGGTGCTTGCCAAATATGAAATCGATAATGTGGACCAGATCCGCGACCTGCTGGGGCTTATGGGCGATTCGGTGGATAACATTCCGGGCATTCCGGGCATAGGAGCCAAAACGGCCTGCAAACTCTTAAAGGAATTTGGCACGGTCGAAAACCTTGTGGCAAATGCGGGTCAGCTAAAGGGCAAGCTGCAGGAGAATGTGATACAGTTTGGGCAGCAGGGCATTATGAGTAAAGAGCTGGCCACTATTAAATGCGATGTTCCCGTTGATTTCGACGAGGAGCAGCTACGATACAAAGGGCCCGACGAACCCAAGCTGAAACCTATATTTAACGAGCTGGAGTTTCGCACACTTGCCAAGCGAATCTTTGGAGAGCAGAAACCGGCCGATAGTGGGCAGATGGCGCTGTTTGAGGTTTCGGTGAAAACGGAGGTGACGGTAGAGATACAAGAACCGGCTGTAAGAAAATCTTCAATCACCGAAGTGCACGACTACCACCTGATCGACACGCCCGAACTTCGCGAAAGCCTTGTTAAGCACCTGCTGCTACAGGACGAGGTGTGCTTTGACACGGAAACTACCGACATCGACTCGTTTGAAGCTGAACTCGTGGGTATGTCTTTCGCTTACGTGCCCGGCGAAGCGTACTACGTGCCGGTACCTGCCGATTACGAAGCGGCTAAAAGCATTGTTCACGAATTCAAACGGGTATTTGAAAGCCAAACAATAAACAAGGTGGGCCAGAACATCAAATACGATATGACGGTGCTGAAAAAATATGGTGTAGAAGTATGTAGCCCGATGTACGACACCATGCTGGCACACTACCTGATCGACCCCGACACCCGGCATAATATGGATGTGCTGGCCGAAAACTACCTTAACTACACACCCATTTCCATAGAAACGCTTATCGGCAAAAAAGGCGGCAAGCAGGGCTCGATGAGAGACGCCGACCCTGAGGCTATAAAAGAGTATGCCGCCGAAGATGCCGACATCACGCTGCAGCTAAAGTATGCGCTTGCCCCTGAGATCGACAAGCTGGGCATGCAAAAGCTCTTGCAGGAGGTAGAAATGCCACTGGTGAGAGTTCTGTCGTATATGGAGTATGAAGGTGTAAAAATTGACACGGGCACCTTGAAGGAGATGTCGGTAGAGCTGGAAAAGGAGAGCAGCAGAGTAGAGAAGGAAATCTACGAAATGGCAGGCGGCACCTTCAACATTGCGTCGCCCAAGCAGCTGGGCGATATACTTTTCGAAAAACTCAGGCTGATCGAAAACCCGAAAAAGACGAAAACCGGGCAGTATGCCACCGGCGAAGATATTCTGTCGAAGCTTGCCAACGAGCATCCTATTGCCAATAAAATTCTGGAGTTCAGGGAGTATCAGAAGCTAAAGTCGACGTACGTTGACGCACTGCCGCTGATGATAAGCAAAATTGACGGCCGAGTGCATACCGACTACCGGCAGGCTGTGGCCGCCACAGGCCGGCTGAGCTCCAACAATCCAAACCTGCAAAACATACCGATACGCACCGAAAAAGGCCGGGAGATACGCAAGGCATTTGTTCCAAGGGAAGAAGGCTACAAGATACTTTCTGCCGACTACTCTCAGATAGAATTACGCATAATGGCCGATTTTGCCAAAGACGAAAGTATGATAGAGGCGTTCCGGTCGGGCAGAGACATCCACTCCACCACCGCCAGCAAGATATTCAAAAAACCCCTGGAACAGGTAGACTCAAACATGCGGCGGATAGCAAAATCGGCCAACTTTGGTATTATCTACGGTATTTCGGCGTTTGGCCTTGCCGAAAACCTGGGTATTTCGCGGTCCGAAGCCAAAGATATAATCGATGCCTACTTTGCCGAGTTTCCGGCCGTGAAGCGATATATGGACAACGTGGTGAACATTGCCCGGGAGCAAGAGTACGTAACTACCATCCTGGGCCGCCGCCGTTACCTCCGCGATATCAACTCACGTAACATTACACTTCGCGGATTTGCAGAGCGCAACGCCATCAATGCGCCAATACAGGGGAGTGCCGCCGACATGATCAAGGTGGCCATGATCCAAATTCACGATTGGCTGGTCAGCGAAAATTTAAAAACCAAAATGATTATGCAGGTGCACGATGAATTGGTTTTTGATGTTTATGAAAATGAGCTGGATCTTGTAAAAGAAAAAGTGGTGGATTATATGAAAAATGCCATTCCGCTTGATGTACCTTTGGAAGTCGGAACCGGTGTGGGCAACAACTGGCTGGAAGCTCATTGATTAGCTCATGCAGAAACACCCGGCAGGAAAAATAGCGCTGCTGCGTAAATACTATGGTGCTACCATGCGCATATAGCAGCGGAAAATAGATACGGAACTCCTTTTACCACACAGCTTTTTGGCAAACTGCTTACTAACCACTACTGCTTAGATAATGGAATTAACAATCCCTTCGATGAGCGATATAAAACGAGCTCATACACGTATTGCCCGGCACATACTCCATACCCCCGTACTCACCTCTCACAGCATCGATGAGATGGTGGGCGCTAATGTTTTCTTCAAGTGCGAGAACTTCCAGAAGGTTGGCGCTTTTAAAATGCGTGGCGCCGTCAATGCGATCTTCTCTATTCGTCCGGAAGACCGCCTTCGAGGTTTTGCCACCCATTCGTCGGGCAATCATGCGCAAGCCGTGGCGCTTGCCTCTAAACTTGCCGGCGTGAAGGCCTACATCGTTATGCCCGATAATTCTGCCGAAGTAAAAAAGAATGCTGTAGTAGGCTACGGAGCCGAAGTTGTTTTTTGCGAACCAACGCTGAAGTCGAGGGAAGAAACCCTGAAAAAGCTGATCAAGCAGACGGGGGCCACTTTTATACCGCCGTACAACGACCCTGCCATCATAGCCGGTCAGGCTACGGCAGCAAAAGAGCTGATGGAAGAAGTGGTAGACCTCAACGCTATTTTGGCTCCCGTAGGCGGCGGTGGCCTCATAAGCGGCACCGCACTTGCCTGCCACTACCTCTCGCCCCGCACCGAGGTGATTGCCGGCGAGCCCGAAAAGGCCAACGACGCCTGGCGCTCGATGAAAGAAGGAAAAATTGTAACCGCAAAAAGCCCCGACACCATTGCCGACGGCCTGCGTACCAACCTGGGCCCGCTTACTTTCGAGATCATCAGGCGGCACGTAAAGGAAATTGTCACGGTTTCCGAAGCCGAAATTGTAGATGCCATGCGGATCATTTGGGAACGTATGAAAATAATCATAGAGCCCTCCTGCGCTGTGCCATTTGCCGCTTTGTTGAAGAGAAAGGGCGATTTTCAGGAAAAGAAAATTGGGATCATCCTGTCGGGAGGAAACGTGGACCTCGAAAACCTGCCGTTCGGAAAAGAATTCAGCTAAGCATCAGAAAATAGCCTGCGGCCGTTCCACTAGTGGAAAATCCGCTATCTTTTGTCATCAATTAAGCTGATCAGGGTATTTTTACTTCAAAAGTTTTAAACAACGGCCATGCTCGAATGTCAAAGAGATAAGTTTTTTCTGCCAGATGGTGTACCTTACCTCAACTGTGCCTATATGTCGCCCATGCTTAAGAAGGTAGAAAAAGCAGGCATTGAAGGCATTGAGCGAAAAAGATTTCCCTACGAGGTAAAAGCTTCCGACTTCTTTACGGAAACAGAGCAACTACGGGAGCTTTTTGCTGATGTGATCGGCGCCGACGAGCCAAACAGGATTGTCGTTATCCCTGCCGTGTCGTACGGCATGGCCACCGTTGCCAAAAACGTACCCCTCTCCAGCGGTGAAGAGGTGCTGGTAGCCGGTGAGCAATTTCCCAGCAATGTATACCCGTGGATGCGCCTTTGCCAGGAGAAAGGAGCGACAGTGAACATCGTTTCGCCGCCGGTAAGTTCGCCACGAGGCAAAATGTGGAATGAGAAAATTTTGGAGGCAATCACTACCAAAACCAAGGTGGTGGCGCTGAGCCATTGCCATTGGGCCGACGGCACAATTTTCGACCTGATAGCCATCCGGAAAAGATCCCGCGAAGTCGGAGCTCTTTTAATAATTGATGGCACACAATCGGTTGGTGCTTTCCCTTTTAAAATAAATGAGATTGAGCCCGACGCCTTGATTTGTGCCGGGTACAAATGGCTGATGGGCCCTTATGCTATCGGGCTGGCGTACTACGGCCCGTTTTTCGACAACGGCACGCCCATCGAAGAAAACTGGATCAACCGTTTCGACAGCGAAAACTTCAGCAACCTTGTCAACTACCAGGACAAATACCACGAGGGTGCGCTGAGGTACGAAGTGGGCGAGCACAGCAACTTCATTTTGGTGCCTATGTTGAAGGCCGCGATCAAACAAATACTGAAATGGAGCGTTCCAGAAATTATGGGCTACTGCAAGGGTTTAACCAGCGATGCGATAACCACTCTCCAGTCTCGTGGCTATATCCTCGAAGACGAGGCATACAGGGCTCCTCATTTGTTTGGCGTCCGCTTTAGAGACGCAGCTTCAATGGAAAAGACCCGCGAGTTACTCCAAAAAAATCGTGTGAGTGTCTCCGTTAGGGGTAATTCCGTGCGAATTTCGCCTAACGTTTACAATAATGAAAAGGATATCGGCACGCTGCTCAAATGCTTTGTGTGATAAGGTACATATACCTGTAAATTGTTTCCAGCCTATGCGCAAACCACTCCTCCTGCTCCTTTTTTGTATTTCGTTGGTTTCTGGGGTGGGAGCCCAGGGAATCGTGCTGGATAATACGCCAGCCTCGTTAAGATACAACGAAATTATCACCGACCATTTTAATATTATCTTTCCGGAGGGCTTCGAGCAAGAAGGCCAGCGCATGGCCAATACCCTTGAGTATCTTCACAAGCCTGTTTCTGCCAGCCTGGGCAAAGCACCAAGGCCGATCCCGCTCATTCTGCAAAACCAGGGCACCGTGTCCAACGGGTTCGTTACCCTGGGGCCGCGCAGGTCAGAGTTTTTCACGGTGCCACCACAGGACTATAAATTTTTAGGAAACAACGACTGGCTCAACTTGCTGGCCGTACACGAATTCCGCCACATCGTACAGTACGATAAGGCCATTACCGGTTTATCGAAATATGCCTTTTGGCTTTTTGGAGAAGATGTGCTGGCAGGTCTTTCCTTTATATCAACCCCCCTGTGGCTTTGGGAGGGCGATGCCGTCGGTGTGGAAACGGCCCTCACATCGTCCGGCCGAGGCAGAATTGCCTATTTTCAGGCACTCCACCGGGCCAACGTGCTCGACAGAGGCGGTTTCTCGTACAACAAGCAGTACCTGCGGTCGTATAAACACCAGGTTCCCAACCACTATCTTACGGGCTATCTGTTTACTACATTTTTACGGCGAACCTACGGAAGCGACGTGCTGGACCGCGTAACCGAACGGGCTTTTCGCCAGCCGATTGTGCCCTTTGCTTTCTCTACTGCCTTAAAAAAAGAAACAGGGAATAACCTCCTGAAAAATTACCGGCTGATGAGCCAGGAGCTCGACTCCCTTTATCGCATGCAGGTTAATAGCCTCAACCTTACAAGCTTCGATAATCTCACTACCCGAAAAAACAGCACCTTTACGGAATACGCATATCCGCAACCGATGGCCGATGGCAGTATTCTCGCCATCAGGTACGGTATAGGCAACATTTCTCAGCTAGTGCAACAAAAGGAAGGTGGCGATTGGGAAGTGCTGCACACGCTTGGGGTGTGGGACGACAACGGCTACCTTTCTTCGGGAGGCGGCAAGGTGGTTTGGAACGAAATGTTTTTTCATCCGCGCTTCGAACGGGTGAGCTATTCGGGAATTATGATCTATGATACTGCATCCGGAAAAACGCATACCGTTGGAAAAAGGGAACGTTACAAGGGCGCGGCCATTTCCCCCGACGGCAGCCGTGTCGTTACCGTGGAAATTGGCCTCAACAACAGCTACCGGCTGGTGCTGCTCGATGCCAGCCATGGAGCCGAGGTTAAAGCCTTCTATAACCCGGGCAATAAGCTTTATACCATGCCCCGATTTAGCCACAACGGCCGATCCATTGTGGCACTGAAGCACTCTCCACCGCTAAAAGAGCTGGTATCGATTGACGTCGAATCAGGTGAAGAAACGGTCTGGCATTCGTCTTCAGAAGAAAATTTCGGGCACCCTTACGCAACGGAAGCCCATCTGTTCTTCAGCTCCGATAGAACCGGCATCGACAACATTTACGTCATCGACAAGCAATCGAAAGAGCTTTTTAAGGTCACCTCCTCCCGGTTAGGGGCTTTCAACCCAGTGGTTTCGGCCGATGGTATCCTGTACTACAACGAAATGACCAAAGATGGCTGGGACGTAGTGAAAACCAGCATTGAGCCTGCAAATTGGATAGAAGAAGCCGCCATAACCGACACCCCACTCAACTATTTTTCGCCGCTTGTAGAGCAGGAAAACGCCGCCGATATTCTTCAGTCGGTGCCCGAAAAGAAATACGAAGTGGCCAGGTACAAAAGGCTGCAGCACCTGTTCCGGCCTTACGGATGGGGATGGATAAACACGCTGAGCGACAACCAAATTCAGCTGGGGCTGTACTCGCAAAACGTGCTAAGCACTCTGGCCCTGGACGGTGGCTATGTAGTCAATTTGAACGAAGGAACCGGCTACTGGACGGGCAACCTGTCGTACCAGGGCTTCTGGCCCATCATCGACGTTGGGGTAACCTCCGGTACCCGCACTGTCATACAGGACGTGGACGACTCAAGAAACCTGTACAATTGGACGGAGAACTCCTTCTATACAGGCCTTCGGGTGCCTTTCAACTTTACTCACTCAGCTTATATCGAAACCGCCGACGTATCGGTGAGGGCCACCAGCACAAGGATCGACGGCTATACAAACCCCGTTTTTGATATCGACCAGCAGCGAGACGGTATCCTCAATTCGTTGGAAACTTCGGTTACATACCAGCGCTTGCTTAAGCAAAGCAAAAGAGATATTTATTCGAAGTGGGGTCAAACGCTCGAAGTAAACTATTTCGACACGCCTTTTAAAGGGGGTGAAGGCGCCGCTTCATTTTTCAAAAACAGCGACTATTCTTCCAGGTTGTGGTCTGCAGAGGCATATCTCTATTTGCCTGGTGCGCTTCCCAACCATTCATTCCGGCTAAGGGGAGCTTATCAAAATGAAGAAATCGCCAACTACCGCTTCCAAAGCGGCATACAGTTCGTCAGGGGCTTCACCTACCAGTCTTTCACAAACCTCTCAACGTTTTCTGCCTATTATGCCCTACCCTTGTGGTACCCCGATCTTGCCCTCGGCCCCGTACTCAATATTCAGCGCCTGCGAACCACTGCTTTTTTCGATTATGGCATAGGAAGCACCGAGGATATTGAGAAAAGATTCTACTCGGTAGGTGCCGATCTTTTGCTCGACTTCAATGTGATGCGTTATCTCCCGGTGTTCTCCGGAGGCGCCCGCATAGTGTATGTACCCGAGCAGGAAACCTTTTTGTTCAATCTCCTGATAGGGTCCATACGGTTTTAGTCGCCACAGCTCACGCCTCCACTTTCACACCTTTCCAAAAGGCCACATAGCCGGCAATTTGCTTTGCTGCATCTTTAGGATTAGGGTAGTACCATGCTGCATCTTTGTTGCGTTCGCCATTCACCTCCAGCGTGTAATAACTCGCCGTGCCCTTCCACGGGCATTCCGTATGGGTGCTGCTTTCCTTAAAGTACTCTTTGTTGATACTACCGGCCGGAAAGTAGTGGTTATTTTCAACTACCAGGGTGTCATCGCTCTCGGCTAGCGTTTTCCCATTCCATATCGCTTTCATGTATCCGTCTTCAAAGTTTGTTAATAATTACTTTTCAATGTCGCTTAGTCAGGCCGATTGTCCCTCTTAGGAGGCGCACGGCCAGTGAGGGCAGGGAGAGGATTATATACCACTAACTAAACGACATTGAATTACTTTTACCTAATAAGCGGGCCCGATGTGCGTTTGTTCCTTACATTATTTAAATCTGATCTTATTTTGCGCCCTTTATTTGGACTGAATACAAATAGGAGTAAATTTGTAGCCGATATGAATGGATTTTTGCCTCCTGATTCGCAGGAACTTTTTAGAAACAGAGTTGGAGCTATCTACCAAAGCGTAGCAAGCCGCCGGTTTCTTCTTGAGTACAAAGGCACTCTCCAGTCGTTTTCAGCACCTCACTTCAGCCAACTGAAAAATCACCTTTCGGCTATTAACGTAGAAGACCTGCTTAGCAGTCACTCCCTTTGCGATACCGAGGTTATTTACCTCCCCGGCATGGACGTGCTGCTGGTAATGCGAATTCACGAGCTTATCGGGCTCAAGGAATTGTTTGCTGCTTCCTCAGCCATGCAAGAGCTCAATTCTATTCTCTACCAGCGCATCTACAACGTTCTTCTTTAGGTTCAATTACAAAATCGGGAACCCATATCCAGGCAGGCTTCCAAATCGCAAAAGCCCCACCGAAAAGGCTTTAAAAAAGAGTATCTGATCTTGGGATTGTTTGCGACTTGATTGTTGAGGATTGGATTTTGCATGGCTGCTTCAATGTTTTCTGCCTTATTTCCTTATTTAGGCTTAATCTAAATTCAAAATACCGTTAGCTTACACCTTTCCCGTTTTTTGTTTGTTATCTTTATAATTACAAATTAGAACCACTTATGAAAGATATAGTAAGAATGAAAACCTCGCTTTCGGAAGAGATAGAAAAGCTCCTCAACGAGCAGGTACGCCGCGAGGCCATTTCCTCTTCCAACTACCTGGCCATGTCGGCATGGTGCGAGCGCAACGGTTTTATCCATAGCGCCCGTTTCTTCGAGCAGCAGTCGGACGAAGAGCGTGGCCACATGAAAAAGATCTTCAATTATATTTCAAGCGTAGGAGGCACTGCAATCGTGCCGGAAATTAGCAACATCACCCAGGAATTCGACTCCTTCCGTTCCGTTTTCGATATAGCTCTCGAGCAGGAAATCGCCATCACTCACTCCATCAACAGTATTGTAGACAGGTGCTATAAGATAAAAGATTACACAACGGCGTCATTCCTCGACTGGTTTATCAAAGAGCAGGTAGAAGAGGAAGCCACCGCCAGAAGATGTCTCGAAATTTTTGACCTCGTGGGAGAATCCGGCGTTGGCAAAATTCTCATCGACAGGGAAATTGGAAAGGTGAGAGGTCAAATCGACGTATAAGATTCCCCTTCCCGGTATTAGGCAGCCCCTTCCGCAGGGGCTTTTTCATTTCAGCATCCTTTAGTCGCGTTTCATCGTACTAAGTCAACAGTACGGTGAAGAGCACTATACTTTTTCGGATGTTTATTCAAACTTTACATTTTTATAGTTGGGTCTATCTATGCCGCGACATCTTCTGCTACCGCTACTTTTGATCTCCTTCGTCAGGCTTGCCGCGCAAGACTCACCCAAGGTTCTGCTGAACGATGCCGATGTTGACGTGTCCGGCTTTGGCGGCATGATGATAGAGTTTTCATCAATCGAAGGCAACGCATCAGTTTCGACCGGGGGTGGTGGGGCAGCAATTCTAAACAACGCTTTCTTTATCGGCGGGTACGGGCTCAATCTTGCCAACGATCTGAATAAACATGCTGCCGGCGATCTTTGGAATGTTACCTTTACCCAGGGCGGCCTCTACCTTGGCTACGTGGTGCAAGCGCACAAAATGATCCATTTTGGAGTAAGCACAAGAACAGGCTGGGGCGTTGTCCGTATTTCCCCGGAAAATGGCTATCTTTCCTCTATGAGACCCGTGGCAGACAATGCTTTTGTATGCACACCGCAGGCAGAGGTTGAAATGAACATCGCAACATGGTTTAAGGTAAATGCCGGCTTGGGCTACAGGTCGGTGGCAGGCATGAATAATACATTCTTTGAAAAAAGGGACTTTAACAGCCCCACCTTTATGTTATCGTTTTTATTCGGCTCTTTCAAATAAAAAAATCATATGGAACAGTCACGCAGACGTTTAGTCCTAGGCCTTTTTCTGGTAGTAATCGGCACTTTGTTTCTTTTGCGTAATCTCGATATTATTGACCTGCCCTGGTACTTTTATACCTGGCAAATGCTCCTTATTGCCATCGGCGCATTCAACTTTCTCACGGGCAACAGGTCTGCCGGATTTATCATAACTGGCATTGGGCTTGTCTTTCTGCTGCCAAAAATAGCAGACTTCGACCTCAAAGACTTCTGGCCGGTTATCCTCATCATCATTGGCTTCAGTTTTTTTTTAAGAAACAGAACTAAAGGAAGTTACCTGGGCAGCGAAAACCGGTTGGACGTGATTGACGAAATGGCGTTTCTGGGCGGAGGCGAAAAAATATTTACCAGCCAGGCGCTGCAGGGTGGAAAAGTCTCAGCCACTTTTGGCGGCCTCGATCTCGACCTGCGCAAGTGCCAGCTTGCATCCGGCCCACAGGTGCTCGACGTATCGGTATTTGCCGGGGGCATCGACCTTAAGGTGCCCGAAAGCTGGGTAGTGAAGTCGGAAATTACTCCCATCGCCGGCGGCTATTCCGACAAAAGAGCCCAGTCTCCCGTAAACAACGAGCGGCTTCTCATTCTTAAAGGCTCCATTATATTTGGAGGCGTGGAAGTTTCGAGCTAGGTAAAATTTTGCCCGTTGTTTTTTTGAGCAAGCAATCTGCTTATATTCGCACATTCATAAAAAAGACTAGATATGTTTAATCCTGCTGTTACTTCCGGCGTCGATCTGTTTGTATACATTGTTATTGTTCTCGTTGGTTTTGCCGCTGCACTTACAGTTATAGATATCAGAAAAACGAATTCTGAGTCCGAAGACAAGCATTAATATCCGGCCGTCACGGCCTTGCTGCTACATTGTCTACCATTTACAAGACAGGGCGAAGCTTATTTGTGCCACTGAAAGACGAGCGGGAAGCTTATATTGTAGCCGACCTGCACGGGTGCATCAATACTTTCTGCTCGCTGCTTGACACCATCAACTACAAGGGCAAATCGCCGCTGTTTCTGCTAGGCGACTATGTTAATAAAGGCCCAAGCTCCAAAGCAACGCTCGATTTTCTAATTGAACTCAAGGGCAGGTTTCCGAAGGTACTTCCGCTGATGGGAAACCACGATTCCTACCTTCTCTCCTTCCTTACCCGCACCGACCCCGAGTGGCTTCAATCTGCCCAGTATACCTTTATGCTGAACCACGGGGATTTTACCAACATTACTGCCGCTGAAAAGGCTCGCTACATCAATTTCCTCACTAACCTGCCCCTGTACTACGAAACTGAGGAGGCTTACCTTGTACATGCAGGCTTCAATTTCGACCTGCCCGAAATTTTTGCAGACGATTGGGCGATGCTAAACATCCGCGAGTTCACATACGACTCACGCAAAGCTAGTGGCAAAAAGATTATTCACGGCCACCTGCCTGCGCCCTACAGCGAAATTGAAAGTGCGATTGAGAGTAACTTGCCAGTGCTGCCGCTTGACAACGGGTGCGTTTATGACGGCGAAAGAGAAGGTATGGGAAAACTCTGCTGCTTTGAGCTAAAACAGATGAAACTCGTTGCACAGCGTAAAATTGACTGAAAAAGAAAAACCCTGGACATGGAGGCCCGGGGTTTCTGAAGCGAATACGGAAAATTTCCTAGTATTCTAAGTCTTTATTATGATTGCTCACTTTGCTGTTGGGCAAAATCCAGGGGCATACAATTGCCAGCGCGAACAAAACGAGAATTATAACTAACATTGCCATGATGCGAAATTTTAAATTCGTTCAAATATATATGAATTAGGCTTTCTGCCCAACTTATACAATGCCGTTTGTAGCGATTTATCTTCCGCCGGGCTATGCCAGCGGCAGAAAAGGCGCAATCAATAGTTTATTTTCACTTCCTGAAACAGCGAATTGCCCAACCCCCGCACCTGCAGCACTAGCTGAAAGGGCTCCTCGTCCCACAACAGCTTAATAATGCCAAAGTTGCGCTTAATCACCTTTGGCTCCACCGCCCATTTATTGTCTTCTGCCGAAGCCGAGCTCCAGGTATGCGTAAGACCGCTACTGGTAAAGTCGTACAAGGGCTGCGGCAATCCCTCCACCTCCATTTTCGAAATTTCGGCTATATGCCTGTCGCCGCTGAGTATCAGGGGTCGCGAAGGCTTGGTGCGCACCAGCAAATCGAGCAGCCGTTGCCTGGCCGTGGGAAAGTTTGCCCATTTTTCCCACCCGTGCTCCTCGGGTATCACCTGAATGCTCGACACTATCAGATGAACAGCCGCATCGCTGCCGGTGAGCTCGCTTTCCAGCCACTGCCACTGCGCCTCTCCCAACACATCGCCCCCGGGGTTGGCAGTGTATCTTACGCCTTCGTCGTTGGAATGAACAAGGGTGTCTCTGAAATAGCGGGTGTCCAGCAATATCACCTTCACTTGCCGTTGGCCTTCCCCGAAGGTGTACGAATCGTAAACTCCGTCTCTTTCCCATACCGGCCGGGTCTCAGGCACCTCCAAAAACCCGAGCATCAGCTGTTTGCTCGAATCCTTCTTTCCATAATGCATGCCGCCGTCGTTTATGCCATAGTCGTGGTCGTCCCAAGTGCCGATTACTGCCACCGACGCGGCAAATTGCTGGTATTCGACGTGCGATTTCTGTTTGTTGTACTTCTCCCGCAGCACTTTCATGCTGTGGGTATCGCCATAAATATTATCGCCCAGCCAAATCCACAAGTCCGGCCGGTTTTCCAAAATGGCTGACCACATCTTCTGGTCGCGGTCTTCGTCGTTGCACGATCCAAACACAATCACGTCGAAAGTACCCGGGGCCGTTTGGTTTGCAGCTTCGGCCGACCGTTGCGGATTTCGGCATGAAAGCACCGTAACCAGCAGCAGGCCTGCAAGTAAGTATATCCGATTCATTCAGCTACTTTTTTACGCACTAATTACCGATTCAACAGGCAAATGGGTGTTACCTGTGATTTACCAAAAAATGAATTTATACTATGCCCTGCTGAATCATTGCGTCGGCCACTTTTACAAAACCTCCGATGTTGGCGCCTTTCACGTAGTCCACAATTTTGCCCCCGCTGCCATGGTTTACGCAGTTTTCGTGTATGCTTCGCATTATTATTTTCAGCCGATAGTCTACCTCGTCGCGGGCCCACGATAGCCGCTGCGAGTTTTGGGCCATTTCCAGCCCCGATGTGGCCACACCGCCCGCATTCGACGCTTTGCCGGGCGAAAAAAGCACATTTTTGCTTTTCAGCAAGTGCATAGCTTCCGGGGTAGTGGGCATGTTTGCCCCCTCAAACACCCCCACGCATCCATTGGCAACAAGCATTTTTGCATCGGCCTCCTCCAATTCATTTTGGGTAGCGCACGGGTACGCCAGGTCGCATTTTACGCCCCAGGGCGTCTTTCCTTCGTGAAACTCCGTTTTAAACTTTTCTGAATATTCGCTTATCCGGCCCCTTTTTACGTTTTTCAGTTCTTTAATAAACTCAAGCTTTTCGGTATTTAATCCGGCCGGGTCGTAAATAAAGCCGGAAGAGTCGGACATGGTTACCACCTTTACGCCTAATTCAATCAGCTTTTCCACGGTAAATTGCGCTACATTTCCAGAACCCGATACTACCGCCGTTTTGCCTTCAATGTCGTGGCCGTGGTGCCGGAGTGCCTCGCAGCTAAAATATACGCACCCGTAACCGGTGGCCTCGGGCCTGATGAGGCTGCCTCCCCAGTTTATTGATTTACCGGTAAGCACACCAGTAAATTCGTTTCTTATTCGCTTGTACTGACCGAACATATAGCCTATTTCACGGGCGCCTACGCCAATATCTCCGGCCGGCACATCAGTAAACTGGTCGATATGCCGCGAAAGCTCCGTCATAAAGCTCTGGCAGAACCGCATCACTTCATTATCGCTTTTTCCCTTGGGGTCGAAATCGGAGCCGCCTTTGCCGCCGCCCAAAGGCAACGTAGTGAGGCTGTTTTTGAATACCTGTTCAAAGGCGAGAAACTTTAGGATGCTTAGGTTTACCGATGGGTGAAAGCGCAAACCACCCTTATACGGGCCGATTGCTGAGTTCATTTGCACTCTAAACCCCCGGTTTACCTGGCAGTCACCTTTGTCATCCATCCATGGCACTCTAAAAATAATGGTGCGCTCCGGCTCTACAAGGCGTTCCAGAATCTTGCATTTTTTATAGAGGGGGTTTTCTTCAACGAAGGGAACGATAACCTCGGCAAATTCGAGCACCGCCTGGTGAAATTCGCTTTCGCCCGGATTCTTCTTTTTTACATAATCCATAAAGGTAGCAAGTGCAGCTGTGGATGTAGAGGAGTTGTTCATGGCAAGGGGTTTAGAAAGAATTCATAAAAAGATTTGTTGAAGATTAAGTTATAATTTTTCCGTGATATTACTAAGCCCTTGCTCGGATGATCCGGGACCGGCAAATTTCAATTGAAGCGGATAGAGGCAAAGAGCAGCCCGGGCCGGTCAGAGCGACCAAGCCGAAGCTTTTCAACTTTCCGCCTCCATATTAACTGGATTAGCTATTTTTGTATGAAAACCTCAGGAATGTTATTGAACCAACCCCTGGAACTAACCCGTGCCCAGGAATCGCGGGGTGCTATTGAGCGTATATACATCGAAATGCGCCACCTGTTCAACAGTGGTATTTACAAGCCTTCCGGCGCCTCCGGTCTTCAGCTTACCGACTCGTTGCTTACACTCAGGCCGGAAATATACGGCTCTATGAACGACCCCACCAAGGTAGAACTCGATGGCCTGGTGTATGTAATCGACCGCCTGCCTAAAGGAATTGAAGAATGCCGGTTTATCAGGCTTATTTCCGAAGAGGGTTATCACAAGTCAGGTTTTGAAGTAATAATTCCACACGCCCGAAAGAGAAACTGCTACCGGATAGACGACGAGCAAATGTTTATTGAGGTAACCCGTGGCCGAAGTGAGATTTACGACATTCTCACCCACCTCACTTTCATGTATCACGAAGCCTCAAAAATAAAATCGCACGCTTTCGATGGCACGGGCAACTACAAAAAAGAGTGGGTGTACCTTGAAAAACTGATCTGCAGTGGTGAGGAGTTGTCGGAAAAGAAAAAGGAGCTCTCCTTTACCTATCTGTCTACACTGCTTGGCCGCACCTACGAAGAAACAAAAGCGGCTGCCATGCGGTTGCAAGGATCGAAGTCAAACAACAACGGTCTGTTTCACATAGTGTACTGGCTCGGCAAGCTGGTGATAAATGAAGAGAAGGAAGACAAAAAAATAGAGATTTCGTTTTCACCCACTCTCAGGCAGCGCATCGGCCACCATATTTACGGCGAAAGGTGGGCTTTGCAGATCAACAATTATTTGAATACGGCACAGCTGCTGGCGCGGCCCATCCATGTGATCAGCGCCAACCTGCATAGCTTTATAAACACTTTATATGGGTTTTCGGCGCTCGAATCGCTGGTAAAGAAAGGCGAAAAAAGTTTGCAGGAGCTTGCCGTAATGTTGAGCGATCCTAAAAAGAAAGAACTGAACGACAAGATAGAGCAGTACGCCCTCAAAAATGGAACGCACCTGATCACCGACAGCAACGGCACCAACATTTCGGTGCAAATTATCGACACGGCCAAAATTGACTTGAAGCACCTGCCCGCTGAGGTTGGCTTCCCTGAGCCTTCGGCCGAACATTCAGCCGAGCCGTCGGAAAAACCGGTGCTAATCGTATTCGACTATGCTTTTGGCGAACAGGCATACGAGATAATGGACGAACTGCTGAAGCCCCTCGAGGAAGAAAACTACGGGCAAATACAGGTAAGGTCGATCAATGTGATGGGCAAAGCGGGAATTCTGGAAGGCGACAAGGGCGATATAATGATACCAACCGCCCACGTTTTTGAAGGCACTGCCGACAACTACCCTATCGAAAATGACTTTACCACCGCAGACTTTGAAGATAACGGACTCGCCGTGTTTGAAGGCCCTATGATTACAGTGCTGGGCACTTCGCTTCAAAACAAGGAGGTGCTGGCTTACTTCAAAAGCTCATCGTGGAATGCCATTGGCCTGGAAATGGAAGGTGCGCATTACCAAAAGGCCATACAAGCGCATGCCATCATCCGAAACAGCATTAGCCGCGACGTAGTGTTGCGGTTCGCTTACTACGCCTCCGACAATCCGCTGGTTACAGGCAACACTCTCGCCTCGGGCAGCCTCGGGCTGTTGGGAGTAAAGCCCACTTACCTGATCACCGCCAAGATTTTAAGCAAGATTTTCTCTCAGAAATAAAAAAAACTTACATCTGCATCAATCGGCTGCAAATGAGCGACATGTCAAAACACAATGCGCAAACTGCGGCTGCTTTTACTTTGGGTAGTTAACCGCACCTAATATTACATAGCTAACCACGTGTTAACAAATTCATAATTAACACGTGACTTATAAATACGTAAATTAGGATAGGTAACTTTTTATACTATGCAACTGAGCCAAATACAATCGGACATTTTAGTTTCAGTAAAAAAGTTGAGGGCCGATCAGCAGAAAAATGTGTTACAGTACATCGACGAACTGCACCAGAACGACCTGAGACTAAAAGAAAAGCTGAAAAACCAGGCTTTGAAAGAGATTAGACAAGCTTTGAGAGGCGGCATTTCTGCCTGAAACGCCTGCTAATTTTCTGAAAGCACGATGACCATATCCTTGTCGGTAAAGGATATCAGGTCGGATTTTCTCGGATTTACCACTACCCCATAACCGAGGTTTGCATTTCGGGCTTCTGATATTCTGCGGTAGCCGATAGCCACTTCATTTTTGCGGGCCGCCGACTCCAATATGGTGTAGAAATTAACCGGCTGGCCTGTGGAAATGTATTCAGTAACTGGTTTAATATATATTTCCGATCCATCTGCGTCAAAAAGATCTTCGAAAACCCGCATCAGATACTTATTCTCCGCCACCTGCGTCATCAGCAAGCTCAGCAATTTATCACTCACAATAAAATCGTCGGCACTGGTAATGTCGGCCAGCTGGCGGTTCCTCATGTCGAGCATCTCCGACACGATGTTCATTTTTTTAGTGGCGCTTGCCGATATGTTTCTCAGGTGCAGCAGGGTAATAAGCGTTTGGGCATCTGCTTCCTGTATAGGGTAGTAGTCCTGGTAGCAAAGCAGCATTATATAGTCGAACGACGGACAGTTGAGCGACTCCAGCACATTTCTGTCGGTAGTATCTACTTTTTCAAATTCCAGGGTCACGTTGGCCACGGTCTTCTTCAGCTTCTCGATGGCGTCTATGGGGTCGTCGAATTTAGCCACTACCTTTACCAGCGAGCCAGGCTGCACATAATTATCAAGCTCCTTAATAATCGTTTTGGCCCGGTGATTCCATCCCAAAATCAGTATAGATTCTGCGTGTGGTTCCATCTCCATTGCCGTCTGAATTTTATCTTCAGCAATGCCAAATTTGGCCTTATTAGAAATCACCATGGTGTCGTCGTCTTCGGTAATGCCGATTAGCATATCGCCGGGTTGTATTACCGTACTCATTGGCGGGTTTACCTCCACATGCCCGTCTGAGGCAAACTGCACACCGATAATGGCGGAGTCTTCATAGCTGAAAATGGCCTCCCTGAAAGTTTTTCCCACAAGCTTCGGCTCCTCCACAAAATAGATTTCGTCGCCGCCGAAGTCCATTAGCTCGATGTACACAACCGAAAGGCCCGACTGCCTGCTCGTTTGCACCATAATTTTCGACACAAAGTCGTCGGACAAGATAAGCTCCACTTCGTCCTTCCCTACCATTTTGGCTACCTCGAAGTTTCGCTGATTCTCTATTTCAGCAGTGATATGGTAGGGCGCCTTTCTTCTTTTTGGGCTCGAAATTATTGCCAGTATGGTTTTTATAATCTGGCTGTCGGAGTTTTCGTTTTCTTTGTCGAGAATAATAATGGAGCGTGAATTGACGGGGTTGCCGATTTCAAGGTCATGCAGGTCGATGGGGTTGCCCGTGCGGCAGATAATGCGGGTGTTTTTAGTGTCACCTATTTTATCCTTTATTTCGTCCTCCATCTCCACCTTGTCTTTGTCGGCAAGTATCACAATTTTGGGGGCCTTCTGGTTTTCGTTTGCAATTACCAACTCGGGAATAATGGTAAATATTTTGGAAGACCAGCCAAGTATGAGTACGTGGCCCTGCTCCATTACATACGACCTGCCCTTTCGCAATTGGTCGAGCTTATCCATGATGCCGTTTGAAATAAGACCGATGAGTGTACTAATGATTACAATACCAACCAGCGTAACCAAAAACATGAACAGGCGGAAGTCCCAATGCCCGTCGTGCTCGCCAATTGTGCCGGGATCGAGAATATGCATGAGGCTCGTCCAAAACGTATCGACGAAGTTGAGCCGGGTTACCTCATCGGGGTGTATGTTGCCCAGGTAAAGGAAGAGGGTGATAAAAAGCACCATTACAAGTGCCGCAAGGCCAAGATAGGAAATAAGTTTTGTGGAGCCAGCCGACATGAAATTGTCGAAAGCATACTTAAACCTGGCTTTTAACGGTGGTTTTTCCATTTGGCGAGCGTTATCCAACTCAAAAAATTACCCTAAATAATTATCGAAAGCAAAAATATCCTTTTTCTTAGGATAGTAAAGGAAAATTATCGGCAAATCAATTAATTAAACTTTTATCAAATACTCTGCAACAGGGCGCCTTTTAGCGCCTTATTGGTTTTACTTACCAATATGGCCTGATGCAAAAGAAATTGTATTTAATCAACATCAGCAACTTTTGCCAGCATTTCAATACACCCCCACAAGCCGGTAGTAGTCGAACAATATAACCCTGAACGTTTGACGCTGGGCTTCGGTTGAGAAAAAAGGCGTTTCTGTCCCCCCACTTACGTCAAAAATTTCGGCATCGTCTATTATTCCATTGTACACCGCTGTTAAAAATCCCAGCTGGGCCTTCGTATTGCCCTGCTCATAACTAACGCTGTCGGTCGTTGATTCCCCCAATTTTATCAGCAGTTGCATGGCAGGCTCCGGTTTCTCCACATTCCGCCATTCAATTAGCATGTAGGCCTTATCCTGCCGCCAGTTGTGCACAATCACCGGCGTAAACGAGGGATTGCCCGATTTTAGCCATCTTTTGTTGCGGTACAGTATCAGACCGGCCTCCGCATTGTCGTCGATAAAATACGCCGACTGCCGCACGTTCCTGAAATACATTTCGCTAGCCTCTTGTGTATCAAAATCTAACTTTTCAAAATCAACTTTTTTAGATTTGTCAACGTTACATGCTTGTAGAAAAACAATAGCAAGAAGACAGCAGTGCTTTTTCATTTAAACTGACGGAACGGGTCTATCCCACAATGCAAAGTTACATCTTCCAATCCTGAACTAACGATATGAAAAGAATTTTGATTGCACTGGTAGTACTGGTGATATTTTTAGGAATAATGTCTTCGTGCGGGTACAACCGCATGGTTAGCCTTGAAGAAGGTGTGGAGAGCCAATGGGCACAAGTGGAGAATGTTTATCAGCGAAGGGCCGATCTTATTCCTAACTTGGTAAACACGGTAAAGGGCTATGCCGATTTTGAAAAAGAAACACTTACACAGGTAGTAGAGGCAAGAGCAAAAGCTACATCTACCACTATCGACGCCGGCAACCTTACTCCGGAAAACATACAGCAGTTTGAGCAGGCGCAGCAGGGGCTAAGCTCGGCCCTTTCGAGGCTGATGGTAGTAGTAGAGCGGTACCCCGAGCTAAAAGCCAATCAGAATTTTCTTGAATTGCAAGCCCAGCTTGAAGGAACGGAAAACCGGATTGCCGTAGAAAGAAAAAAATTTAACGACGTAGTGAGAGACTACAACACATCTATCAGGCAGTTTCCCACCAACATTACAGCAGCCATTTTTGGTTTCGACACGAAGGGCTATTTTGAAGCCGCACCGGGGTCGGAAAGAGCCCCTGAAGTAAAATTTTAGATCATGGAAAAAGACTTTTTTAGCGAAGAAGAGCGCAACCTTATTGTACAGGCTATCAAAGATGCCGAAATGGCTACCTCTGGCGAAATCCGGGTTCACATAGAAAAGCATTGCAGTAAAAACGTACTTGACCGGGCGTCGGAAGTATTTGCTTCGCTCAACATGCACAAAACCCGGCTCAGAAATGGCGTGCTTTTCTACCTGGCCGTGGAAGACCACCAGTTTGCCATAATCGGAGATGGAGGTATAAACAGCGTGGTGCCCGACCACTACTGGGGCGATATTAAAGACCACATGAGAGAGCGTTTTGTGGCCGGCCAGTTGTCGCTTGGGCTGTGCGAAGGCATACAAATGGCGGGATTGCAGCTGAAAGAACATTTTCCATACCAACCAAACGACACAAACGAGCTACCCGATGAGATTTCTTTTGGCAAGAATTAAGCTGCTGTACCTGGCCCTACTGTTGTGCTACGCTGCTCCTGCAGTTGGTCAGCAATACCCCCAGCCCTTTTCCCCTCCCCGCCTGGTAAACGATTACGTGAACCTGCTTACCAGCCAGCAATTTGAAATGCTGGAAAGCAAGCTGAGGCGGTACAGAGATACCACCACCAATGAGGTGGCCGTGGTGATAATAGAAACAACTGGCGGCGACGACATTGATCTTTATGGTGCCGAACTAGCTCAGAAGTGGGGCGTTGGCAAAAAGGGGAGCGAAAACGGCATTCTTTTGCTGGTTGCACTCAACGACCGGCAGGTGAGCATAAGTACCGGCTATGGGCTTGAGGGGGCGATTCCTGATGCATACGCCAAGAGAATAATTGAAAAATACATTGTGCCCAACTTCCGGCGGGAGCGATATTTTGAAGGAATAGACGAGGCCACCAGTATTTTGATGAGCGTGGCTTCAGGCGAGTTTAAAGCAGCCGACCGGCCTGGCAGTTCGTTTCCTGGCTTTGTCGTTCTACTGCTGATCATCTTTCTGGTGGTTGTCCCCATACTGGCGGCACGCAAAACCAAACGCCGTCACCTTTCGAGCAAGCCCGTGGACTTCTGGACTGCCCTTTGGCTGGCATCAACCTTGCACCGCGGCAGGGGCAACACGTTTAAAGACTTCCGCGGCGGGGGTGGTTCGTTTGGCGGTGGTAGCAGCTTCGGAGGTTTTGGAGGCGGAAGCTTTGGGGGCGGTGGCGCAAGCGGCTCGTGGTAGCTGCTACGGCTTTTCAAAAACCAGGGTCGTCATACACCTCACATCCTCCACGTTGGTGGTTTTTACAGGCTCCACCAGTTGCCATTGAAAGCGTGCTTGCATTTCGGCAATGTGCTGCCGGGTAAGTAAAAACCTCACCGAACCGTCGGGAATAAAAAAACGCCCGTTTCCTGCGGGTTTCTTCTCAGGCAAACCAATGTCGCTGGCCATCCTGATGAAGAGAATGGCTTTACTGTCCATTACCCGGTCCAGTTCAGCTAGCTGCGACCAGAAATTTTCTTCATTTTCAGAAAAGTGCAGCACGGCGCTGCTTATCACTACCTCAAAAAAAGAGCCGGGCAGCGGAAGCTGCCGGGTATCGCCTTCTATCAGCTTCCTGTTGTCGAAAGCCGGGCTCACCTGCTTGAGCAGGTAGCCAAGCATCTTAAGGGCAGAAGTATTTTTGTCGAAGCCATAAACATCAAAACCCTGGCTGGCGAGGTAAAGGACGTTGCGGCCCTCTCCACAGCCGGCATCGAGCACCTTGCTTCGGCCTTCAAATCTGCCCTTCAGGATCTGGTCGAGCAGGTAGATGTCGATATTGCCTAAGAGCCTATTTAGTTCCCGGTGGTTCATGGGGTTGTGTTAAAGCGGAGTCTTTATAAGCTTTTTCGAAGGCGGCCCGGCCAGCGTCAATCATTTCGCCGGCACGGTAAAACTCAAACGTGGTGCAGGCGTCGCGCGACACGTTTACCGACAATGCCGGCGAATATTGCTTGAGAAGCTCCCTGGTGAGACGATCCTGCAGAAGGTCGAGGGAGTCGTTGAGCAAGTCGAAATACCCAAGTTTTTTTGTTGCAGATTTGGGGCCGGGTATCAACCGGTAAATCTGCTCCTTTACCTCCTGAAGCTTTTTGGCATACAGGCTTGCTTCTTTGGTACTCAAACGTGCCGGAGGCCTTTCGTAAGCAATGAAGGCGTTTACATTAGAAACCACAAGCGAGGCACCGTTGGTCACTCTTACTGTATTTACCGGCACGGGGTTTATTACGCCGCCATCCACAAGCACACTTTCTCCAACTTGCAGGGGTTTAAGCACCGTGGGAATGGCCACAGATGCCCTGATTGCATGGTACATCGAGCCGGTATCGAAAACCACTTCCTCCCGGGTGTGCAGATCGGTTGCCACCGCGGCAAAGGGTATTTTCATCTCTTCAATAGCACAGTCGGGTATAAACTCTTTCAGGCTTTTAAACACCCGCTCCCCTCGTATAAAACCCTGGGCACTGAAGGTAAAATCAATGAGCTTGAAAACCTCCAACCTGTCGAGTGTACAAATCCATTTTTTAAACTCCGGAAGCTTTCCGCAGGCGTAAAAAGCACCCACCACCGCACCCATAGAAGACCCCGCAACCGACGTAATCTCAAAGCCTTTTTCTATCAGGCCCTCAATCACGCCTATATGGGCAACACCACGGGCTCCTCCGCTCGATAGTACCAATGCTACTTTCTTACTCATGCGAAACAAATTGAATTAGCGGCTATGGTAGCAGCGAACAACGGTTTTTTTATGAACAAACAATAGCCTTGAGCTCCTGTCACGTATTGTAGCAGTTACTTCCTAGTGCACGTAGCTTCCCGCGTTGATGTCGATTGTGCAGCCGGTGGCATGGTCGGCCAGTCCGCTGCAAAGAAAAGTAACCATCGGGGCAATGTCTTTAGGCTCGGTAAGCCGCTCCAGGGCGATGTCGCTCGTAACGACCTGGTCTCCATATCGCTCCACAAAATCCTTCGCCATATCGGTACGCACAAAGCCGGGGGCAATATTAAAGGCTTTTATTCCCTGCTTGCCGTAAGCCCGTGCGATGGAGCGGGTAAGCGCTACTATTCCGCCTTTTGAAGCAGCATAGGCCAGGTACTCCGCCGTATCGCCCCTGAAAGCCGCTCTTGAGCTAATATTGATAATTCGGCCTGTTGCTTTTCTCTTTATCCACAGGTCAATAGCCTTTTTGCAAAGAATGGCGCTGGCATTCAGGTTAACCATCATGGTTTTGTTCCATTCTTCCAGCCACTGTTTATCAGCCGCCTTTACGTCAGATGCTATGGCCACGCCGGCATTGTTTACAAGGATTTCGAGCGATCCGAAGTGGCTCACCACTTTGTCGAACAACTGCGATACCTGCTCGGGCTGGGCAAGGTCTGCCTGAAATGCCTTGCTTTCGTTGCCCAGCACATGGGCAAGGTTTTCGGCTTCGCGGCCACTCTTATGGTAATGTACCACTACAGTGGCACCTGCCTCGGCGAGCTTGGCTGCAATGGCTTTCCCAATCCCCCTGCTTGCGCCAGTTACAAGCACGTTCAACCCAGATAAATTTATATACATAGTGCCTGATAAATCAATATTACATCATTTCAACAACCAGCCGAAAGCCCCTTCGGCAAACCGATTGGCGGAACCAGCCACACCAAAAGCCGAATAGCGTCCATACCTGTTACAGCTAACTGATCGACCATCGAAAATTAAGGTATTCCATGGTAAACAAAAAAGAGGTGTCGTGGCAAAAAGAAAATTAGAAACTTTTTCTATAACCATGCCCGTTAAAGGGATTTATTGATATGGCACTTTAAGAATGTAGATAAGTATTGCCTTATAACTTATTGTCAGTCATAGCGTTATGTGATTTTGATTTAATTATCCACATTTTTGGCAAAGTTATCCACAATACTGTTAGTTCCCGGCTTTTAGCACTTTGCCGACCACCGCCGCTCCGTCGGGTTTTATTATCTGATAAAGGTAAATCGCTGGTGGAAGGGGGCTGCCCGCATCGCTTCTGCCATCCCAAACCCACTCAGTGTTGGAGTCGGTGGGCCTGGCAAGGGTGCGAACAAGCTGCCCGTTGAAACTGAAAATTTTCACCGCCGAAATGGCGCCGGGCGTAACCGGCTTGAACCGGATTGCGGAGGAAAAAGGATTGGGAAAAACCGAAAATGCTCTGGCGTCGGGTTCGACACCCGTAGTTACATAGTCATCAAATTTCTCAAACTCAGCATCCAGCCATTCAACGCGGTTCTCAATCCATCCCTTCAGGTACGCAACTTCCTCATCGTAACTGTCGCCTACGTAGTTGTTTGGCCAAACGTAGTCACCGATAATTGGCCACTTGCTGAAGTTTCTGTCCGATGCTTCGCTTAACTGGGAAGCGTAACCATCGATCATGCTCATAATAGCTTCGTTAGACCATGCTCCTTCCCGCAGGGTAAACCAGCGGGCTTTTGTTTCGGCCTGAAACCGGCGGTCGCTTAGGAGGCGCTGCCACCAGAAAGGTATCTGCCAGGTGTCGCCGGGGCACACGTCATTGAACTTGTAAGCCCATCCCTGCGTGCTGCCTCCCTGGCAGTAATCGGCATTGCCGAAAGCCAGGTTGAAATCCCAAATGGGGCCCATGTGAAGCAAGCCCCCTTTAGAGTCCTTGTCTTTGTACATGAATGAACTGAGCCTGAATCCATCCACGTTTCGGTTCAGCTCGTTTATCAGAAAAAAGTCGATGAAGCTACCCACGTCGATATACTGCCTGTAGCCCAATGCCGGATCGGCGTATACATTTGACTTGAGCGTACGTTCGAAGTCTCTCATAAAGCCCTGGATGTATGCTTTTTGCGCGGCGGTAATCTCATCGTCCTGAGGTTCATCGTATTGGAAGAATATCTGCTGCGAAGAGTTCGGTGGCAAATGCTGAGAGGCGAATCCCCCTCCTCCGCTCCCGTCGTATTTGTCGAGCTTGAGAATGTAGCCGCCGGTTAGGTCATCACCCGAGTTGTCCTGGTCGGTAAGCTTGGCAATGTCCACGCGGTTATCGTCACGTTTTATTTTTTCCATCAATATATACACCCCACGGTACTGCCCGTTGAGCACAAGTTCGACGTACCGGGTTCTTGAGCTATACCGTTCCGAAAAGGCATAAAGATCGAACGTAAGCTTGTTTCTCATCAGCGTTTTGTCGGAGTAGGGGCCGTGCAGCACCCAGTCTTGCTCGCTGGGAAAGCCGAGCAGCGTGGTGTCTATTTCCTCGCCTGCGGCGTCCCAGGTTTCGAAGCCGAAGTTCTTTTTGGGAAACAACGCCTGTGAGGAAGAGCCCCTGTACTCAATGCCAATGTAACCGCTGTAATTATTGAAAGCGTCGTCCGGCCTATTCCGCATCCCTTCGCCATTATCTACAATCCCTATTTTCGCCATTACCTTTGGTTCATTCGAGATAATCCTTCCTTCAGTATCAATAACTATTACCGGCAGGTTAGACGACTCGAATGGGACTACCTGTGCAAAGGAAGGGCTGCAAATACAAAGAGCCAGGCAAAAAAGAGCGGACTGTAACTTTTTCATTTTAGTAGGATGTAGTAAGCCAAATATTATGAAAATAAGCTGCGGCCGATGTGGGGTTCAAAAGTCCCCTCAGCTTTAAATAATCAAGATAAGCTGTGAGTAGCAAAAATTGGACCTCAAGTTTCTGCTCCTCAAGTTTCTCTTCGGCTTTCAACCACTTTAGCAGCAATTCGCTGGCGTTTTTGCCTTCGAGCAACGGGATGTTTTGCTGAAAACCCTCCAGTTTTTGAGCGAGGTTTTCCAAAGAAATCATGCGTTCCGAAAGACTGGCTATCTCCATATACTCTCTTTCTTCGGAGAGCTTCCACTGAGCCTCTGCCAGCAACAGCTCTCCGTTTTCCTCCATCAGGTCTATCTTCCGGTTCTGAATTTGCATGCGATTGCCTCTGAACAAAGGAATGCCAATGCCTACCCGCATGGAAAAGTTGTCGGACCGGTCGTTTTCCCACTCGGGCTGCACAAAGCCAACATCCCAATCGGCTTTTTCCAGCAAAATCTTCCTGCGTGTTTCCTCCAGGCTGGTTCGCAGCAGTTCGAGCTCGAGAGGCTGGCCGTCGGTGCTTTTACGAAGGCTGTCGACAATACTGCGAATTTTTCCGGCCGAAAGGGCCGGCATCTTTGCCTGTAGCAGGTGCTGCCTTGCCTGGTCTCTTCCCATCAGCAGCGAGTCGTAGCCATGCGAGATGCTGAGAAACCTTTCCAGTTCTTTGTCAAGCTTGCCAACTTCTGCCTGCTCCTCAATGCCCATGTCAAGCATGTCAAGCTCAATGTCAAGCAGTTGTTCGGGGTCGAAATCATCGTCGCCTGCCAGTTGTTGCATTGCTTCCGACCACTGTGCCCGCCATTGCCTGCCCTTCTCAATTTTCTTAATCGCCGATGCTCTCTCCCACACCTCGATCCACGAAACGTACCGGTTGTACAATGCCTCTTCTCGAAGCTGAAGGTATTTCAGCCGGGCTCTGTCTTCGAGTGTTGCACCAAGATTTTTGCCTGCAGCGTACAAAAACGGGTTGGTTGGTTTTATACGTATGGCATACTCATTCTTATCTGTGGAAATACCGCCAAAACGCACGTCCATTTCATCAATAAATGCCGCTCCGTACCTGTTAGCAGAAAACCATTTCATTTGGTCAGCGGCCGCTTTTACTTCAGGCTGCTCCTCCACGCCAACGGTAACAAGATCGAGCAACGGCACCTGGGGCTGCTGACGGGCAGCTGCATTGACGTACATGCTCAGGAGAAATATGAGAGCGAAATGCTTTGTCATTGAACCAGAATCATCACCTTTTCGCCCTGTAGCCAGCCCTCGGTATTTTCTAGCCTGAAAAAAATCTCCTTGCCGCTCAACTGCACCGGTGAATCCTGGATCTGTGCCGGCAAAAGTTCCACCCCGCCCGATCCTATGTAGGTGGCGGGGGTGGTCTTTTCCTTATTGAGCACCGACTGTACGGTAACCGAGGTAAATTCGGGCAGTTGGGCTGTTTGCTCCGTTACGTAAGCACGCACGTATTTATTTTCGTCGGGCAGTAGAGACAAAAGATCGGTAAAAGCGTCGGCAGTTTGGCCTTCCATAAAATAGACGTTGTCTACAGTGCCGCTGGCAGGTGCCACCAGGGTGAGTGACTGCTTTTCCTGAATTAGCCGCTGTTTTTCCAAAAGCAGTTCTTCATTGCGCGCTTTGTAGGCGATTTGCATAAGCTGCTTCTTTTGTTCCAACAGTCCTTGCTTAAGCTTTACTTCCGTTTGTTTCGACTTTATGATGTCGTCGAGGTACTGAATTCTCCAATCGGCGCCGAGGGTGTCTTTAGGCTGGCTGCCTGAAAACTTGTTGAGTAATGTTCTGTCCCGCGAGAGCGATGCTTCAATTTCTCTTTTCTCCTGCGTCCACTCCTGCTCATCCTGCAGCACTTCAAGCTCAAATTCCTTTTGCTCGATCTGCAGCTGAAAAAGCTCCTGCTCCAGCTCGGTGGTCAGCTGTTTCTCACGGTAGGCTATTCGCTCAAGGTCATCGTCAACCGCCTCCGACCCAAGCTCCATCAACACCTCGCCCTTATTCACTTTTTGGCCGGGAACCACGCTCACTTTCATTACCGTGGCCTTTCGGGGATGATTAAGCCGCACTTTTGGGCTCTCCACTACGCCATACAGCCCCCCTTTGCGAACGGGGTGGTTCATTGAAAAAAACAAAAGCACCCCGCCTATTATAACCAGTGCTACGTAGTAAGCCCAATAATTTTGCTTTTGTAACTTCATTTAAACTCTTACCAGGGGTTCTTCCTTCGACCATTTTACCTGCGCTATGCCGTCCTTGCCCGACAGCGCTTCCAGAATATTGCTTTTAGGATAGCCGGTAGCTACCAAAATCTGCCACTCCATTTCCCACAGCCCGGTTTTTCTTTTTTCCTGAGCTACCAGCTGGTATTTGAGCGTGTCAGTTTTCAGAAAGTCCTCTACCGTTTTTACCTGGTTTTCAGACTCCATAAAGATCGTAAGTGTGAGTTTCTCTTTCAGGTTTCTAAGCTCGACAAACCAATAGAGTATCCAGGCGGTGGTGCAAAACATGATTGTGCTCGAAATGGCTATGCTAAAACCATACACGCCCAGCGCAATGCCCAGGGCGAGCGTGGCAAACAGAAACAGCAAGTTCTTCGGCTCATCTATACGGGTACGAAACCGGATTATGGCCAGGGCTCCGAAAATACCGAGCCCTCTTGCCAGGCTATCGCCAATCGACATCATAACGGCGGTGGCAACTATGGTGGCGAGAATCATCGACTGAAAAAACCTGTCGGGATATTCGAAGCCGGTAAAGGTTTTTTTGTGGGTAATGGCCACCAGCGACGACAAAACAAGGCCCCACATTAAAGTGTAAACGGCCGTAAGAAATGTGGGGAAACCCGATTTTAATTCAACGGGGAAAAAATCAAACATGCAAAAGTTTGTTGAAGGAGTTAATTTTTGAATAACAACGAAGTAATGTATTCTTAATGAAAAAAGAAAGCTGCCGTCTTGTCCTCAACAATTGTTCCGACTGTCAATACAAAGCCATATCGAACCTCCGCCTGAATTTTTTGGTGTAGTCGTGGGTGGGGCCCATTAAGTTGAAAAAGGCTATGCAGGCCTTTCGCGGCAGCTCATCCATATAGCTTTTGTCGAGCGAAACAGCCTCTATCAGCAGTGCAATGCCGCTTTCGAGGTCGCCCGATCGAAATGCTTCCTGAGAAGCCGCCAGTTTTGCCTGTGCCGGCGAAGGCCCGTGAAATTCAGCTTTCAGAAGTATCGCCAGGGCGTTCAGATACTCCGAAGTTTCAAAAAACCTGTTCCGGTCTTTTACTCCGGCCAACAGCTCCAACGCCCTGTCAGGCGCTATCCAAATGACCTCTTTCGCCAGGGCAATCCGGGCTTCGTCGAATGCGGGGTAATCCAGCACCAATTTCTCAAGGCGTGCCAGTGCTGCCGTCTCGCCTTCCTCCAGCTCTTTCTTTATTTGCACAAAAAGCAGCTTCTCCTCCGAAGGAATGTGCTGGTCGAGCCATTTCAAAATTTCATGTTTGGGCAGTGCGCCGGTAAACTCAGCTACCACCTTCCCCTTGCTGAACATTTTTACTGCCGGAATACCTCTGATGCCATACCGGGACGACAACTCCTGATTTTGGTCGGTATTTACTTTTATGAGCTTCCAACGGCCGTTGGCTTCGGCAGCCAGCTGCTCTATTACCGGGCCTAAAAATTGGCAGGGGCCACACCACGGCGCCCAGAAATCGACCACCACGGGCACGTCCTCACTCGCAGCTATTACTTCCTTTTCAAAATTCATCGATCAACAGTTTTTCCATGGTTTTAACAAGCGGTGTCGCTCCGAAGTTTCAGCATTTTCTTTGCGAGCCACACTGCTGCGATATATTACTGTAGAGTTACTTTTCTGATGCTGAGACAGACCGCTGTAATGTTACATTCAGATTACGAAAACAACAAAGCCGGCGACAGTTTAAACCTCAAAGCCCCTTTGCATGTTGTGGGTGCAGGGTGAATCTTGGTGTGTGATGGAGTACGGCCATTACCAAATAATTACTATGTCTCAGACGATACATTTAAACACCAGATTAACCATAGATGCGCCCGAAGAAAAGCTCAAAATTGGGGTGATGACATTTTGGGAAAGCCAGGAGAACTACGGGCAGCTGCTCCAGGCTTATGCCTTTCAAAAATATTTGAAAAACAAAGGCCATGCGCCCTTCTTAATCCGGTATAACAAGGCGCAGTCAGTAAAAAAACATAAACCCGGTTTTTTCCAGCGGCTTCTGAAGGCCAATTGGAAAAAGTTGCTTAATGCACATGCACTGCGAAAAAAGCTAAAAGTTGCTTTTGCTTCGCCAACAGTCCTCCCCAACAGGCATTTTGAAGAATTCAAACATGCATATTTGGATTTTTCTCCCGAGCTGTACACGTCCATCTCCCACCTTCAGTTTTCGCCTCCCGAGGCTGATATCTACATTGCCGGAAGCGATCAAATCTGGAATTATTCCTTTATTGGCGATCATGAGCCGTTTTTTTTACGGTTTGGCAGCGCCGACACACTTCGCATTGCCTATGCAGCCAGCTTTGGACATAAGGAGCTGCCACAAGAAGTAAAAGCCCGCTTCAGAAGAAGTCTCAAAAATTTTGATGCCGTAAGTGTGCGGGAACACAGCGGCGTAACCCTCTGCCACGAAATGGGCTGCGAGGCCCGGGTGCTACCCGACCCCACAGTTTTGCTTGAAAAAGAGGATTGGTACAGCCTCAGCCGGGAGATCCCTTCCTTTAAAAACTATAATGGGAAAAAGATTTTCGTTTACACACTGGGCAACCGGCCTTCTGATGCAAAAGGCAAACTGCTGGAGTTTGTGGCTGCACTACCAAATACCAAAGTTGCGCACGTGTCGGTACATAAAGACAGCTCCGGCAACGCCTTTCCGTCGATTGAAGAATGGCTCGGCTACATGAAAGACTGCGACCTTGTTATAACCAACTCGTTTCATGGTATGATGCTTAGCACCATTTTCAACAAAAATTTTATCGGGCTGCCTGCCTCGGGCGACAAAGTGGGTATGAACGAACGGCTGAAAACACTGGTAACAGCGTTTAACCTGCAAAATCATCTGCTTTACGCTTTCGACCACCAAAAGGTGCTGGAAATGATGAATCAGCAGGTTGACTGGGACGTCATCAACAGGAAAATCGACAGCCTGAGGAAGGAAGCGGATCAATTCCTGAATTTTGAGTTGCTGAAGGGGCAAGTCCATCAGGCGCGACTGCAAGCAGCGCCGGCAACTGGTAAATGGGGGGTGCTAAACCGGCACCTTGCTGTTTAGCATTTTCCCCTTCAGTTTCTTCAAATAGTACCAGGAATATCGAAAGAGGCTCAACATTTCCACATCATATTTTCTCTTAAGATATACCTGGTTCAATATAAGCACTATTACAAACGTGGCCAGGGTGGCGTATGCCGCACCCATCACGCCAAACTGCGGTATCATCAGCGCATTGAGCGCCACATTGATGAGCGCATTACGCATCACAAACAGCATATTGAGGCGTGCTTTGCCGATGGCGTCGAGCAGCACGCCCATTTGCTTGTTGAACGGCACTATTAAACCATACAGCATAGTGATGTTGAGAATAACGCCGGCCTCCTCGTAGCCATCGCCCGCCAGCAGCCCTACTATTTCTTTTGAAAAAATGATAACCAGCACCACCAGTGGTGCAATTAACAGCAGGATAACAGTAACTGATTTTTCGTACAGGGGCTTCAGAGACGCCTCGCCCTCCGCATTTGCCTTTTTAACGGCCTGTGGAAAAATAATTGAAGCCATTGCCATGGTGGGCACTTCAAACAGGTTGGCTATGCGAATGGCCACGTTGTATACCGCCACAGCTGCGGGATTGAGGTAGAAGCCTATCATCCATATATCGGTATTTCGCATAAGGGTGCCGCTAATATTTGTGCCCAGGGTGTATTTGCCGTAGGAAAAAAGCTTCGCTGCCCATTTTGTGTCCCACAAAAACCTGTAACTCATAAGGTGGCGGCTGTGCCAATACATGGAAAAAGCTGCGATAGTAGCGGTAGCGAAATAGCAGAGCCCAAGCAGAAACAGGCTCACCCGCACTTCGGCAAAATACAATACCACCACACAGCCGAAAAACAGGCCAGACTTGAGAAAATTGCCAACCAATGGCCCCATAAACCGGAAGTTTGCCTCCAGCAGGTTGTTACAGTGCGAAAACACAGCCATGGAGAGGTTGGTAAAGAAATAAATGATAAATAGCTGCCGAAGGCCCGGTGCTCCCCAGGCGGTTTCGAGAAAGCCGGCCAAAGCAATAAGTATGAGGCTGGAAATGGCGGAGAAGAACAGGTTCAACAGCAAGGATGCGGCCTGTAGTTTTCGCTTTTCCTCACCTTCGAGTTTATTAATATACCTGATTAAAGGTTTCTTGAAAAAACCCTCTCTGGCCATGTGAATAAGCATGGTAGTGGAAATAAACAGCATCCAGACGCCGTAACCTTCTTTGTCGAGGGTTCTTACCAGCAGGTAAAAGGTGAACACACCAAATACGAGCATGCTTGCCCGCTGCGCCAGTGTGAGCTTCCCGGCCCTTATCCAATAAGGATTTTTCTTGTTTGCCATACGGTGTAGTACATGTTTACCAGCGCGCAAAAAGCTTCATGTGCATGCGCCGGATATTGCAGCCTAAGCCCATCAGGCATAGGCGGGTACTTATGCACAACCGCTACCTAGGCAAAAGCGTGTGAAGTAAAGGAAAATGTAATTGAGATATAAGCAGGGTGGCGGACAGCGGTGGATGAGGGATAGCAAGCAGGGCCTTCGACAATATTTGGTGGACGGCGATACAATCGCCATTCTCGGTCATCCTCGTTGCAGGCGAGGAGGATGAGGTGTGAAGGCTCGCCCCTACCTCGTTTTTAGGTCTCTTTTAACAATGCAGAAGCGGTGGTACAGGTCGCCTTTCTCGCTTCTCCTCGTTGCAAACAAGGAGAATGGGCAGCGGAAAAACGCAATCCGGTGACAGCACCCGCACGCCGTCTTTCTTCACCTATTGTAAAAAGCTCTTGCTTTGCCGGGACAGAAATGACTCAGCGGTTTATAAATTACTGATTTTGAGCACTTCGCCGCTCGTGGCTGTTCTTTCAACTATCCGTTACGAATACGCAGAATCCCGTATTTTTTTTCGTGAAAGTTACAGCTTCCTTTGAAACGAGAAAAAAGGGAGTTTTTACGAGTGCTTTGAGGCCGGCAAAGCTTAAAAGTGCTACAGCTTATAAAACTATGTTAGGCTGCACTGAGCCGACAGCTCATCACATTCGCTATCCAACTCCTTCCTACGCTCATTGATTTACCCATAAAACATCTAAAATTCATGAGAAAATTTTTTGCCTTTCTGTTGGTGGCTGCAATAGCTGCATCCTGTACCACAGAAGACCCGAACCCGACCAATAACACGGGGCAACTGGTTATTACCGCCAGCAATGCCAGCTTGTCGTCGGGACGTGTTTTAACCTCAAATGTTAGCTCACTGCTGGTGACAATCGAAGACGAAGCGGGAAATAAGATTTTGGAGCGTGCGGAAATTCCGGCAACCGGCTTTGGAGATTCTTTCGTAACCGATCCGGTGTTTCTGAACGCCGGATCTTACTGCATCACCGAGTTTTTTGTAAAAGACGAAGCTAACGAGATTTCCTACGCTGCTCCTGTTGCCGGCAGCCCCAACGCCGAGCACGTAGAACAACCGCTTCCTATCTGCTTCCAGATAACTAAAGAAGCTACAACCAATCTTAGCCCGGAGGTACTGTCAACCGAAGACTCAACACCCCTGGCCTTTGGTTACCTGACGCTGGGATTCGAGGTGGTTGAGCCAGCTAAAAAGCTGACGTTCAATTTCCCTTTGGGAGAAGAAAAACCAGACTCGGTAAAGATTACGCTCAGAAGCGATGAAAATACCATCGAAAAGGCTGGTACCATTAGCAACGGTGGTGCGTCCGCCGAATTCAGCGACGTACCAGCCGGGAACTATAGGGTGATAGCCCAAACATTTACTACCCCTGATGTGGTGGCGCCATACTATTTCGATCTCATAGGAACGCTGGTTCATGAGTACCAGTTTACACTACCGCTAATGGCAGAAACCAACGGCAACATTAGCTTGCCCCCTGTGACAGGGCATGAGTGGGAGCAGTACCAGTATGCGGCCTGGCAACATGCCGGCAAAAAAATCGAAGCAAAAGTACCGGCCGACGCCTGCGCCAATTACGGTGAAATATTTGTAGATGGCGATAATGCGCAGTGGGTATATTTCGACAGGTTTTTTGCCCAAAAGAGCAACGGTGGCTTATACTATCAGTATGCATGGCATTGGGAATGGTACAATGATGGCGATCAAAATCTCAAGTATTTCAAACCCGAATTTGGTACTCAAAACCTCTGCGAGGAGCTTGACGAGCAGTCTATAAGCTGGGATTACGCCGACACGTTTACGCTCGTTTACACTGATAGTGAATACATCGGTTTCCTCTTTGTGTGGAACATGGACGGCTCGACTGTATCAGTAAAAACATTATCATCCGAAGGAATACAGGATTATGATCCAATGGCGGCCCGTGAAAAAATGACCCCTGAAATTTTTAAAGGCCTAAAGAAAGCCGACTGAAACAGCACGGGCAATTAATTTGAAATAAGCGGCAAAGCCATTCATTTGACTTTGCCGCTTCTATTAGAACTAAAGCAAGAGTATATCAAGCTGAAAAGTGGTTTCCAATAAGGATGCGGGCTGAGACCGACCCCTACCCACCCCATGCCGTAACCACCAGCGACCTGCTGCCGCCATGGTTGCGGTGCTCGCAGAGGTAAATACCCTGCCACGTGCCGAGGTTTAAGCGTCCGTTGGTAATGGGAATAGTAACCGAGGAGCCCAGCAACGACGATTTGATGTGAGCCGGCATATCGTCGGGGCCTTCGCTGGTATGCCTGTAGTAAGGCGCATTTTCGGGTACCATTTCGTTAAAATGGCTCTCGAAATCTTTTCGTACCGTGGGATCGGCGTTTTCGTTGATGGTTAGCGAGGCGGAAGTATGCTTGATAAACACCGTTAACATACCTGCGCTGATTTGCCTTAGCTCAGGAAATTGGGCCACAATTTCCGATGTAATGAGGTGGAACCCCCGTGGGTATGGTTTTAGCCGGATCTCTTTCTGAAAAGTATGCATATCACTGGTAATTATGTGCCTGGCTGTCGCTTAATATAGCACTATTTAGTCGCCTCTCTTCTGTCCTTCCCGCCATTCATAGGCGCCAATATCGGGCAGGCTGTCTCGCGGCAAGCCGAGAATATCCAGCTCAATGTTTCTATTGGTGCCCGCATTTATCAGCGGCGAGAGACTGTCGGGCCGGTAATCGTACAAAAATTCATTGAAAAACCGCGGGGGTTTATCGGTGATGTTGTCACCCGCCTGAAGAAGGGAATTGGTGGTTTTTAAAAGGCTATTGCGAACCTGAAATATAGAGGCAGTACCTCCTTCTGTGTTTATTTCGATTTCCTCGGGTTCTGTTCCCCAAACTACCGAATTGACAATTTGGATGGCAAGAGGTGCCACCAGCAGTTCCTCGTTGTCCAGCAATAGATTGTCGGCAAATAGTACTGCCGGGTCTTCCCTGAAGAAGTCGTTGGGGTAATTGGAAAATGTGCAATGCTCGTAGCGATAGTTGCCACCTGCAAAATGGCCCGCCAGGTACCTGGCACTATTGTAAACCACGGTGTTGTAAGCATACACATCGCTTGAAAAAGCAAGAATACCGTCGGACGACATGTTGGCAATGACACAGTTGGAAAGGGTAACGTCCGGCACATCATCGTCGTCGGGGGTGCCGATGCGCAGGCCTATATCTCCGTTTTTTATAACCGTATGGTTGAGAGAATTGCCACTGCTGCCCTCTAAAAAGTAGATGGCTCCCCATTGGCCAGGTGCATTTTTGTAGTTAGCATCTGTTCTTTCATTTCGAAAAACTACCTGCTTCTTAGCACTGCCCGCTGTTATCAATCTTCCTGCAACAAAAAAAAAGCTGCCGGGCCGCATGATTACGTGCACACCTTCATTAATAGTGAGGGTGGCGTTTTCGGTTACCAGCAAACTGTCTTGAATTACGTAAGGAGCCAAAGAGTCCCATACTGTATCATCTGTAATCAAATGGAGTCCGCTATAAAATGTGGCATCCTGTCCCCAGGCTTCCATCACTAGAAATGGCCGTGCCGCGCCTCCAATCTCCACGTATTCCCTGGCCAACTGCGGTGCCGCCTGGTTATTGACCGGCAGCTGCACGTCGATAAGCAAAAGCAGGCTATCCTTGCCAAGTATCTTCACGTTGGTAAACCTACGCCCGGTTTCTCCATTTAGGGTAATGGTGTAAGGTGAGTCGGCCCCCTGTAAGCCAACAGACGGGATAATGACACCATATTTGTTTGGGTTGAACAACATAACCCGATACGACGGGCTACGGGTGCCGGTAAGCACGGTATCGAAACGCAAAGTGTCGGTAGAAAAGTAAATTGCGCTGTCCTCCAGGTCGCGGAATATCTCTTCTTCGGGCGAACAGGCACAAAAGCCAGCCACAATGGCTGCCAGCAAAAAAAATGGGCCACGCATAACGGATAGAAAACGCCGAAAACCCTGGGATATTGAACGAACCGCGGCGAGATTATTTCTCTCCATCCTTTAGCTTTTCGGCATTTTCGGCAATGCGAAGCTGCTCGATGAAATCACCTATATCGCCATCCATTACCGCAGGCAGGTTGTATACCGTATAACCGATGCGATGGTCTGTAACACGGCTTTGAGGATAGTTGTACGTGCGAATTTTGTCGGACCGGTCGCCACTGCCCACCATCGACTTGCGCTGGGCGCCCACTTCATCGTTGTGTTTCTTCAGCTCCACCTCGTAAATACGTGACCGAAGCACCTTCAGCGCCTTTTCGAAGTTTTTTATCTGCGACTTTTCGTCCTGGCAGCTAACTACTATACCTGTGGGAATGTGCGTAAGGCGGATAGCCGAATAGGTGGTATTTACCGATTGACCACCCGGCCCCGAAGAGCAGAACGTGTCTTTGCGGATGTCGTTCATGTTAAGCTCCACCTCCACTTCTTCCATTTCGGGCAGTACAGCCACACTGGCTGCCGAAGTATGCACCCGGCCCTGTGTTTCGGTGGCAGGCACCCGCTGCACCCGGTGCACACCCGACTCAAATTTTAGCTGCCCGTACACATCCTCACCGCTTACAGTGGCTATTATTTCTTTGTATCCGCCCGAGGTACCTTCGGTTAAATCGAGCACGGTAAGCTTCCAACCTTTTTGTTCGGCAAATCGCTGGTACATCCTGAAGAGGTCGCCAGCAAATATCGCAGCCTCATCGCCACCGGTGCCGCCCCGCACCTCAAGAATAGCGTCTTTGCTGTCGTTGGGGTCTTTAGGGATCAGCAGTTTTTTTAGCTCCTCTTCCAGCTGCTCCTCCCGCGGATTAAGCTCGTCAAGCTCCATTTTGGCCATTTCTCGCAACTCACTATCCTTCTCCTTGCTCAGCAGTTCCTTGGCGCCTTTTATATCGTTTAATACCTTTTTGTATTCGTTAAATTTGGTGACAATCTTGCTCAGCTCCTTGTATTCTTTGTGCAGCTTGGTGTATTTGGCCATATCTGCCATGGCATCGGGCTGCACGATCAGGTCGCTTACCTCTTCAAATCGCTTCTTTATTGCTTCTAGTTTGTCCAGCATTGCCGAAAAATTAAGCCACAAAATTAACAAACCCGTGATCTTTTTGTGAGTTAGAGTAGTTATTTTCACATATCAACCACGGTGTTGGTTTGGTTAGACCGCCTCTTGCTTCCGGGATTAGGAAGGGAGGAGGTTTTGAAGCGCTAACGAAACGACCCCGGTATTAACTAACAGACTTTTCCTATGCAGCGACTTTTTACTTTTCTGATACTCATCCATTTGGGAACTACCGGTTGCGGGCCGATGGAGCGATCTGCTGAAGAAACCGAGCAAGTAAAGAAGGAAATGAATGACAGAGAGATAAAGCGGGTGCTGCCTTCGGAGATCGTGGAAAAGGCCAGAGAAAAGGGCAAAGCTGTGACCGACGAGGCACAGAAAGCGCTCCTGCAAACGCTGATGAAGAAAATACAGTCGGAGGGAGTTGTGGGAGCCATAGAGTTTTGCAATATAAACGCCCTTCCGATAATGGATTCACTTTCGCAGGTGCACAAAGCGGAGATCCGGCGTGTCAGCAACAAATGGAGAAACCCCAACGATGCTCCCACCGCCGAAGAAGAGCCCATTGTGGAAGCCTACGCTTATGCGGCTGAGCAGGGGCAGGAAATGCGTGACGAGGTTTATGCGGAAGACGGGGCGGAGCAGGTAATTTACACCCGGCCGATTATGATAGGGGCTGCCCTTTGCTTGCAGTGCCATGGCGAAAAAGGAAAAGAGCTTACGGCTGAAGCGGCGCAGAAACTACAGGAGCTTTACCCGGAAGACAAAGCCACCGGCTATCAGCTGGGCGAATGGAGGGGGCTGTGGAAGGTTACTTTTCTGAAGAAAGACATTGTGCTTGAGTTGTGAAACGTAAGATAAAACGCCATGGCAATCCAATCCAACTTCAGACAGTATCTCAAAAGCTTCATTGATAGGGTTTTACGTAGTAAGAAGCCCCATTTTGCAGCCCGGTTGAAAGTAGAAGATACTGTTGTGACGCTGAAATCGGACTACGACCTTATCAATGAACCGTTTCATCCTTTGGGCAGTCCTAAAAATGTCAACCGCATAAAAGAAGCCATCAAAGAGCTGGATGAAGGAAAAGGCATTATCAAAGAGCTTATTGAGGAATGAAGCTCATCTTTGCTCCAAAGTTTGTGGGGACTATTTGCACTGGCAGCAGACCGACAAGCAGAAGTTAAGGAAAATTAATAATCTTATAAAAGAAGTGCTCCACACACCCTACGAAGGTACCGGCAAGCCAGATCCTCTAAAGCATGATTTTTCGGAACTCTGGTCCAGAAGGATTGACCTTGAGCACAGGCTACTGTATAGGGTAAAAAACGATTCCGTGGAAATAGTCCAATGCAGATACCACTATTAAATTTCATTAGCGACAGGTAATATTACCGCATCCCCTTCACCTCCTCATACCTGAAGCAATCCACCGTGTGGTCGTTCACTAATCCACAGGCCTGCATGTGCGCATAAATAACTGTGCTGCCCACAAACTTGAACCCCCGCTTTTTCAGGTCTTTGCTGAGCGCATCCGACTCTTTGGTGGTAGCAGGCACTTGCTTACTACTCGTCCAGCCGTTCACTATCGGCTTGCCGCCTACAAACTGCCAGATGTAGCTGTCGAAACTGCCAAATTCTTCCTGCACCTTTAAAAACTGCTTTGCGTTATTAACTGCGGCGGTAACTTTTAGCCGGTTTCTGATGATGCCGGGAAACAGCAGCAGCTCTTCTACTATTCCCGGCGTAAACTGTGCTACCTCCTCCACATTAAAGTTGGCGAAAGCCTGCCTGTAGCCTTCTCTTTTCTTCAAAATCGTACTCCAGCTAAGGCCGGCCTGTGCGCCCTCTAAAATCAGAAACTCGAAGTGCTTCTGGTCGTCGTGTACCGGCGCGCCCCATTCTTCGTCGTGGTAGCGCATGTACTCGTCGAAATGGCCGATGCACCATGCGCAGCGGTGTTTATTGTCGCTCATTGTAGAGGTAGTGGTTTACAAATCCAATAATGGTTTCCGCTGAATGCAGAAAGAAGCTATGCGGTGTTTTATCGAAGGTATCCGTCGGCTGATGGTAATGCGGGTGGTCCTCCACGCCAAAATAGAGAAACGGAATCTTTTGCTTGTGAAACGGCCCATGGTCGGAAGCGAAGGTCCAATCGTCGTGGCCCGAGCCGGGCAAGTCGTGCCCTGTTTTTAGCTGTACCTTCGAATAAACTGCCCCGGTGGTGTCGATCCACTTTTTAAGCCCGGGGTAATGGTAAGTGCCTGCCACAAACAATTCATTTTTGTAGCCTTTGCTTACCATGTCCATGTTAAGGTTTAGCTTTACAGCGGCGCCGGCTTTAGCCAGGTCCTCCACGAAAGCATACGCTCCCAAAAGGCCCTTTTCTTCAGCATCAAAAGCGGCAAATACCAACGTGTAGGGGAGCTCGTTCGCTTTGGAAAAATACCTTGCCGCTTCGAGCAGCACTGCTACGCCGGAGGCATTGTCGTCCGCACCATAATGAATTTTGCCACCTTCTGCTCCCAGGTGGTCGTAATGGGCCGACACTACTATCAGGGAGTCGCTGCTTCCTTTTAGGTATGCAACCACATTTGTGCCTGAGTTGGGGTAGCCTTTGGCATCAATTGCGAAATTATGGCGCCACTTTCCATTCCAGGGTTTTGTGCCCGCTTTCTGCAGCTCTGCTTCGATAAACTCCATCGCTTTTTGGCTGCCTTCGCTGCCCGTTTTTCGCCCGCCCATTTCAGCTGACGACAAAAATTTCAGGTCGGAGAGCAGACGGGTCGAATCGACCGGGGATTGGGCCCATATTTGCTGAGAGCTTGCCAGCACCATTAGCAGTGGCAGCCACAAAATGGATTTTCGTTTTAGCATCTTTTTGGGGTCATCTTGCATTTCTGTGGTAATTATAGAAACTTATCGCATTCAATATCACAAGTCGGTTGAAATATTCCCTTATGAAATATCTGATAATTTTTGCCTTGAGTGTTTTTACTATCGATCTGGCCAGGGCCCAGGAAGAGGACATCAACATTGTGGGCTTTCGCTTTCTTGAGTATGTAAATGAGCTGCCCGCCGACCTGCTGGCAAGCCGCTCGGCCGTACTTGTAAGCGTGCCGCCCCGTAGCTCCCGGATGGCCGAAAGAGGCGACTGGAAAGCTTTTTCTGCTGAAATGCACCGCGAATTCCGCAAAATGGGCATCGATGCTGTGATGTACCTGAACATGGAAGACGTGATGGCCGGTGTAGACGCTACCGAAGCGTTCAGTGAATTTCTCAACAGCCGCCAGATAAAAAACCTGATCCTGCTGAGCAAGGTAAATCTTAAAATAGCCGGAAAAGAAAGCGAGCGTGTGGTGGTGGTCATTACGCCGTACAATGGCGGCAAGTCGTTTATGAGTCACGGCCAACCAGCCTGGAAAGACCAGGATAAAGACCAGGAAAAGGTGGTAAAAAACCTTGGCAGGGCAGTATACAGATCGAAACAAGAGCAAAAAAACTTTCTTATAACCGAAACACCGGAATTTTTCTCTGATGTGGATATCATCAAAAGCCGCCGGTTTCCCTCGTTTGCTGTAGACTTAAAAATAGATAAGCTGGCGGTGCCCATGTATACGAAAGTAGAAGTACCAGCCGACAGACCCGGCGGCGTGGTAAACAATAATGTTGAAAAGGAAGTTGAAAAATATAACGCTGGTGTAGCCAGGGCCAACAACGTACTTGAAAGCACGCTGAAAAATTACCCTTTTTCGTACGAGATGGTAGCTTTTGACGGCGATGAAAAAAAACTATACCAGCAGGGATTTCAATATGTGCTGCTCAACCTGCACACCACTGGCTATACTATAAGAGAACTGCTGAACTACGAGGTTGATCGGACCGAAACCGACTACATTACCATGAAGGTGAAAGACGGCAAAACGGTGCTGAGGACTATACCGGTAAGCGCTCCGGTTTACAAGTTTTATGTGAAGCACCTTGCCACGGGCGACATTTACCTTGGCACCAAATGGGATGCCGACGAAACAGTGGATGAAGCGCTTACAAACTACATCAACAACTTTAAAGATGAATTGAAAATCCGGTGAGGGACCGGCCCGGGAATGAAAGCGGGATAAAGTAGCAGCCTATGTGCACCTTATCCCGCATTGCTTTATTAATTAGTTCGTGCCGTTTTTAAACCTTTCGAACCTCGACTGCGCGTCTACCTGCGGGTACACGTCGTTTTGTTCGTCCACGTCGGGCAGCTCTTGCATAGGGTCTAGCTTCAGGCTTACTACCTGCTTATCTTTCGCGAAAACTTTGGTCACCACATTCTCGTTCAGTCTCCAAATTTCCGCGGGCAGCCGTTCAATCTCTTTCGTGCCATCTGCAAAAGTCCATTCGATAATTACCGGCATCACCAGGCCGCCTTCGTTTTTAAGCGTTACCTCGTAAAAGTTTCTGTCGGCATTTTTCTTCTGGATGGCTTTATCGTCCACCCGGGCCTTAAACTCGCCATATTCGCCATTTCCGGTGTTCGAATATTTAAACGGCTTGGGAGCCGATAGTCCGTTTTCCATAGCGCCACCGCTACCCAGATCGTTAGACACACTGGCTGCAATCTGGTTTTCAAAACCTTTCTCATCCACTTTCATCCGGTACCACTGCACGTTGTCTACCGCAATGTCGCAGGCATCAACGCTATAAAACCAGCCCTTCCAGAACCAATCGAGGTCGACGGCTGAAGCATCTTCCATTGTACGGAAGAAATCGGCCGGCGACGGGTGCTTAAACGCCCACCGCTCGGCGTATTCTTTAAATGCTTTGTCGAAGAGCTCAGGTCCCATTATTGTTTCGCGAAGCAACACCAGACCGGCCGAGGGCTTGCCGTAAGCTTCGTAACCGAGCGATTTGCCCTGTTCGGGGTTGGTCATGATTGGGCGGAGCTGGCTTTTTTCTCCTTTCATGTACCTTGTTACGCCCTGCGGGGTGCCCCAGGTAGTATCAAAGTCCGGGTAGTTTTCAACAATGGTTTGGTGCTCGAGGAAGGTATTAATACCCTCATCCATCCATGCCCACTGCCGCTCATCGTTGTTGATGATCATCGGGAAGTAGTTGTGCCCCACCTCGTGCACTATTACGCCAACCATTCCTTCAAGTATAGCCCGTGAGTATGAACCGTTGGGGTTGGGCCGCCCGTAGTTGAAGCAGATCATCGGGTATTCCATGCCGATAGATGCCGTGTGAATCGATTGGGCTACAGGATATGGATAGTCGATGGTATATTTTGAGTAGGTTTTTAGGGTGTTTACCACGGCTTTGGTCGACTCCTTTTCCCACAGTGGATTTCCTTCTTTAGGGTAAAGGCTCATCGCCAGCGGAGTTTTGTCGTTAATTTTTACAGCTTGGGCGTCCCAGATAAATTTGCGCGAAGAAACAAAAGCGAAGTCGCGGACCTGCTCGGCATGAAACACCCAGGTTTTGGTTGATTTCGCTCTCGACTTTTCGTTTTTTACGGCCTCAGCTTCTGTAATAATAATCACCGGCTTGTCGAAGCTTGTGCGGGCCGCATCCAGCCGATTCTGCTGTTCGGGTGTTAGTACTTCGCCCGGGTTTTGCAACACGCCAGTGGCCGCTACCACGTGGTCGGCAGGCACGGTTATCTTCACTTTATAGTCGCCAAACGGCAGCGCAAACTCGCCTGCACCTAAAAACTGCTTGTTTTGCCATCCGTTCACGTCGTCGTAAACGGCCATCCGCGGAAACCACTGGGCAATAGTGTAGAGATAGTTGTCGTCGCCCGGAAAATATTCATACCCGGAGCGGCCACCCAGGCTCATGCGGTCGTTTATGTTGTACCGCCAGGCTATCCTAAAGGAAACCCTTTCTCCAGAATTAAGCGCCTGCGGAAGGTCGACCCGCATCATCGTTTTGTTAATTGTGTATTTCAGGTCTTTGCCATCGGCCGATTTTACGTAGCCGATTTTGAAGCCGCCATCAAAGTCCTGGTCGCGGGTAATGGTCTGCTGCAGCGATTTGCCGGAGATCGTATCGGGCATGGTTGATGCCGCCACCTGCTTTGTCGCAGAGTTTTTATCAAACAGGTTCTGATCGAGCTGCACCCACAGGTAGGTTAGCCGGTCAGGAGAAAAGTTGTGGTAGGTGATTGTTTCCTCCCCTGATATTGACTGCTTGTCGTCGTTAAGCGTAACAGCAATATCGTAATCGGCTTTCTGCTGCCAATAGTCTTTGCCGGGAGCGCCAGATGCGGTCCTGTAAGTGTTGGCTGTAGGAAGTGTGGTGCCCATTTGCTCAAACTTTTGCTGCCACTGGCCCTGGGCAAACACGTTGGCACCAGCTACTAGTAAGCCGGCTAAAGCAAAGCCGGCAATTAAATTTCTTCTCATCGGGTTAATTTTAAACCTGCAAATATACCGGACGCCACTGAGTTAAAAAGGGTGATTTTTTAGTGACTGCTAAAATTTGAGCCGCGCCTACACAAAAGTCCGGCACGGCTCAAATTTTTCATACGGTTGATTTAGAACGCCTTATCTGCTGTTCTTAGTTTTTCTTTTGTTTAAACTGATCAAAACGGCTGTTTACATCTCTTCGGGGGAAGAAATTGTTTTCGGCCTCCACATCTGCTGTTTCCTTGTTGGGGTCGAACTGGATGTTCACCACCTCTTTGTCCTTAGCAAAAACCTTCGTCACCTCATTTTCATTGTGCCTCCAGATTTCAGCAGGGATATACTCAACTTCCTTAGTTCCGTCGGCATAGGTCCACTCTATCAATAGTGGTGTTACCAGTCCACCCACGTTTTTGAGTGTTACTTCGTAGAAATTGGTATTGGCGTGTTTCTGCCTGATGGCGTCGTCGTTCACTTTATTCTGAAACTCCCTGTAGGCTTTGTCTGAAGTGTTCGCAAATACAAATGTTTCGGCTGCCTCCGCAAAACTAGTCGCCGGAGTTGTTCCGTTGCTTCCGCCCAGGTCTTTTGAGGTGCTGGCTGTTACCTCGTTTTCGAAGCCTTTCTGGTTGCTCGCCATGCGGTACCATTTCACGTTTTCAACCGACACATCTACGTGGTCGGTGGTATAAAACCAGCCTCTCCAGAACCAGTCTAGGTCTACGGCCGAAGCGTCTTCCATGGTGCGGAAAAAATCGGCCGGCGAGGGATGCTTGAATGCCCAGCGCTGAGCGTATTCCTTAAATGCATAGTCAAAAAGCTCAGGGCCCATGATGGTTTCCCTTAAGATGCTCAATGCCGCTGCTGGTTTGGCGTAGGCATTGTTTCCAAACTGAAGTATCTGCTCAGAGTTGGTCATTATCGGCCGTATGCCTTCTTTGTCGCCTTTCATATAATCTACAATGCTCTCGGCCGTGCCACGACGAAGCGGCATGTCGGGATAATGCTCCTTATGTGTGAGCGATTGCACAAAGGTATTAAGCCCTTCGTCCATCCATGTCCACTGGCGCTCGTCGGAGTTGATGATCATCGGGAAGAAGTTGTGGCCAACTTCATGCACAATTACGCCAATCATGCCCCACTTTAGCTGGTCTGTGTACCGGCCATCCGGATCGGGCCGGCCAAAGTTGAAGCATATCATGGGGTATTCCATACCAATAGAGGCCGCATGAACCGAAATTGCCACCGGATAGGGATAGTCGATGGTATGCTTTGAGTAGGTAATGAGTGTGTTTTTTACGGCTTTGGTCGACTCCCTTTCCCACAGCGGGTTGCCTTCCTTGGGGTAGTAGCTCATTGCCAGCGGTGTTTTCCCGTTCAGGTCAACGGCCATGGCATCCCATATAAATTTGCGGGAGGTAGCAAAAGCAACATCGCGCACATCATCTGCTTTAAACTTCCAGGTCTTTTTTGCGCTGCTCTTCGATTTTTCCGCCTTCTCTGCTTCCTTTTGTGTAACAATGATCACCGGCTTGTCAAATGTCTTTTTTGCGGTTTCGAATCGCTGCAGCTGCTCAGGCGTAAGCACCTCGTTGGGGTTCATCAGGATGCCGGTGCCGGCTAAAATATGATCGGCCGGCACAGTAATGCTCATGGTAAAGTTGCCAAAAGGCAGCGTAAACTCGCCTCTGCCAAGAAACTGTTTGTTTTGCCAGCCGTTGATGTCATCGTAAACCGCCATGCGGGGATAGAATTGAGCAATGGTATATACATAGTTACCATCCTTCGGGAAAAACTCATAACCCGACCGGCCTCCATCCAGCATACGGTCGTTGATAGTGTACGACCATGCAATTTTGAAAGATACTTTCTCCCCGGGCTGCAGGGGTTTGGGCAAGTCAACCCGCATCATGGTCTTATTGATAGTGTATTTCAAGTCCTTATCGCCGGCATCTTTTACATGCTTAATTTTAAAGCCGCCGTCGTAATCGAAATCCGAAATCATACCCTGCAAAGACTTGCCCGAAAGCGAATCTTCCATGGCGGTAGGTGTAACCAACGGGGTATTCGAATCTTTGGCGCGCATGTTCTGGTCGAGCTGCACCCACAAATAGCCTAACCTGTCGGGCGACATGTTGTGGTATGTAATCGTTTCTGTGCCGTTGATACTTTGATTGTTGTCGTTGAGCTCAACGGCAATGTCGTAGTCTGCCCTTTGCTGCCAATAGTCTTTGCCCGGGGCGCCCGATGCCGTGCGGTAAGTATTGGGGGTCGGAAGCATGGTTCCGAGCTGCTCAAATTTCTGATTCCATTCTCCCTGGGCCTGTACAAAATGGCCGAGGCAGAGGACCGTCGCTAATAGGATTATACTCTTAATGTACTTCATTGTTTACCAAAATCTATTGTCTATAATGAGGGTTAATGCAATTCCTGCTACTGCCGACGAGATTACCATTATCCAGTCTCTTTTTTTTGCTACACCTTTGGAAACCAGCAAAAAAGAGGCTGCCATTAGTACTGCTACAATGATGACCTGCCCTACCTCCAAACCAATGTTAAAGGCAAGTAGCTGCGTCACTATGGAGGTATCCTTACCCAGCAGGCTCTTGAGGTAGTTTGAAAAGCCCAGGCCGTGGATAAGGCCAAAAAAGGCTGCAAACCAATAGTTCAGGTTAACAGCAGTTTCTTCTTTCGATGCGCCGTCCAGTTTCGCCAGATTGGCAGCAGCGGTTATAAATATGGTAACCGGTATGAGAAACTCGATAATACCGGAGTCGATGTTCAAGATATTCAGGGTGGATAACGCAAGCGTCAACGAGTGGCCCAAAGTAAATGCTGTCACCAGTATCAAAACCTTTTTCCATTCTGTAGCTGAATAAATAGCACAAAGTGCTACCACAAAAAGGATATGATCATAACCTTCGATGTCGAGAATATGTTCCATTCCCAAACCGAAAAACAGGTTAAACTCACTCATTATTTTGGTTAAGAGGTTGTTATGAAAAAGGTTGCAAGTATACGGCATAAATTTTGAACTTGCAGCAAATGTTGTTTTGATGGTTATGACGATGCAGTTGTTGTTGATATTTTTTGGTTGGCTGGCACATCCGTTTCATGTGAGCGTGTGTGATATTGAGGTGAACAGCGAAAAGCAGACTTTGGAGATTTCACAGCGCATTTTTCTCGACGACCTGGAAACTGCCCTGCGAAAAACTCCGGGGTGGGAAGCGCTTGACGTGACGAAGCCCGCCGATGAAGCCCTCTTTAACAACCTGATGAAAAAGTATATTACCGACCATATTGCTATAAATGTGAACGGCCAGCGGGTGCAGCTAACGTACCTCGGTCACGAGAGGGAGGCAGATGCCATGTGGTGCTATATTGAAGCAACAGGGGTAAAAAACGTTAACTCCATTGAAGTGAAAAATACCATTTTGCTCGAAACATATGACGACCAGGTGAACCTGGTCCATATCAAGAACAAAGGAAAAATCCGCTCATTGAAGCTCTACCAGGACAACGCCAGCGGTGCTATTGAGTACGACTAAGGGGGCGTGCACTAGCTGACGGTGGCTTTCCCAAAAGGAAAATCCCGAAAAATCTCCCACAACTTTCCGTTGTGCTTGAGCAAGCTGATGTTGCTAACGGTAAAATCTGCTTCGAAAGAACGACCCTGGAACTCCTCCCAAGCCTCCACGAATTGCTGCTTTTTCAGGTCGCGGAAAGCCAGCGTCAGATGCGGATGAAAGCCGCGGTTTTTGTACTCGGCATTATAAATGTTGAGGCCCAGCCGCATTGCTTTCGTCAGGTTCTTTTGCATCTCCCTGAGCGCCTGGTTTTCAGCCGGTTCAATAAAAATAACCCGTGGGGCAAATGCACCGAAGCCGTTAAGTAGAAGGTTGAACGACCCGGCTGTTTGGCAAAAGCTGCCCAGCACCTCTGCTAGTCTGTTTTCTTTTTCTTCCTTCCATTTGAAAGGCATGTGCAGGGTAATGTGCGGCGGAGAATTCAAAGCTTTAGACGAGTCGTACTTTTCTTTGAAATAGCTCTTCAAGTCGGTCAGCTGGTCGCGAAGAGGCTCTGGTGGAACCAAGGCCACAAAGTACATCTTTTCTCCTTCAGCAAGGATTTTCGCCATTTAAGTACTTAATAATTATGCAATTACCATTTTAGCGGTATTTTTAGCAGCAATTCCTCACAAATTAACCAAAATGAGAAACCTATACCTGTTTTTATTTGTCGCTGCACTTTTGTCCTGCACCGCCTCCAAAGCCCCTGTAAGCAATGGTGCCTCCACCTCCACCGACACTGCCAAAGAAAAGGACATTGCTTCTTTCACAAAAGAAATGGAGAAGTACGACGGCTTTTTTCCTTTTTACTGGGACTCAAAAAAGGGAAAGCTCTACATGGAAGTGAACAAGCTAAACACCGAGTTTCTGTATGTGAATTCACTACCCGCAGGGGTAGGTTCCAACGACATCGGGCTGGACCGCGGCCAGCTGGGCGGCGAAAGGGTGGTGAAGTTTGTGAGAACAGGCCCAAGGATTTTGCTCATTCAACCAAACTACGACTACCGGGCCGTGAGTGACGACGAAACCGAGCGCCGGTCTGTAGAAGAAGCATTTGCGCAATCGGCCATTTGGGGATTTGAGGTGCTGGCCGAAAGCGACTGGAGCGCATTGGTAGACCTTACCGACTTTCTGCTTCGCGACTCGCACGGCGTTGCCCGCAGGCTAACCGCCACCAAACAGGGTACCTACACCCTGGAAAAATCCCGCTCAATGCTCTACCTGCCAATGACAAAGAACTTTCCGGAGAATACCGAAATGGAAGCCACCGTTACATTTACCGGCACCCCCACCGGCGAATGGATCCGTTCGGTAGTTCCCTCGCCCGATGCGGTTACCGTGCGCATGCACCACTCTTTTATACAGCTGCCCGATTCGCGGTACCGCCCCAGAAAGTTCGACCCGCGGTCTGGTTACTACGCCACCCGGTACATGGATTATGCCACGCCCATCGATGAACCCATCGTAAAACAATTTATCAACAGGCACCGGTTGGAAAAAAAGGACCCCAATGCTGCCGTGAGCGAGGCCCTGGAGCCCATAGTTTACTACCTCGATCCCGGCACACCCGAGCCCATCCGCACTGCTTTGCTCGAAGGTGCCTCGTGGTGGAACGAAGCTTTTGAGGCGGCGGGTTACCGAAACGCCTTCCAGGTGAAAGTGCTGCCCGAAGGCGCCGACCCCATGGACGTTCGCTACAACCTCATTCAGTGGATACACCGGTCTACCAGGGGCTGGTCGTATGGCGCCTCGGTGTCGGACCCTCGCACCGGCGAAATTATCAAAGGCCATGTAAGCCTCGGTTCGCT
>CBFGTI010000007.1:0-78140 GCA_965651695.1 uncultured Imperialibacter sp. | reverse complement strand
TAAGGCACTTCCGGCACCATCTTCAAGAAAAAGTGAATTTGATGGTTGAAAACAGTGGCAAATGAGGGCAAAGAATGAAAATTGATTAATTTCGAGGCTCTTTATCTATTCGCGTAAAAATTCTATTTCATGGCAAAATTGCGTTTTAATGCCCTCGAAGCTTTAAGTTCCCGTAGAAGAGTGGAGGTAAAACTCCCCTCGTCGAAGATCTCCGACTATTTTGGCCAGAATGCCTTCGGCATTACCCAAATGCGAAGTGCATTGGCCCCTGATATTTTTGAAAAAGTAGTACACGGCATCAAGCATGGCAAGAAGGTCGACAAAGAGACTGCCGATGCTGTAGCGGCTGCGGTGAAAACATGGGCTATGAATAGGGGCGTTACGCACTACACCCACTGGTTTCAGCCACTAACTGGGGCTACTGCCGAAAAACACGATTCTTTTTTCGACTCCAGCAAAGGCATTGAAGAGTTTCAGGGAGGGGCGCTTGTGCAGCAGGAGCCCGACGCATCGTCGTTTCCGAGTGGTGGAATCAGAAGCACTTTCGAGGCTCGCGGCTACACCGCATGGGACCCCAGCTCGCCTATTTTTATCTGGGACACCACACTTTGCGTACCCACTATTTTTGTGTCGTACACCGGCGAAGCGCTCGACTACAAAGCGCCGCTGCTGAAAGCGATAGAGGCGATAGACCGGGCTTCAACCAAGGTTTGCCGGCTTTTCGACCGGGCAGTGGGTAGCGTTACCCCTACACTTGGTTGGGAGCAGGAGTATTTTGTGGTAGACAAAGCCCTGTACAACGCCCGGCCCGACCTGGTAATGTGCGGGCGCACGGTGTTTGGCCACAATCCCGCTCGTGGGCAGCAGCTCGACGACCACTACTTCGGCACCATTCCCACACGTGTGCAGGAGTTTATGAAGGAATTTGAGGTGGAGGCCCACAAGCTGGGCATTCCGGTACGGACCCGCCACAACGAGGTAGCTCCCTCGCAGTTTGAGGTGGCGCCTATGTTTGAAGAAACCAACGTGGCCACCGACCACAACCAGCTGCTGCGCGATGTGATGGACCGGGTGGCTTTTAAGCACGACCTGAAGGTGCTCTTTCACGAGAAACCTTTTGCCGCTGTAAATGGAAACGGTAAGCACAACAACTGGTCGCTGATGACCGACACAGGCGTAAACCTGCTGCAGCCCACCAGCAGCGCCCGTGAAAACCTGCTGTTCTTTTCGTTTTTTGTGGTTACCATAAAGGCGGTGCACGAGCATGCCGATCTTCTGCGTGCCAGCATCGCCTCCTACGGCAACGATTTCCGCCTGGGTGCCAACGAAGCACCTCCCGCCATTATCAGTGTATTTATAGGGCAAACCCTGTCCAACGTACTGGACGAGCTGGAGAAAAACGGCAACGTGAAGATTGAAAAGGGTGACAACCTTTACATGAAGCTGGGCATTGATAAAATTCCGGAAATTATTCTTGACAACACCGACCGCAATCGTACTTCGCCATTTGCGTTTACAGGCAACAAGTTCGAGTTCAGGGCGGTAGGCAGCGAAGCCAACGTGGCTAACCCCATGATGGTTTTGAACCTGATAGTGGCCGACCAGCTGAACAAATTTTATGCTGAGGTTATCAAGCTTACCAACAAAGGTAAAGATCGCCGTTTGGCCATAGTGGAAGTACTGCGTCGCTATATAAAGGAGTCGAAATCGATCAGATTTGAAGGCGATGGCTACTCGGCGCAGTGGGTAAAGGAGGCGGAAAAAAGAGGGCTGTCCAACGTGAAGGACACTCCCCGGGCGCTCGACTTTTACCTTACCGACAAGACCTACCACCTCTTTGGTTCCAATAAGATACTCTCGGAAAAGGAAGTGAAAGCCAGGTACGAGATTATGCTGGAAAACTACCTGAAAAAGGCGCAGATAGAATCGCGGGTAATGGGCGACCTTGCGCTGAACCACATAATACCGACTGCCATTGCTTACCAGAACAAGCTTATTCAGAATGCCATGGGCCTGAAGGAACTGGGGGTAGACAATTCAGAAATTATCAGCTACATCGAAGAAATCAGCAAGCATATCTCCGCACTCAGAAAATCAGTAAACGACATGATTGAGGAGCGTAAGCGGATCAACAAAATAGAAGATATGCGCAAGCGGGCCATTGCTTATTGTGACGATGTGAAGCACAAGTACTTTGAAAAGATCAGGTATTCGGTCGACAAGCTGGAATTGTTTGTAGACGACGAAGACTGGCCGCTGGTGAAGTACCGCGAGCTGCTGTTTTTGAAGTAAGGAAGTTGATCGTTATTGGTTAATAGTTAATCGGGGGAGTCACCGGCCGTGGCTGTTTCCCGGCCTGGGAAACCTTCCCGGGCTTTCGGAAACTGACCTGCACCGGTGCGAGAGATTTTCCGGACTTCGGAAACCTTCGCGCATGCCTGCGGGGGACTTTCCGGACTTCGGAAACCTTCCCGTACCATTGCGAGAGACTTTCCGGGCTTAGGAAACCTTCCCGTACCATTGCGAGAGACTTTCCGGACTTCGGAACCTTTCCTGCACCATTGCGGAAGCCTTTCCGAAACTTTGGTTCTTCCATCGGAAAAGCAGGTCAATTTTATACCAGGTCGTTAACAATAGAAGCTATTAATCGTCATAATGATTGATAACTTGTACCTGAATGAAAATCCTGTTTCGAATAGCGCTACTTTTTGTCCTGGCCGTACTTCTGTCTCAGCTTGCTGGCGGGTGCATGGAGTTCAGGATGAGCCCCAAAGAAATGGAAGAGTTCTACGAAGGGGAGGAAATGCCGTCGCTGGTTTCGTTTCCTTACAATGACCGCACTGTTCATTTTGCTGAAATCGGCGATACACTTAACCCGCTGGTTGTATTTATCCATGGATCGCCGGGCTCATGGAGTGCTTTTGCCAGCTACCTGAAAGATCCGGTTCTTCGCCAGCAATTTCACCTCATTTCTGTGGACAGGCCTGGGTTTGGGTACTCCAATTTTGGGAAAGCGGAACCATCGCTGGCAAAACAAAGCGAATTGCTGCATCAGGTTTTGGCGCTATATCCTTACAAAAAAGCCATACTTGTGGGGCATTCGCTGGGTGGCCCGGTAGCGGCTCGCATGGCCATGGACTATCCGAAGCAGGTAGCCGGCCTTTTGCTGATAGCGCCATCTATCGACCCGGCCCTTGAGCCTGAAGAGTGGTTCAGGCCGCTGATGCGCAATTTTGTAGTACGCACCTTTGTGCCCAAAAGCTTTAATGTGTCCAATGAAGAGATAATCTTTTTGAAAGAAGAGCTGGAACAGATGGAGCCCCAATGGCCATCGCTGCAAGTTCCCATCTACGTACTACAGGGCAATGCAGATGAGCTGGTGCCGTACCAAAATGCCTGGTACCCCGGAAAATTTTTGCCGGACAGCCTTATTCATGTCGAAATGCTGGACGGAGTTAACCACTTTATACCGTGGTCGCATCCGGAGGAAGTGAAGAAAGGAATATTCTCTTTAGCTGCGGGGAGTTGATGCTTTGAGTTTTCAGTCAGCCTCAGGTTATGGGTTTTGGATGGCTTAAACGTTTAGGACAGTGGGAAGCTTTAAGAGTTTGAGGTTTGGCTAACAATGTCTCGGGGCTTTTTTAAAAGCTATTGGGAGCACATCGGCTGGAGTTTACCACAAAATTGCCATCGACTATCGACTATCGACTGTCGACTATTCCACTAAATTGGTATTTTTATTGTTTACAGCATTCTAAACGTTGTCATGAAAACCAAATCTAACCCCATCAGGCGCTACATTTTTTCGCTCGCAATCTTTTTAGTTGCATCCGCCTGCTCCAAACAAGTACATATTAGCACCATGCGGCCTGCTGAAATTACCTTTCCGGCGCACGTGAATACGATACTGGTGCTGGACCGGACCGAGTTCGACAAAAAGGGATGGGAAATAGCCGAAGGGATTATAACAGGTGAGCTACCGGGTGAAGACCGCGCCGGCTTGCAGGAGGCGCTCAATGCCTTTCAGCAGCAGCTAATGGCAAGCCCGCGGTTTAAGGTAAAAAGAGCCTCGGAGGTGCTGCCCGGCAATAGCCTCACGGGGGCCTTCCCAAATCCGCTGGCTTGGAGCCAGATTGAGCGGCTGTGCCGGAATTACGGCGCTGATGCAGTAGTAGCGGTGGAGATTTTCGATACTGACTTTATAGTAACCAACGGTAAAAAAGATGTGACGAAAGAGGTGGTCGAAAAAGACGGCACCAAGCGACAGGTGAAGGCAGTGGAATACTACGCCGAGGGGGTGGGAAATGCAAAAATTGGCTTCCGGCTATACGACCCCAAAGAGCGGACCATAGCCGACCAGCAGCTTTTTAACCCCAGCAACACGTGGAGCGCAACTGGCACCAGCCTGAAGGACGCACTGGCGCAGCTGATACAAAAAACCGAGGCCACCCGCTATGTAAGCAATATGGCAGGTGCAAGCTACGCAGCCAAGATAGCGCCTATGCCGGTACAGCTTTCGCGGTTTTTTTATTCGAAGTCGAAAGATACGCCGGAGCTGGTGCAGGGCGCCCGCCAGGCCGAAGTAGGGCAGTGGGACCTTGCCGTGCAAACCTGGCGCAAAAGCCTGAGCAAGCCTACCAATAAAAAAGATGCAGGCAGGCTGGCCTATAACCTGGCGGTAGGCTATGAGGTGCTGGGCGATTTTGAGAAAGCAAGAGAATGGGCCAGCCGTGCCTATGTAAACTATGACAATAAAAAAGGACGAAGCTATACTTCGCTGCTCGACCAGCGCATGCGCGACAGTGAACTGCTGCGGCAGCAGGGCCTTAACTACTAAGCCGTTAGTTTTTCGGCAAAGCTTCCATTTGCTTCATCACCTCTTCGGCTTCAGCAGCTTTTTGGTCAGCAGCTTTCCGGTTAACCGTGCTTAACCGGAAAGCTTCTTCCAGCAATTGCCTGTATTTTTCTTCCAGCTTTTCACGCTGGCTTTTCTTTTTAAATAAGCCGAACATATTTCTTCTTTATGGTTGCCAGCCCGCTCAGGCAACAGCAAAAAGATAACTCCCTTTATCTCAAAAAGTTTTTGTACGAAAAGTTATTAGCTAGTTTTGGGGTTTCAACACGTTGAGTTGTTATTATTTTTTTGCTGAAGGATTCTACTACATCTGAGACCACATGAGAAACACTTATAGGGCATTTGCTGCCCTGCCGCTGGTATTTTTATTAATGTCGCCCTTTACCAGCATAGCCCAAAACTTCCCACTGAAAGGAACAGTAAAAAACAGTGTGACCGGAGAGCCCATCGAAGGAGTGAACGTGTTTATTAAAGACCTGAACGTTGGTGTTACAACCGATTCGGCAGGTTATTTTATCATGTTCTTGCCTCAGGGTGTGCATTCAGTGCAGTTTTCCTACGTGGGTTATGTTGAAAAAAAGCGAAATATAGCGCTTAACCGGCCTGTTACGCTCAACATGGTGCTTGAGGAATCGTCGCAACTGCTGCAGGAGGTAAGCGTAAGCGGGCAGGCAGAGGACCACAACATTTCAAGCGCAGAAATTGGTGTGAGCAAAATGTCGATGAAGACCATTGAGCAAATGCCGTCTTTTATGGGCGAGGTGGATGTAATGAAAAGTCTGCTGATGCTGCCCGGCGTAAGCACGGTAGGAGAGGGAACTACCGGCCTCAACGTGCGGGGTGGCAACATCGATCAGAACCTGATACTGCTGGATGATGCCCCCGTGTTTAACAGTTCGCATCTCATGGGCCTGTTTTCGGTATTCAACCCGGATATGGTGAAGGACGTCACTTTTTATCGCGGTGCTATCCCCGCCCAATACGGCAGCCGGGTGTCGTCGGTGCTCGATATCAAGATCAGAAACCCGGAAACGGAAAGGCTGAAGGTGCAGGGCGGCGTAGGCCTCATATCCAACCGGCTGCTGCTGGAAGGGCCGATTGGCGGTGACAAACTGAGCTTTCTTATCGGTGGTCGGGCATCGTTCAGCGACTACCTGCTTAAGCTTTCGCCCAATAAGTCGATTCAGGATACTCGAGCCAATTTTTATGACATAACGGGTAAACTACTGTACAAGCTCAACGACAACAACAAACTGCAGGTGTCGTTTTACCGTGCTCATGATGGCTTTAAGCTGGCCGGCGACTCCCTTTCGGCCGTTGAGGTAAATGCTTCCTCATCAGAGTTTAACTGGGAAACCGCTAACGCCACTTTCCGTTGGGACCACGCCTTTTCTCAAAATTTCATCGCCAATTTCGTGGGTGTGTACAGCGACTACAATGCCATCATTTCAAACCCGGAAACCACCAATGGCTTCGACCTCACTTCGTCGGTAAAATACCGGAAGCTGAAAACCGACTTCAGCTGGTTTAGCGCCGGTGGGCATGCTATCATGTTTGGTGCCGCTGCTACCAACTATGTTATTGAACCCGGGCACCTCCAGCCTTTTTCTGATGAATCCAATGTCAACGAACTCTTGCTGGAAACAGAGCAGGGGTTGGAAATGGCGGCGTTTGTAAGCGACGAGATAGCGTTTAACGACAAGGTGACACTAATGCTTGGCCTGCGGTATTCATACTATCAGAGCATGGGCCCGAGGCGGGTATACGCTTACCAGGATGGAGTTCCTTACTCCATTGAAAGCATACAGGATACTACCTTTTATGAAAAAGGAGAGAAGATAGCGTCGTATCACGGGCCCGAGCCAAGGTTTTCGCTGAAGTACAGCCTGAACCGGAGTAGCTCCATTAAGCTCGGTTACAACAGAATGCGACAGTATCTCCAATTGGTTTCCAATACCACCGCGGCGCTCCCCATCGACAGGTGGCAGCTCAGCAATTCATATTCGGCGCCGCTCATTGCCGACCAGCTGTCGGTAGGTTACTTCAAGAACCTGCAAAACAATGTGTACGAGGTTTCGTCGGAGGTTTTTTATAAGACTGTTCAAAACGCTACCGACTATAAAGACGGGGCCGACCTTCTGCTGAACCAGGCACTTGAGACGGCCATACTGCAAGGAAGCGGCTACGCCTACGGGCTGGAGTTGCAAACCAAGAAGAACCTGGGAAGATTAACCGGCTGGTTGAGCTACACTTACTCGCAGTCGCGACAGCTGGTGAGCGGCCAATACGAAGATGAGCAGATTAACGCCGGGCAGTATTACCCCACCAACTTCAACAAACCACATATTTTGAACATTTCAGCTACCTGGAAAGAAAGCGCCAGGGTGAACTTCTCCGCTAACTTTACCTACAGTTCGGGCAGACCCGTGACGTACCCCGACGATAAATACTACGTGTATGGGCTGTACATTCCCAACTATGTAAGCCGCAACCAGAACAAGATACCCGACTACCACCGGCTCGACCTGGCCATGACCGTAGAGCCAAATCCGGCCAGCACCAGCAAGTGGAAAGGCAGCTGGACTTTCTCCGTCTACAACGTGTATGCAAGAAAAAATGCCTACTCGGTTTTCTTCAAACCCAGCAACCAAAGCTTTGCCCAATACCTGAACCAGGCAAACGCATACAAGCTGTCGATTTTCGGCACCATATTCCCTTCCATCACCTATAACTTTTCATTCTAAAAATGATGACGACCTTCCCGAAAAGGATTTTTATTCTTTTTTCAACCGCAATAGCCCTGTTGCCACTTCAAGGTTGTGTGAATCCATTCGACCCTGAGCTAACCAACGATAACCCGAAGCTGACAGTGGAGGGTACAATTACCGACAAGCCGGGGCCGTACGTGGTGAAGCTGACCTACAGTGCGGCGTATTCTAACAGCGAGCAGATATTTGGACGCTACCCCAACGGAGCCAAAGTTTTTATCAGCGACAGTGAAGGAATCACCGAAGAACTCACTTACACACGAGCCGGCACTTTTGTAACATCAACGGACGGAATACTGGGTAAGGTGGGGAAATCTTACATTTTGCGGATAGAACTTCCCAATGGAAAAGTGTATGAATCGGTGCCTGAGCTTATGCCAGCTGCACCGCCGATCGATACGCTATATGCTGAATACCGCGATGTGCAGGGACAGTTTTTGCAGGGCGAATTCGATGTGTTTCTGGATACGCAAGATCCTGAAGGCACCAGCAACTATTATATGTGGAAGTGGGCGCATTATAACCGGCTCGACTATTGCCAGCAGTATATCCGGAACTTTCCTTCGCCGCCAACCTGGTTTGCGAGGTATTGCTGTACGGAGTGCTTCGAAATAGAAACTTGCCCGGGCTGTCTCAATATAGCCTCCGACCAGCTGGTAGACGGCCGCAAGCTGGCCAGGGTGCCGATTATGACTTTCCCTTATGACAGTCGTACCTCCTATTACCTGCAGGTTGAACAATATGCACTTAGCGAAACCGCCTACGAGTTTTGGAAAAGAGCCGGTGAGCTGATCAACAACTCTGGGGGTGTTTTTGACCGACCTCCGGTGACCGTGAGAAGCAATGTGTTTAATGTTGATGACCCGGACGAGCAAGTGCTCGGCTACTTTGGTGCCTCTGCCGTGAGCATAAAGGCGGTCTACTTCCGAAGAGACAACATTCCGGCATTTCCGTTCTCGTCTATTCCGCAATACACGATAGACCCGCAGGGCTGCCAGGAGTGTGAAGAATCCAACGTAAGAACCGGCCGGAAACCAAGTGGGTGGGACAATGCGCCGCTTTACTGACCGGTGTCTGAGTAATTGATTTGGTCCTGGATGCGGCCACGCCGGGTGTAGAATTTCCAGAGCCCGGTTCGCTCGTCGTTGAGGTAACGGCCTTCAGACTCAAGCACGCCGTTGTCGTAGTAGTATTTCCATGGCCCCTGCTTTTGAGAGTCGATAAGCTGTCCTTCCGATGCCAGCTTGCCATTGGCGTGGCAGTACTTCCATGTGCCGGAGGTAAATCCGTTTTTATAGTGACTCTCCAGCTCCAGTGTGCCATCGTCGTAGTACAAAAACCGGGAGCCATAGCCATCCTTTAGCGTGCCCTTGGGCAGTGTGTCGCCCTTTACAGTAAAGTACTCGCTTATATTCAACAGGCGGCCATTCTGCCAAAATTCGTCCTGTATCAGCTGTTCGTTCTGGTAAAATCTCCCCCAGATTCCGTCTTCCAGGTCGAGCAAATACGAGCCAATGGAGTGAATTTGCCCGGTGATGTAGTATTTGACCCATTGGCCATCCTTCATATCGTTTTTATACATCCCCTCAAGCTCAAGCGGGCCAATTTCATAAAAGTATTTCCAAAGCCCGGTGCGCTGGCCTCTTAGATAATCGCCAATAGAGTATAGATTTCCGTTTTCGAAGAAGCTGGTCCAGGTTCCCGTTTTAAGGTCAAAGGCATATTTACCTTCTACACTTTTTTTGCCGTTGGCAAAGTACTCGGCATAAGCGCCATGCTTCAGGCCGTCTTTATAGTTTTCATTCAGCTTTAGCTGCCCATTCGCAAAGTATTGCTGCCAATTGCCAGTGGGTACCCCCAGCACATACTCTTCGGTATGCTCTAGCCGGCCATTCTCGAAAAAATACGACTGTTTGCCATGAAGTAGCCCATTTCGGTAGCCTTCCTTCACCAGTGTGCGCTGGTATGGGGTGTATTCCGTCCAGGTGCTGTCTTTCTTGCCAAATGCAAAGTACCCTTCGAGGGAGATGCTGCCCTCGGGGTAATACTCTATCAGCGGTCCATGCAGCACATCGTCTTTGTAATTGACCTTTGATAGCAAAAGGCCATACTCGTCGTAGTGCTCGGTGGTGCCGTTTAGCTTGTCATTTTCATAAAAGGAAATTGACTTAATGTTGGTCGAACCATGATATTCCTTCCAGGTGCCTTCTTTTTTTCCCTTGTCGTAGTAGCCTTCGTATAATTTGGTGCCGTAGCGGTAGTATCCCACCCACGGGCCGGTTTTCAAACTGTCTTTGTAGTAGCCTTTTTCCTTTATTTCTCCGTTGGAATAAATGCTGGCGTACAGGCCTTCCAGTATGCCGTTGTTATAGCTCTCGAGGTGGGTTTTTCTGCCATCGGTACCGTAGTAGAACCACACGCTGTCTTTTTCATTGTTGGTGTAGAAGCCTTCAGCAAGCAGTTGGTTGTTTGCCCTGTAAAAGCTCCATAGCCCCTGCTTCTTGCCGTTCACTACCTCTCCTTTGTAGCTTGCCACGGTGTCTGGAAAAGATTCGGCCGGTTGGCCAATTACAACTTCGTACGACAGGGATAACAGGCAAATAAGCTGGAGAGTGCGAATGTTCTTACCTGTAAGTTTGATCATTTGTTGCGGTTGATTGGGTGAATTTCGATTCCGCTTTCAAAAACAATGCTAATTTATTTAATCCGGAAACATTGGAGTAAAAGACGGAAAGAAGATTTCGCAAATTCTTCTAAATCTTCAACACCATTCAATGGCAGAATGTTAATAATCCGGATAAACTCACCTGTGTAAGCCTCCTGCGTGTTGCTTAAAGTGAGCGAGCTTGCTTTTTCAAAAAAAGGAGAGGACACGTCGTGCTCCCACGGTGAGCCCTTCAGTTGAATGTAATAGTTGCGGAAATCGGGTGATGCCAGAAGTGCCAGCATTGATTGCCTGTGGTGGCTCCAAACCTTGCCGGCCACATGCAGCGAAATGCTAAAGTAGTGGCCCCACCAAAAGAGCAGGCGGATGTTAAAAATTTCTTCTTTGGTCATTAAACGGGGGTAGTCGAGCACGAGGTAAGGCAGGCCCTTGTAGTTTTCACCTCTCGAAATTTTACCGGCTTTCAGCAGTGCACCTTCGGGTAAGGCAATGCCTGGGGATGTCTTTAGTATGTTTCTGAACTCATTTTCGAGTTTGCTGAAATCGTCGCCGACCTTTTGAAGCACCTGTCGCTTCATGAGCAACACTTCAGCATTGCCCATTAGCGACAGTTCTTCTTTATTGTAGCGGTTCATTACCAGCGTATGAGCGCTGAAGCCCAGGTAAAGCCGCTGCCAAAGGCCGCAAGGCAAACAAGGTCGCCTTCTTTGATCCTTCCCTGCTGCCAGGCCTCACTCATTGCCAGCGGTATAGAAGCCGCCGTGGTGTTGCCATACTTCATAATGTTGTTAAACACCTGATCGTCTCTCAGTCCCATTTTTTTCTGAATAAACTGGCTTATGCGGAGGTTGGCCTGGTGCGGGATGAGCAAATTGATGTCGGAAGCTTTGGCGTTGTTTTTTTCGAGTGCTTCGTTTATTACCTCCTCAAACCGGGTAACAGCATGCTTAAAGACAAAATTGCCATTCATTACAGGGTAGTAGCTCGTGTCTTCGGGATCATTCTCCTTTATCAACCGGTCTACCCAATGCTTTGTGCTGGGGCCAATTAGTGCCAGTTCTTTGGCGTGGCGGCCTTCGGAGTGCAGGTGGGTGGAAAGCACACCCTGGCCGGGTTTGGTGGCTGGGCGCATTACCACGGCTCCGGCGCCGTCTCCAAAAATCACCGATACGCCACGGCCCCGGGTGGTCATGTCGAGCCCGCCGCTGTGCAGCTCCGAGCCAATTACGAGGATGGTGTCGTACATTCCGGTTTTGATAAACTGATCGGCCACAGAGAGTGCATACACAAAGCCGGAGCATTGGTTGCGCACATCGAGAGCGCCTACTTCTTTAATACCCAGTTGGTCCTGTACCATTACGCCGGGGCCTGGAAAGTAGTAGTCGGGGCTGAGGGTGGCAAAAATGATGAAGTCGACGTCGTGAGGAGTGAGACCAGCATTCTCCAGCGCCATAAGTGCGGCTTTGGTGCCCATGGTTGATGGTGCCTCGTCGGAGCCGGGGGCTACGTGACGGCGTTCCCGTATGCCGGTGCGTTCCTGAATCCACTCGTCACTTGTTTCCATTAATTTTTCCAGGTCTTTATTTGTCACTACGTTATCAGGTACGTAATGTCCTATGCCTGCTATTCTGCTAGCTCTCATGGGTGTTGTATAATGTTGAATTGAAAAATTTAGCTTCCGAAAAATACTGAATAATCTTTAATCGCCACTCAAAAGTACATTAAAGCCCCGGGGTGCTATTTGTGAGGATTGCTACTGGCCGATGCGTTAGCAACTGACCTGCCGGGAGACAGTGCTTCAGCCAAAAAGCGTGTAGTTCCCAAACTGGTCGGATGCAGGTGCCGGGGCGATGAGGCTGGGGTCGTCGAAGCTCAGACTGTTTATTTTGTGCGAAACCGAATACCGCTCCATTTGAAGCGCGGGATAGGGCTTCAGCATGCCTACAAGCTCATCGAAGGATGTTTGGCCGTTGAGCCAGCTGCCAAGCATTTCTTTTTGGAGAATTACGGGCATTCGGTCGGTGCTTTCTTTCACCAGCTCGTTGGCCACGCATGTGAGAATTGTGAACGAATGAACCGGCGTGCCTTCGTCGTTTTCAAATTCTTCCCATAAGCCGGCCATTCCGAACGGCTCGTGGTTTTTAACAAAATAGTAATAAGGTACCAGACCCTTTTTACTCACTTTCTTCCATTCATAAAAGCCGTCAGCTGGCACCACACACCTTCGCTCTTGCAGCGCACTGTGCAAGCTGAGCTTGTCCGGAATGCTTTCGGCGCGGGTTAAATAGAGCTTCTCACTGATGGTTTTATTGTTGGCCAGGTTTGAGATTAGCCCCCAGTAGAAAAACGAAAGCCCTTTGGGAGACTCGTTGGTAATAACCGGCGACAGCTGCGTGGGGGCTATATTGAACCGGCGCTGGTAGGCAGGTGTGGTATCTACGCCAAACTTTTTTGAGAGGGCGTCGGAAGAAGCGCTGATGGTGTATCGGGAGATCATTCTCTTTTTCTAAGTTAGCGTGTTTAAGTACTTTCCGGGCCACATTGGGTTCTCAAAATTATCATTTTTCGGCTCATTGCGAAGCCTAGTACATTATATCGCGCCATGGGCCCTGCCGTTAAACCATTCATTGGTATTGCTGCAAAAATCAATGGCGATTTCCTCCGACCAGTAGGTGCCGTTGTTTCCGAAGCGGGCAAAACCACAGTGGCCTCCGATGCCGGGTGTGAGCATCAGGGCTTTGGTGTTGGCCTCGAATGGCTGCTTGTTGTAGCAGCTGGCGGAAAGGAATGTGTCGTTTAGCGCATTTACAACCAGCAGAGGCGTGTTAACAGCCGGAAGGAAGCGGATGGAACTGCATTTGTGGTAATAGTCTTCCGCTCCCTCGTACCCGTGGAGTGGCCCGGTGAAAGTATCGTCGAACTGGTAAATGGTTTTCACACGCCGGATGCTGGCCAGGTTGATATCGTTGGGAAACATTTTCGCTTTATTCACTACTTTTTTCACCAGGCTTCGCAAAAAACGCTGGGCGTAGGCGTAGTTGTGCCATTTATCTATTTCGTTGCTGCAACCTTTAAGGTCGAGTGGAACAGAAAATGCAACGGCAGACGAAATGGGATATTTCTCTGCGTATGGTTCGCCCAGAAACTTGACCGTCATATTGCCGCCAAGGCTAAAGCCCACCAGTGAGATGTCGCTGTAGCCCCTTCGCATGGCTTCCTGCACAACCAGGTCCAGGTCTTCGGTGGCGCCGCTATTGTAAAATTTCAGCAGGCGGTTCATCTCTCCGCTACAGCCCCTGAAGTTCCAGGCCATCACATCCCAACCGGCCCGGTAAAAGGCCTTTAGCATTCCCTGCACATACGGGCGGCGGCTGTCTCCCTCAAGCCCGTGGCTGATGATAACAACCTTCCCGTCCCGACCACCCCGCCGTACATCAGCCGAGGCATAATCGATATCGAGAAAATCGCCGTCGGGTAGCTCAAGTCTTTCACGCTGAACCACCGGTACGCCGGGCACACGCCTGAAGAGCGCCGGGTATATGGTTTCGAAGTGCTTGTTGACCGACAACAATGAGCCGGCGTAGGGCGGGTCAGAAATTATGGGCATATCGTCAGGCAATAATCTGGTACCGGAAAAAAATAGTTGCAGAAGGAAAGCACGGGGCTGGAAATTTCATGCATTCGATTGCAAAGCTTTAAACGCCGTATTCTATCCATTTCCGAAAAACATTTTACTACGAATATCATTATTATGTTCAAGTCTACCACTCAATTTCATAAATTTACAGGTCGCAACATGATAAGACATATTTGCAATAAAGAATTCATAAACCCTATTTTTGAAACAAAAAGGATAACCAATGGCTGAAGTAATCAGAATGCCAAAAATGAGTGACACCATGGAGGAGGGTGTAATAGCTTCCTGGCTCAAGAAGGTGGGAGATGCTGTGAAATCCGGCGATATACTTGCTGAAGTGGAAACGGACAAGGCGACCATGGAACTGGAGTCGTACGAAGATGGCACTCTTCTTTATATTGGAGTAAAAGAAAAAGAATCTGTTCCGGTGGATGGCGTGATAGCCATTATTGGTAACAAAGGTGAGAATATAGATAATTTGCTGAAGGAAATTAAAAGTGGCGGAGGGGCCGGCAATGGCGCATCCGGTGCCACTTCTGAAAAAGAAACTACTGCTAAAGAATCGGCACCAAAGGCCGGGAGTGTTGATGCTTCTGACGTGAAAGCGACGGTGATCACCATGCCGAAGATGAGTGATACCATGACTGAGGGCGTGATAGCCTCGTGGCTGAAAAAGGTAGGTGATACAGTGAAATCGGGGGATATTCTGGCGGAAGTAGAAACCGACAAAGCTACGATGGAGCTAGAGTCATACGAAGACGGTACACTGCTTTACATTGGCGTGGAAGCTGGTAAATCGGTAGAAGTGGACGGCGTAATTGCGATTATCGGTGAAAAAGGTGCTGACTTTGAGAAACTGCTGAAGGCTCATAAAGCGGGCGCAGGCAAGGGCCAGGCGGAAGAGACACCCGCTGCACCGCAGGCATCGTCGGGCAGCCAGCAGAAAGAGGAAGCGTCGCCATCGCGGGAAAAAACGCAGACTACCTCTGCTTCCGACAATGGCAGAGTAAAAATATCTCCCCTGGCCAAGAAAATGGCTGAAGACAAAGGCTACGACATCAGGCAGATACAGGGATCGGGCGATGGCGGCAGAATTGTACGCCGCGATGTGGAGAATTTCCAGCCATCTGCTCAGCCTGCTCCGGCAGCGTCGGCGCCGGGCAAAGAGGTGCAAAAAGTGGTGTTGCCGCAGGTAGTTGGAGAAGAACGATTCGAAGAGGTGCCTGTTTCTCAAATGCGCAAAACAATTGCCAAGCGACTGGCAGAGAGCAAGTTCACAGCGCCGCACTTCTACCTTACCATGGAAATAAACATGGACAAGGCAATTGAAGCACGTGCCAGCCTCAATGAGCTGTCGCCCGTGAAAATTTCGTTTAACGACATGGTGATAAAAGCCAGTGCTGCGGCGCTGAGACTGCATCCCGACATCAACGTGTCGTGGAGGGGCGATAAAATTCGCAAGAACCAGCACATACACATTGGTGTGGCTGTGGCTGTGCCAGAAGGCCTGCTGGTGCCGGTGATTCGATTTGCTGACAATAAGTCGCTTTCGCATATTTCGGCAGAAGTGAAGGAGCTGGGGCAAAAAGCGAAAGACAAAAAACTGCAACCTGCCGATTGGGAGGGCAATACGTTCAGTATTTCTAACCTCGGCATGTTTGGTATCGACGAATTTACAGCTATTGTAAATCCGCCCGATGCCTGCATATTGGCAGTTGGAGGCATAAAAGAGACAGCCATTGTGAAAAACGGGCAGCTGGTGCCCGGCAATGTAATGAAGGTAACGCTATCCTGCGACCACCGGATTGTGGATGGTGCTACGGGTGCCGCTTTCCTTCAAACACTGAAGAAGTTTTTGGAAGATCCCATAAAACTACTGGTGTAAGGCTGTCTATTTGGCACACAAAAGCCAGCAGGCATTATGCTTGCTGGCTTTTGTTTTTTTAGAGAGTAAGTACGTACAAACATCCCGCATATACGGATCGCAAAATATGGAGAAAATAAGATCGACAACTGTGCTTGCCGTTCACCACAACGGACAGGTTGCTATTGGTGCCGACGGCCAGGCCACCATGGGAAATACTGTGGCTAAAACCAATGTAAAAAAAATAAGAAAGCTGCTCGACGGCAAGGTGGTGACGGGCTTTGCAGGGTCTACGGCCGACGCTTTTACGCTGCTCGACCGGTTTGAAGAAAAGCTGAATGCCTACGGCGGCAACATGAAGCGCGGCGCCATAGAGCTGGCGAAGGACTGGCGGACTGACCGGTTTTTGCGCAGGCTGGAGGCCATGCTGATTGCCGTAAACAAAGAGGAGGTTTTAATTGTGTCGGGCACGGGCGACGTGCTTGAGCCGGAAAATGGAATTGCTGCCATCGGGTCGGGGAGCATGTATGCACAGGCTGCAGCTATAGCTCTTAAAAAGCATGCCGCTCAACTTTCGGCGGAGGAAATAGTGAGAGAAAGCCTCGGCATAGCGGCCGACATTTGTATATATACCAACCACAATCTCATCATTGAAAAGCTAAGCTGATTTTGCCATGTACACTATTTATCACAATCCGCAGTGTGGCGCAAGCAGGGAGGCGTTGAAAATACTGCACGAAAGAGGCGGCGAGGTACGGGTAGTAGAATACCTGACACACTGCCCGTCTAAGGCCGAATTGAAAGGACTAATTGAAAAGCTGGGCATCAACGCTGAAGACCTTGTAAGAAAAAAGGAGCCGGTTTATAAAGAAAAGTACGAGGGCAAAACACTGTCGGCAGACCAGTGGATAGCCGCTATGGTAAAGGACCCGATATTGATAGAAAGGCCCATTATCGTGAGAGATGGCAAGGCCGTGATTGGCAGGGGCGAGGAGATGGAGAAGATACTCGTTTAGGGTTTAAGGTTTAAGAGTTTAGGGTTCGGTTATGACCGCAACATTAAACTCTTAAACCTTAAACTTTTAAACCATAAACATCCTATCCGTGCGCTACCGCCCGTGGCACTTCTTCTATCTCTTTTTCGAGCGCCAGCTTCAGGTCTTCTATCAGGTCATCCACGTCTTCAATGCCCACGCTAAGCCGGATGAGCGAATCGCTCAATCCATTTTTTATGCGCTCTTCTCTTGGAATGGAGGCGTGCGTCATACTGGCGGGGTGGTTGATAAGCGATTCTACACCGCCCAAACTTTCGGCCAGCGAAAACAGCTTTGTCGAGCTTAGCACCACCTTAGCGGCTTCAACGCTCTCATCTTTCAACTCAAAGCTGATCATGCCACCAAAGCCCCTCATTTGTTTCCTGGCAATTTCGTGCCCCGGATGATCTTCGAAGCCCGGCCAGTAAACTTTGCCCACCTTGGGGTGCTGTCTTAAATAATGGGCTATCTTTTCGCCGTTTTCGCTATGGCGTTGCATCCGCACATGCAATGTTTTTATTCCCCTTAGCACCAAAAAGCAGTCTTGCGGCCCTGGCACTGCCCCGCAGCTTTTCTGAATAAAATACAGCTGCTCTCTCAGGTTTTTGTCGTTCATCACAAGGCAGCCATGAATTACATCGCTGTGGCCCCCGAGGTATTTGGTGGCGGAGTGCATCACAATATCGGCACCCAGGTCGAGTGGATTTTGCAAATAGGGAGAGGCAAATGTATTGTCGACGCATACCAGAATTTCTTTACCTGCTATTTGAGCCACCGCCTTTATGTCGACGATGTTCATGAGCGGATTGGTTGGGGTTTCGAGCCAGATCAACCTGGTCTGCGGCGTGATGTGCTTCTTGATATTGTTCGGATCACTCATGTTTACAAAATGAAACTTGATGCCAAACTTTTCGAACACCTTGGTAAAGAGCCTGTAGGTACCTCCGTACATGTCGTTAGCAGCTATTACCTCGTCGCCCGGCGACAGTAGCTTGATAACCGCATCGGTAGCTGCCACCCCGCTGCTGAAGCAAAGGCCATATTTGCCGTTTTCGAGTATGGCAAGCGCTTCTTCCAGCGCCTCTCTGGTGGGGTTTTGCGAGCGGGCATATTCATATCCCTTATTTTTTCCGGGCGCCTCCTGCACATAGGTAGAAGTCTGGAAAATAGGCGTCATAATTGCGCCGGTCGATGGGTCCGGCTCTGCGCCTGCATGTATGGCTTTGGTTCCGAATTTCATATTTAAATGAATAAGTTGTGGGGTTATGTTGTTTATTTGCCTGCAAAGTTAAAGGTAGTCAGCTTCTTTCAAATGCTTGCCAGAGAAATCATACGCCGTAGTCCCGCTTCCCTGGCTTTGTTGCTTTGGATGGCCGTTATGCCCCTCGTTTTTAGCGCCTTTAGCGGCTACCAAAGCTGGCAGCATGCAGCATGGCTTACGGAACTAACGTACGGCGAGTGGGCATGGTTCTACCTGCTCACGGTCTTTACCATGGCCCTGGCATTAACGCCAACAACACTTGTTGCCACAGTGAGTGGTGCTTTTCTCGGCTTTAGCAGCCTATGGTACCTGGTGCCATCCTACATGCTGGCTTCGCTGTTGGGCTACGCACTTGCCCGTGCCATCGGGGCCAACGCCATGTACACAATTACAGAGGCCTATCCCAAAACCAAAAACGTGCTGGCAGGCCTGAAGCGCAGCGAGCTATGGCTTGTTATCCTGTGCCGCATCTCGCCGGTGTTACCTTTCGCTATTATGAACGTGGTGCTGAGTTATGCGGGCATACGGCTAACGCAATTTTTGATCGGGGGGCTGATTGGCATGCTGCCAAGAACGATAATGGCCGTGCTGCTGGGGATGCAGCTGGAAACCCTGCTGAAGGGTAATTTTTTTGCTTTAACCTGGATTGCCCTGCTCGCCATTAGCCTGGCCGGCCTGGGCATCTTGTTTCGCAAAAGCTTGCGGCAGGCCAATTTGTAAGTATCGGTTTTTCCGCTCAATATCGGCGCGCCGTGTGGGTAATTTCCCCAACGGTTGTGGAAAATAAGCCAATCGGCCCGGGGAGTTGTTTTGTTGGCGCCTGTTGAATCCGCTATAATTGTGTGGCAGCATGTTTGACTACGCTATTACGTCTAAGCAACATAGGAGTCAGATATGGAGAGAGTTAGAGGGGTTGCTGCAATTTTATTTGCTTTTACATTTTTACTGCTGGCATGTGTAGGAGAAGACGAGGTTGAACCCCAAAAGAAATATAAACTTATACCAGAGCTAAAGCCATGCGAAGGCGATAATTGTCCTGACGAGGGTGATTCGGAAGAAGGGTATTCAGGCGATGGAGATGAAGACAGCGATGGTGTTCTTAACAAGTTTGAAGACGTAGATGGTGATGGCGAACTCTACGATGATACCGATGGGAATGAAATTCCGGATTTTCTTGATCCGGACGATGACGGCGACGGTATACCCACCAATGAAGAGGACATAAATGGCGACGGTGACTTCCTGAATGATGACACCGACGGCGACGGTATTCCGAATTACAGGGATCCGGACGATGACGGCGACGGCCTTCTGACGAAAAATGAAGACGTTGACGGAGATGAAAGCCCTGCCAACGACGATACAGATGGTGATGAGGTCCCGGACTTTCTGGACAGTGACGACGATGGCGATGGAATACCCACGAAAGATGAAGATGCGGACGCAGATGGCGACCCGGCTAATGACGACACCGACGGCGACGGCACTCCCGACTACAGAGATGCAGACGATGACGGCGACGGTATTTTAACCAAAAATGAGGACTTGAATGCCGACGGAAACTTTTTTAATGACGATACCGACGGAGATGGAACACCCGATCACCGGGATGCCGACGACGATGGAGATGGGGTGCCGACCAAATCCGAAGACCTGAATACCGACGGCAATTTCGCCAATGACGACACTGACGGCGATGGCGTTCCTAACTACCGCGACCCCGACGATGACGGAGACCTGGTGCCCACCCGGGCAGAAGATGTGAACGGAGATAAGAACCCTTCCAACGACGACACCGATGGGGATAAGATACCCAATTACCTCGATGCAGATGACGATAATGACCTTGTGCCCACCAAAGCTGAAGATTTGAATGGCGACGGAAACCCGGCCAACGATGACACGGACGCAGATGGAATTCCCAACTTTTTGGATGAAGATGACGACGGCGACGGCATTCCCACGAAGGGAGAAGACGCAAACGGCGACGGTGACCCGACTAACGATGACACCGATGGCGACGGCGTTGCGGATTACCTGGATGCAGCGGTGCCCGATGGAGAAGACGGAGACGATACGGGTGATGACTCCGGAACAGGTGAAGATGACGGCGATGACGACTCAGCCGACGACGACGATGACTCAGCCGACGACAACGATGACACAGCCGACGACAACGATGACACAGCCGATGATGATAATGACTCAGCCGACGGCGACAATGATTCAGCCGACGACGACAATGACTCAGCCGACGACGACAATGACTCAGCCGACGACGACAACGATTCAGCCGACGGCGACGATGACACAGCCGACGATGACAATGATTCAGCCGACGATGACAATGACTCAGCCGATGATGACAGCGACTCAGCCGACGATGACAATGACACAGCCGACGATGACAATGACTCAGCCGATGATGACAATGATTCAGCGGACGATGACAATGATTCAGCCGACGATGACAGTGACACAGCCGACGACGACGATGACTCAGCCGATGATGATAATGACTCAGCCGATGGCGACAATGACTCAGCCGACGACGACAATGACTCAGCCGACGACAACGATGACACAGCCGACGATGATAGTGACTCAGCGGACGATGATAATGATGTAGCGGACGATGATGATGACTCATCGGACGACGATGATTCAACCGGTGGAGATGACGGCTCAACAGGCGGAGATGACGGTGGCTCAACAGGCGGAGATACCGGAACTGGGGATGACGGCGGCCCAACGGGCGGTGACGATGGCGGCTCAACAGATGGAGATACCGGAACCGGAGATGATGGCGGTTCAACAGGTGGTGATACCGGAACAGGCGACACCGGTGGTGATACCGGAACCGGAGATGACGGCGGATCGACAGGCGGAGATACCGGAACAGGAAGCGATGACGGTTCAACGGGCGGAGATGACGGGTCGGCAGGTGGTGACACAGGAACGGGGGGTGACGGCGGTTCAACAGGTGGTGATACCGGAACAGGCGACACAGGAACCGGTGACACGGGTGGTGATGCCGGAACAGGCGATGATGGCGGTTCAACAGGCGGAGATACCGGAACCGGCGACACCGGTGGTGATACCGGAACTGGGGATGACGGCGGCTCAACGGGCGGTGACGATGGCGGCTCAACAGATGGAGATACCGGAACTGGAGATGACGGCGGTTCAACAGGCGGCGATACCGGAACAGGCGATGATGGCGGGTCAACAGGCGGCGATACCGGAACAGGCGATGATGGCGGCTCAACGGGCGGAGACGATAGCGGAACAGGTGGTGACACAGGAACTGGGGATGACGGCGGATCAACAGGTGGGGACGATGGTGGCTCAACAGGCGGAGATACCGGAACAGGAGGCGATGACGGCTCAACAGGAGGCGATGACGGGTCGACAGGTGGTGACACAGGAACCGGGGATGACGGTGGCTCAACAGGTGGAGATACCGGAACAGGCGGTGATGACGGATCAACAGGTGGGGACGATGGTGGCTCAACAAGTGGAGATACCGGAACAGGGGATGATGGCGGCTCAACGGGCGGAGACGATAGCGGAACAGGTGGTGACACAGGAACTGGGGATGACGGTGGCTCAACAGGCGGCGATGACGGCTCAACGGGCGGAGACGATAGCGGAACAGGCGGCGACACAGGAACCGGGGATGGTGCAGACACGACAGGCGGAGATGATGACGACGATTAGATGTTTTGCCCGAGTGCAAGGCGGGTGGCTGAGGCAGGCTATGGAAGGTTTAAGAACTATCGTGCTTTTGCTGTTTATTTTTCTGTTCATACCAGCCTGTACTGGCGAAGATGAAGTTTTGCCTTCGAAGCGTTACAAACTGCCCCCGACGTTTACCCCTTGTGAGGACAATAGTGAAACCGACTGCGGAAGGGAAGAAGAGGACACTGATGAAGAAGAAGATGGCGGGGAGGACGAACCTTCTGACGACCTGCCTGCCGACGATACGGCAGATGATGGCAGTGATGAAGATGCTGACGATACTGGTGACGAAAGTGATGGTGAAGATAGCAGCGACAACCCGGAGGATGAAGGCACTGAGGAGGGTGAAAATGATGAGGACGCCGATGGGGCAGGTGAGGAGTCGGGCGATGATGGAGGCGACTCTTCCGGAGAAAATGCCGGCGAAGACGAGGAAGATCCCGGCGAAGACGAGGAAGATCCCGGCGATGGGGATGGACAGGACACTTCTGACGACAGCGATGCGGGCGGGGAAAACGCTGGAAATGAAACGGACGACGAGGAAGCTGACGCCGGTGACGATACTTCGGAAGAAAATGATGAGGAAGGTGAAGACGAAGACGACGAAGGCTATGAAGACGGGCAGTCGGAGCAGGATGATGATGATAACGACGAGGCAGTTGATGGAGACAAGGATGCCGGGGACAAGGGTTCGGGCAACAAGGGAAAAGGAGGGAAGGACAAAAAAGATAAACGAAAGGACGGTGGTAAAGGCAAGGGCAAAAAAGACGGTAAAGGCCATGGCGGCAAAGGAAAGGGCCGTGGCTAGAGCATATACCGGAGCCCGGTAGCCAACCGGCCAACCCGATTACCGCATCCAGGAAAACTTACATTCACATTATGCAGGAGCCTTTGGAATAACAGAGGCTCTTTTTTTGTACACACGCTGTTAAAAACCGCTGCGTTGGCATCAATTGAAAAACTCAACATCAACGTGTATGAAGATCCTGAGAAAGATTGTTCTTCTTATTTTTTCCGTCGCCATCCTTACAGGTTGTGATGAAGAAGAGATTTTACCTTCGAAGAAATATAAACTCCCTCCCACTTTTGAGCCCTGCGAAGGAAAGGCCAACTGTGAAGAAAATGAGGAGGGGGCTGAAGGAGATGAAAACGGCGCTGACGCAGACGAGGACACGGTGGACGGAGCCGATGGTGATGAGCAGAGTGGCGATGGCGCCGGGGAGGGCAGTGAAGATGCGGGCAATGACGGCGACAGCGAAGGCAACGAAGACGATGGCTCGGAAGACAGTGGTGAGGGCTCTGGTGGAGAAGATAGCGGAGACTCTGACAGCAACTCCGACGATGAGGACGGCCCTGACGATGATGGTGCGTCGGACGATGACGATGACGATGACCAGGGGGATGAGGATGGCCACGGCAATGAAAATGGTGATGAGGGCGATGACGACGAAGAGGAAGACGATGACAGCGACGACATCATTGACATAATAACCGACCTGATAAAGAACAAGGGGAAAGACAAAGGCAAGGGTAAGGATAAAGGCGACGAGAACGGGGACGACGGCTAAGCGGCCAATCCCTCAAAAACTGTGAAATTTCTTCACCGACTGTAGAGATTCGACCAAAAATGCTTCACTAACCCGGTGGATTTATCGCCCCCGCACAGGCGGTAAACGGGGTTGTTAACTCATTACTGCTCAAAACCATGCATGGCAGGGTGTTTGACCCTTTTTTAGACTTCATTCATCTTTCATTACAAACTTCACTGGTTATGGCAACAGAAAATAAGAACAAGGGCATGCCCTCGGGTAACGGGCAAAAGGAGAATGCAAAAACGGAAAATCTGCAGCGGCACAAGGAAAACTCCGATGGCAAATACCTCACCACCAACACGGGTGTAAAAATCAACCATACCGACGACTCCCTTAAGGCCGGAAAACGAGGCCCCACCATCATGGAAGACTTTCATTTCCGTGAAAAAATGACCCATTTCGACCACGAACGGATACCCGAGCGGGTGGTTCATGCCAGAGGTTCGGCGGCGCATGGTTACTTTCAGGTGTATGAACCCCTGGCCGATCTTACCAAAGCCAAAGTATTCCAGGATCCGGCGAAGAAAACACCGGTTTTTGTCAGGTTTTCAACGGTGGTGGGCTTCCGCGGATCGGCCGACACCGTGCGGGACGTGCGTGGATTCGCAACAAAATTTTATACTGAAGACGGCAACTGGGACCTCGTTGGCAACAACATGCCGGTTTTCTTCATTCAGGACGGCATCAAATTCCCCGACCTGGTGCACTCCATAAAACCCGAACCCCACAACGAAATGCCTCAGGCTTCTGCCGCCCACGACAACTTCTGGGACTTTATTTCCCTGATGCCCGAATCCATGCACATGATCATGTGGGTGCTTTCCGACAGGGCACTGCCACGCAGTTATGCCATGATGGAAGGCTTTGGCGTGCACACCTTCAGGTTTATAAATGCTGAAGGCAAAGCCAGGTTCGTAAAATTTCACTGGAAACCGCTTAACGGTGTTCATTCGCTGGTATGGGACGAAACCCAGAAAATTGCCGGCAAAGACCCGGACTACAACCGGCGTGACCTGTGGAACGCCATAGAAAGCGGCAACTACCCCGAATACGAATTGGGCGTGCAGGTGGTTGAAGAAGAGGAGGAGTTCGACTTCGATTTCGATCTGCTCGATCCCACTAAAATTATCCCCGAAGAGTTGGTGCCGGTGAGAAAAATCGGCCGCATGGTGCTGAACCGTAATCCCGACAACTTTTTTGCCGAAACAGAACAGGTGGCATTTCACCCAGGGCACATTATTCCGGGCATCGATTTCACCAACGACCCCCTGCTGCAGGGCCGCTTATTTTCGTACATCGACACCCAGCTCACACGGCTTGGGGGGCCTAACTTCAACGAAATTCCGATCAACAGGCCGGTAGCCGAAGTACACAATAACCAGCGTGACGGCTTTATGCGACAAACTATCAACCGTGGCCGTGCCAACTATTTCCCCAACAGCACCAGGGGCGGCTGCCCCATGACAGCCTCAACCGACATGGGCGGATTTAAGCACCACATGGAAAAAGTGGAAGGTCACAAGGTGAGAGAACGCAGCGATAGCTTCAAAGACTACTTCAGTCAGGCAAAGCTGTTTTACGACAGCATGTCGGAGCCGGAGAAAAAGCACATACTGGATGCTTTTCACTTCGAACTGGGGAAAGTGGAAAACAAAGAAATTCGCCAGCGCATGGTGTATATGGTAGCCAACATCGACCGCCAGCTGGCTGCTGATATAGCCATGGGCATTGGGGTGGAGGAACCGACCGATGAGTCGAGAATAAAAGTGGTTGCCAAAGATGCGCTGCCCAGAGCCGAAGCAAAACGTAGCGTAGACCGTTCGCCGGCACTAAGCCAGGAGAACCTCCGGGGCAAGTCGATAAAAGGCCGAAAGGTTGCCATTATGGTAGATCATGGTTTTGACCACCAGGCGGTGATGAGCGTGAAAAACATGCTAACTGAAAACGGTGCCATGGCAGAGATTGTCTCCCGGTTTCATGGCATGATTCAAAGCGCAGGCGGTGAGGAATTTGAGACAGACAAAAGCCATGTTACCACGGCTTCGGTAATGTACGATGCCATCTTCATCCCCGGCGGCCGAAAAAGTGTGGAAGCGATGAAAAAGCAAGGCGATGTCATTCATTTCATCAACGAAGCTTACAAACACTGCAAGCCCATCGCCGCTACGGGAGAAGCTGTGGAGCTATTTCAGCTTTCCGGCATAGAGGGCGTCGATTTAGCGTCGGATGGAGAGGACGTGCTGGAACACATGGGAGTGGTAACCACCCGTGGCGACCGGCTCGATGAGCTTGCAGAGCAGTTCAAAAATGCCATAACAGCGCACCGCCATTGGGCTCGTGAAGAACACAAGGCGATGGTGCCGGCATAAACGAGGGGCCTTAGCCGCGGAAGGACTGAGCAGTATCCAGTCCTTTTTTGTTCGATGGCGTATGAATCATTGCGGCATGGGCGTTAATAGATCGCACGACGCCAAACAACGGCCGGCTGCTCGTCTTTAAGCCCTCGCATGAATTCGTTCACGGTTGTCATCATTGTGATAGGTGTACTGGGGCTGTTTATGCCCTGGGTTGCCACATTTTCTCAAAACCGGTTTGTTACACAGCCAATGCTGGCACTCGCTTTTGGTGTTGTGCTTTATTTGCTACCAATAAACGGGCTGCCCAAGGCCGATCCGCTCATGCACAAAGGGGTAGCCCTTCGGCTGCTTGAGCTCGCAGTAATAATCAGCCTTATTGCCACCGGACTTAAGATTGACCGGCGGGCCACTTTTAAAAACTACAAGGCGCCGATTCTGCTTGTTACGTTCACCATGCTTCTCAGCATTGTTTTGATGGCTTTTTTTGGGTGGATGCTCGGCATGGCCTCCAGCACAGCGTTATTAATGGCGGCGGTTTTTGCCCCTACCGATCCGGTGCTGGCCGACGATGTGCAGGTTGAATTCGATGAAACCGAGGCTGAAGAACACAATGTGCGGTTTATTCTGACTGCGGAAGCTGGATTGAACGATGGCATGGCATTCCCATTTACCTGGTTTGCGGTGATGGCCGCCCTGTATGGCGGCATACACCCCGAATGGGTTGGCGAGTGGGCTTTGAGAGACCTGCTGTACAGAATAGCGGTTGGTGGCCTCACAGGATACGTAGGAGGGTGGATTTTTGCTACCGTTTTTTTAAGGCATTTCGAAAGGGTAACCTCCAGCGAGTTGAAACAGAGTTTGCTTATAATTGCTGCCTGCCTGTTCATATATGGCATTACCGAGGTGCTGAAAGGCTATGGTTTTATAGCCGCATTTGTGGCGGGCCTTTCTATAAGGCAGTTCGACAGAGGGCATGCATTTCACAAGCAAATGCACCAGCTGGTCGATCAGGTAGAAAAATACTTTCTCGCCATCATCCTGGTTCTTTTAGGCGGATACGTGGTCACTACTTTTTTTGAACACCTGAGTTGGCGCGGCATCTTTTTGTCGCTTGGTTTTCTGCTGGTTATACGGCCGCTTACCGCTTATCTGGCCGTGGCCCGCGCCGCACTGCCGGGGCGCGAAAAATGGCTCATCAGCTTTATGGGCATCTAGGGATTGGGTTCTTTCTTTTACCTCGCCTTTGCGCTGCAAGAAGCGGAATTCGCGCAAAAGGAAGAGCTGTGGGCTACCACCTGTTTTTTAGTGCTGATTTCGGTGGTTATGCACGGCATTGCTGCTTTTTTGGTGAAATCCAGGCTGTATTGAAGTTCGTTTAACATTAGCCCTTCCCAATTTCAAAGGTTTTCCCTTTGAATAAGATTTCGACAACATAGGAAAGGAAAGAAAAAAAGATGATGCCAAAGAAATCGGAATACATATCGGCGTAGTCGAAAGTCCGGCTCTCGAATGCAAGCTGGGTGAATTCCTCGCCGATTGCGTAGGCCAGCACTACTAGCGAGCCCAAATATAACCGGATGCCTCCGGCGGAGAGTTTGCTGAAACGGAGTGAGAAGTTCAGCAAGAACGCCATGATCCCATAAATTAGAAAATGGCCGATTTTGTCGCCATTCGGTATCTCTCTTCCCCACCTGATGAAGGTATTGTATTGGTCGAGGTTTGCTTCGAATGTGATCCAGCCAATAAACAGGAAGAAAACGGCAGAAGGGATATAGCGCATCGGTAGTTTATGATATGGGGCACAGGTGGCCGGCCAACGATTTAAAACGAAACGAAAGTGTAAGGCAAGCCCCTGCAGCGGAACTTGCCTTAAACAGATCAGGACTGCTCGAAGCTAAGATCGTACCAATTGATGTTGCGGGTAAAATACATAGCTACCGATAGAATGACTGCAAGCCCGATACTGCCCATCAGCAGCGCATAGTCTGCCAACTGAAGCGTAACGAACAAAAAGCCATAGAGCCCGCTCAGTATAACGGAGAGAAGTGCAGCTTGTTTCTTTTGCTTGAAAACACTGAGAGAATACAGCCCCACCATGCACACCGTAGCGGCTGCGGATATAAAGTAGGCGAGGTTGAAATTTGAATGTTCGGAAATAGAAATCAGCAGGATGTAAAACAAGCAAAGAGCCAGGCCAATGAGCGTGTACTGGAACGGGTGAATTTTTCGCGCCGTTATTACTTCTACCAGGAAGAACACCAGGAAAGTCAGCGCGATGGTCATCAATGCATATTTGGCAGACCGCATCGACTTCTGGTAGTCGTCGATAGGCAGCAGCAGATTCACACCAAAAGCTGCTTCGTCAATATTCGCGTACTGGCTTTCTCCCAGCCACGATTGCGGGAAATTTCGGTTCAGTTGCAGCACTTTCCAGTCGGCGCTAAATCCTTTCTCGGTCACATCTCTTTCGTCGGGCAAAAAGCTGCCAGCGAAGCTCGGAGACGCCCATGGCGACTGCAAACGCACGGCGGTAGTGCTGCCCAATGGCACAAACGACATGTTTTGACTGCCCTGCAACTTAAGGTCAAACTTAAAATCGATGGTGCCGGCCTGCAGGCTTTCCGGCGAAGGAAGCGGCACGGTAAAGCCAGCCGGTATCAATCCTTCTACTCTCGAGCCGGGTTGCACCTTCAAATTGCGGTCTCCCCATTTTACAACCACGTCTTCCTCAATACCCCGCAGGTCCGAAATTCCAATGGTAAGAAAGGCATCTTCCCATGTTACCGACTTTAGATTGGCATAGTCAGTTTTATGATCGAAAGTGAAACTGCCAGAAACCGAAAGGAGCGATTTATAGACCACTATTTCATAAATCCCCCGCCGCAATTTTTCAGGAAAGATCTCGCCCTCAACCCTCAGTTGCTCGGGCAGAATGTGAAAGTATCTGGTGGTTTGGTAGGGTTCTTTGTCTTTTTCGTATTCAAACACCATGGGAATGGTGAGCACGGGCCCCTTTACAAGTTGAGCATTGGCCCATTTGGCACTTACTTCACCAACTGCTTCATTGCTCAGTTGCTCCCGCTCGTAAATAACCGATTGTATCATTGATGCCGGAATAAGCAGCAGCAAGGCGAGAATGGTAATGGTAAGCAGCTTAAGCGAAACCGAATTCCGAATCCAGCTGTTTACACGTTCGAAAATGGAGACTTCGTTTTTCATAGACTTAAAATTAAAAGTACTTTGTATTTCAAAGTTAATAATTAAATTTTTTTATTTTATCAATTGCTCTATCGCCTTAATGTGTTTGATGAAGGCCTCTTTTCCTTCGGAGGTAACTGCATAGCTCGTATTTGGCTTACGCTCAACAAACTCTTTTTTTACAGTAATGTACTTGCAGCCTTCCAACGACTTCAGGTGCGATGCAAGGTTGCCGTCAGTTACATCCAGCAGGTTTTTAAGTGTATTGAAATCCAGCGAGTCGTTGACAACCAGCGCCGACATAATGCCCAGGCGCACTTTATTCTCAAAAGCCTTATCCAGATCTTTTAGCAGCTCTTTCACGCCCCGTACTTTATGTGCATGGCTATGCCGTAGACAATATGAAATACACCGAATCCCAAAGCCCAAAACACCAGCCCGAAACCGATAAACTGGCATGCCAGCAGCCCCAATGCTATTTCTATGATGCCAAGACTGCGGATTTCGGAGAGGGTGTATTTGCTGGCATTTACCAGTGCAAGGCCGTAGAATAGCAGGGTTAGCGGGGCAACTAAGCCTACAAACCCTTTAAAGAGCAGGATGAGGCACAACACGCCACCGGCTGCCAGCGGTATCATTAAGTTAATCACGAGCCGCTTTGCCTGGGCATCCCACAGCTTTTGTTTGGTTTTGCGGGCTTTGCGTTGCGTAAAAAAAATAACCGCGGCAATAGACACCAGCAGGGTAGCCGTAGCCACAGCCAGTAAATTGAAAATATTTTGAGAGGAAAGATCGGCTGTTCGGTAGCCCAGGTAGTTTTGGTTGGCGTACACTATATCGTACGCAAGCCATGCCCCTACCAGGGCAATGACGCCGGCGGCAATTCCAGACATGCCGCTGAGAGAAATAAACCTGGAAGAACGGTCCATGATAGCCCTGATCTCCTTGAGGTCATCTAGATATTTTTCCTTCTCCATCTAAAGTACTTTGAAGTTCAAAGTAACAATACAAAAGGTAAATCTCCAAGATTCGGCTCTTTAATTTATTTGCAGAACCCGACCAAAAACCCATGCACCGCAAAATGTGTAACCTAATGGGGCAATATAAGCGGGAGGAGGCGTCGTTATTCCGGCAAAGAACCGTTGCGCACCAACTTTGCATGCTCACAAAGGAAGAAGAAGTACCCACTATGAAACAAACCAAACTTCCCCTGTACGTTTCGTTGGGCATTGTGGGCGCGGCAGTGGCCGGCTATTTTTTTATCCCAGCTGTGAGGGAGTTTGCGGGCAATGCCTGGGACGTGCTTACCAGCGACGACGAGCAGCGCATACGCCAATGGGTGGGGCAATTTGGCTGGGTTGGACCGCTGGTGATTGTGCTCACCATGATTATGCAGATGTTTTTGCTTGTCATTCCTACGCCGCTTGTCATGGTGGTGTCGGTGCTTGCCTATGGGCCTGTTTGGGGCAGTTTAATTATTCTTGCCGGAATCTACGCCGCGTCCACCACCGGCTACGGCATAGGCAGGTATTTCGGTCCTTCGCTGGTAGAAAAGCTGCTTGGGCATAAAACAGAGCAGAAGATATCTTCTTTTGTAGATGACTATGGGTTTTGGGCGGTGGTGGTAACGCGCCTGAGCCCGTTTCTCAGCAACGACGCCATTAGCTTTGTGGGCGGCATGCTCTGTATGCGTTACTGGCGTTTTATAGGGGCAACTGTGCTGGGAATTACTCCACTTACCCTATTTATAGCTTACCTCGGCGAAGACAACCACCGCCTCAAAACCGGCCTGTTGTGGACTTCCGTGGTCAGCATTGTGTTGTTTGCGGCATATGTGTGGTGGGACAGGCGCCGGCGCAAGTAGGTTATGCCGCACGGCGATTGAGCCCCCATGGCTTATAAATGGAGATAACGATGACACAAAACCAAACGAACAGTTGTGCCAAAATACCGCCGTGAATAGCCGCATGATTTGCCCGGAAAATACCACTTGCCAGTCCCACTGCATTTTCGTTTTCCAGTATGGAGATGTTGGCGAGCAGCTTGTGTTCAATAAAGAACATGCCCAGCGCAATTTGCCCCACTACCACAACCAGCTTGACGGTAGTCCAGCGGTGTTTAAACAAACGCCACTCGGTTAGCAGGCCATTCAGCAGCCCGGTGGCAAAACTACTATGCCTCCCCACCCAATCACATTCCACGCTACCGCACGCATGTTAAGGTAAGCGGTGTATGTGGCGTTGTAGTTGCTGAAGTCTGTACCCGCTAGTATGGGCAGCCAGCTGGCAGCACCACCTATCCAAATCGCTATGGCGGTAAGGTGCAGCACCTTAAGGGCTTTTGCCCCTGTAGAGTTAACCTTTAGCATTTTTCGAAATCCGTTTGAATGTATGCTTAGCCGCCGTTAGCTGGCTGTGGCCGCATGCACCCGCCGCAGACGATGACGCGACGGCGGCGCAGCGGGGCAAATATTAGTTAAACTTTTCCACGTCGTCCATGGCCGCAGCACTGTTGTACGTTTGCTCTGTTGCTTTTTCGGTACTGCCATATTGCAGCCACATTTTCCATCGCCCGTTTTCTTTGCGCGAAAAATAGTGCACTATGCCATAGCCCGGTTCGGCGGCCTGTCCGGGTGTTTTAAGCATGAACTTCACAACAGCTTTTTCTGCTGCAAACTCGCCGGTAATGTTTCTTTCAATAAACCTTACCTCCATTTCACTGGTTGCACCGCTCGCTTGCCGGCGAGCCATTACCGTACGTGAATCGTCGTCGTATTCGTCCAGGTTCATCATGCGGCCCTTGCTGCCAGGCGCTACCCAGTAAAAGTGCTCCGAATGTATGCCCACGTATAACTCGGCGCTGTCAGCGCGGATTCCCAGCAGAAAAGGCCGCCACATATCGCTGTTGAGCTCCTGCAGCAGCTGCGACTTTGGCGTTTGCGACAAGCCGGTGAAGGGAAGGGTGAGGAGGATAAGGATAATAAGTTTGACCTTCATATGCTTTTTTTGGCAAACTTATTTTAAAGCGGGCAATTGGGCCTCACCCAAAATCGGTATTAACTTTTCATTAACAGACCTTTTTTTTCTTTCCTTGAAATTCAAACCGGACATGCCCACGCGGCTATATGCGCCGCCAGCAATTTCCTCCTTACCCGTTCACGTTCCACTTTATCCCAAACTTGTCGGTAAGACTGCCATGCCAGGCGCCCCAAAACTGCTTTTCGAAAGGGAAATGCACCTGGCCTCCTTCGGCCAGCTTATCAAATATGCGGGCAGCTGCATCACGGTCCTCCGTTTCGATGGTAAGCGATACGTTGGATCCTTTTTCGGGAGCCTGCCCCGGAAAGCTGTCGCATGCATACAGGCTGTTGCCGCCAAACTCAAGTGAGGCGTGCAGCACCTTGTTCTGATAGTCTTTGGGTGCGTTCATGGCAGGGTTGTCGTAGCGATTTACCACTTCAACCTTGCCATTCAGTATTTTAGCATAGGTATTGAGTGCCTCTTCGCAGTTTCCATAAAAGAAGAGGTAAGGTTTAAGCGTAATTTTTGGTGTGCTCATAACTTTTATGTGTTTTCTCAAAGTTACGATGCCCGGCACCTCACAAATTGTACGATTTCGACATGCGGTCGGCGAGGGCCGGCTGAATAACCTGCACGATGGTAAACTGTTCTTTCAAAAACTCACGTGGCGTATAATGGGCAAGCTGCTTGAATTCCCTGATGAAATGCGACTGATCGTAATAGCCGCTTTCGTAGGCTATGCCCGTAAGTGAACTGTGCCGGCAAGCATACATGGAAAGCACTGCTTTGTTGAACCGCTTGATCTTGATGAGCTCGGCAGGAGTAAGACCCAGTACTTTTTTGAATTTTCGTTCGAGCGCCTTGTAATTAGTTCCGGCATCTTTTGCCAGTGCCTGAACCGACGGGTGGTTGTTCGCAAGCAGCATACCCGAGCAGCGGCTCACAAAGTCGTAGTCTTTTGCGTGGCTGTGGAGCCGCTTTAGTAAAAAAAGCTCCGCTATTTCCACCCTTTTTTCGTTGGTCGGCGACTCCCACAGTTGCTCTTCCAGCAGCAGGTAGTCGCGGCCAAGCAGCGTGTCGACTTCGAAAAAAGCACCGGCAAAAAGGTTTGTTGGAATGTTGAAAAAAGGATAGGTGCCTCCAAGCTTGAAACGGATGGAAAAGAAGTGCTGTTTGTTCGTTTGAGAGATGTGAAGCGACTGCTTTCGAATGCCTATTACATGCGAGCCCTTTACAATCTTTTTTTGCCCATGCTGCAGCTCGGCGTAGTTGTCGCCAAAATTGAACATCAACTCGATGCTGCCGTCGGGTATTAGCGACTCCTTTTCGCGGAAAGGAGGTTTTTGGGAGTAAGCGCTCCAGTAGCATTCAACAAAGCTTGCCAGCAGCGGGTGGGGTTTATATTCTTTATACTCCAAACCAATATTGATGGTGTAACAGACGATTTTACGAAAAAACTATCGGAACCGGATGCGTCTTTTGCAATTAAAACAGCTGGCCGCTACGCCGCAACAAAGCGAAACCCAAGCTCTGCAATCCAAACAATCGGCCACGGATAGGCGGTGTATTACAATATCTCGATGCCAAATGTAACGCCGGGCCAAAACTTCCACACGTTTCCGGCATCTTTAAGGGAAGCAACCTCCAGCCGGGAAAGCCTGTAGTCGTGGCTTTGCGGCATCCACCAGGCATTGATACCCCCGCCTACAGAGAAGTACAGGTCGTTTTGTATTTTGCGGCCATACACCAGGTGCGGGTTGAAGAGAATATTGAAGGGCTGCTGCTTTACGCCGGAAAAATTGACCCACGAAGCATGAAAGCGGTAATCGAAAAACTCGCGGCTTGTGAGATCGCGCGGGTTGAATAATGTGCCCCTGCTAAGCCCATAGCCAAAAGCCTGTACCGGCCATACACCTTGCGCCGGGTAAAGGAAGTTGCGGCTGTAGAAAATGATGTTGGATATATCGTCGGTGCCGGTAACTATGCCAATGTTGGCCGGGAAGGTTTCGTTGGCCCAAAAGCGGGCGTGGTACGTGTCTCCCACATTGAGCAAACCAAAGGCGTGCCCCTGGTGCTCATCAAAAATATTTACAAGCCCGATGTGGCAACCCCTGGCGGCTCTGGAAGAATTAACCAGGCCTATTTGCAGTCCATTCATGCTGCCTGCCCGGTTTACCAGCCCCACCTGGTAGCCGCCCATGGCGCCCGACAGGTTTACGAGGCCAAACTGCAGGCCGTCGCCGTACATGGTGGCATAGGCAGGGTTAATCATGCTTCTGTTTCTGTTAACCATGCCTACCTGCGCCCCGTGCAGGTCGCCTTTGGCATAGTTAACAGCCGCCAGCTGCAGGCCACTCACGGAAAGCCCCGCAAAGTTGAACAGCGCGGAGGTTTGCGCACCGGTTACTCCCTCGGCCGTCATGTTAGTTGCACCACTCAGCTGCCATCCCTGTGAGTTGCCGCCGGTTACGTTAAACACCATCGAGCCTTCAAAGCCCCTTATGTCGCCGGTTACGATATTGCCGAGCCCGGCCAGCTGTATGCCGCTAAACGGCGCCCTCATGGCCAGCAGCTCAGAGCGGGTGTAGTTGCGGTGCTGCCGCAGGTCGCCGCCCACCACGTTCACCACACCGGCCAGCTGCAATCCATAGGCGCTGTACTTGCTGAAGTTTGAAATTCCCGCGAGCCCCATCAGGTTGTTGCCGGCCGAATAGTCGACGGTGAGATTAACCGACAGGCCGTTGTAAAATGTGCCGGGATTGAGCCCGTTGGAGCCAAGGCCGGGTGCGACTGAAAAGTTTACCAGTCTGTATTTGTAAAGTGTTTCATCTGTTTCCCTGCTGGTGGTGTTGGAGTAGTCGGCCAGCACCACCTTCATGTTGGGCTTTAATTTTTTTACCGGTTCGCCCATGCGGTCAAGAAAATCATAATGTTTCCTGGGCAGCACGTACACCGGCCCTAATTTTACCGGGGCTACGGGCAAGGTTTGTTCTTCCGCGGGTATGGGCCGAACAGGCACAGCTACTGGCAGTAGTGTCGCGGTTTCGAAATGGGCAGGGCGCAATTCGGGAAGCTGGAAACTGGCTTTGGGCATGTAGGCGAGTGCTACCGGTTTAGGAAGAGGTGCTTTTTTTCGGCTGCCGTGCGCCCTGCGTGGGGTTGCAGGAGGGTAGGGTAGCTGCTTTTTTCTCAGTAAAATGTTTTTGCCGTTTACGGTGTATTCAATGCCAGTTCCAGCGAAAATAAAGTGCAGCGCATCATGCAGCTGGTAGTGGCGAAAGTCTGGAATTTGTCGTGTTTCCTCAGGCAAAAAATCGGTACTGTAGAGAAAATTTACGTCATAAAAGGCTTCTGCTTCCGAGATGATAGATTCTACAGAAGCTGCTTTTCCCGGTTCGGCTGAGGCAATAGGAGATTGGGCCTTGCTAAAAAAGGAAAGGCTTAGCAATGCAAGAGTTATTAGTACCCGAAGCAGGCAGGTATCAACACCCATCTCCCATAAGTAGTATTTTATCGTTTTTTATTTCGTAGTTGATCCGAAGCACATAATTAAGCGCTTCGAGAAAATCTTCTATTTTCGGATTATCCAACTTGCCGCTGAAGTTACACTTTTTCAAAGCCTCACCTGTAATCTCAAATTCTACATCGAAATAGACCGCGGCATCGCTAAGTACTTTCTCCAGCGCCTCATTCTCAAACACCAGCTTTTTCGTTTTCCAGGAGATAAGGTTAGGATTGAAGGCTTCAAACTTCTCTATTGTCTTTGTTTCTCCGTAGTACACCGCATGCTCGCCGGCGCTTACAAAAACCCGCTCACTTAAGCCATTTTCAAAAGAAGCAAAGGCCACTTTTCCTTCGGTTACTTCCAGTTCTACTATGGCCGCTTTCTTGTTCCAGTGGAGATTAAACGCAGTTCCCAGTACTTCGGTTGTTACGTTACCCGAAACCACCCTGAACGGATGTTTTTCATCCCTTGCCACCTCAAAATATGCTTCGCCTTCGAGTGTTACCTCGCGGGTTTCTCCAAACTGCTGGGGGTATTGCAACCGGCTGTTGTGGTTTAGCGTAACGGTGCTGCCGTCGGGTAGCTGCACCTGTTGCTGTTCGGTTTGTGTGGTTGCCTCCAGTTGGAGTACCGCGTTGTTTTCTTTGCTGTACTCAAAAACGAGCCAGCTAAGGGCGCCTGCCAGCAAAATTGATGCGGCGATTTTATAATACAGCGATATGGACTTACCGATAGCCGGAGGGGTATAGGCGGGGGCATTGCTTTTTATCTTTTTCTCCGCCTCAAAGAAATCCGCTATTTCTTTTTCCGGCAGGTTTCGGCCCTGTTTCTCGTCGTTCCGCAAAAAAGAAAGCAGTTGCTTTTCTTCTTCTATCGAGGTATTTCCTTCATAAAATTTTTTCAAAAGATCGTCTTGCTCACCTGGTTTCATAACCAATTATTTTGGTGTATTCATTTCTTAATGTTTTTCTGGCTCTCGAAAGCAGCACCCTCACGTGGTTGGAAGTAAGCTCAGTTACGGCGGCTATTTCTTCAATTTCAAGCTCTTCTACGCTCCTCAGCCTGAGTATAAGCTGTTGCTGCTCGGGCAGCAGCAACATTAGCTTGCCAAGCAGCGCCCTGGTATCGGCTGCGTCAAATTCCAACTCCTCCACCGAAGCTGTCACATCTTTTCCACTGCTTGTTACTATGTCGAGGCTCATGTTTCCCCTGCTTTTTCTTTTCAGGTTGTCGAGGCACAGGTTCCGCGTCATTTTAAGGCCGAGGGCCCTTACGCTGCCGTATTCGGCAAGCCGCCCACCCATTTTCCAAAGCCTTAGCAGTATTTCCTGTGCAATGTCTTCGGCGTCTTCATCATTGCGCATCATCCACCGGGCAAGGCGGTAAAAGCCGTCCTGCAGGGGGGCGATGGTTTCTTTAAATTCTTCCCGGGTCATTCAAAAGTAAAGACGACTGAGGTTAAAAAGCATTACAGGCAGCGGAAAGATATTGAATTTAAACCAGATGCGCAGCGCAAAGTGCTAAAGCGTTGCCCCGCAGGGTAGGGGTATGGCTCGGCCAAACAAAAAGCTGGCAACGGGGTTTTTCAAAATCAAAAAAAGCAGGAACCTGCCATCAGATTCCTGCTTCCGGTATATTCGCCGGGTATTTTTTTAATGACCGGCTCTTTCTTTTTCCTTCGCTCTTTGTGTCTCTTTTTTATCAGTTTTTTCTGGTTTTTTGGGCGCCGCGGTTTTGTTTTTGTTTTCCTCCACCTGTTCGGGTTTTACCTCTCCTTCCACGTGATGGGAAGCCGGTGGATCGCTTGCCGGAAAGGTTTCGTCGATCGCTTCGTCAATCTTATTCTCCTTTTGATTCTCCGGGGCCGGTTGTGTGCTGGTGCCAGCATGCACCTGTTTTTTTGAGCTTTCTGTCTGCCGGGTTGTTCCGGATCCATCCCTTGTGTTGCCCAGCCGGTCTTTTTGCAGCTCTCCCTCTATTCGTATGTGCGATGGGGGATCGCTGGCCGGAAACGTCTCCTCCAGCGATTCGTCAATCAGCTCCTCCTGGTGTTTTTTATTCAGGCTTTGGCCTGCTTCGTAGCCCTGTTGCCTTTTTTCTTCGTCCTCTCTCATAATGTAGCTGGTTTTACTCGTTTGGGATAAAACGACAGCCGGCTATCAATATTCTAGCGAACAGGGAAAGTTAGGTGTCGCCACCATGCTGTGCCCCGGCGGGCTAAAGCGGCAATTATTCTGCTTCGTCGGTGGCAGCGGCATTTTTCATCCAATGGGTAAGGATAAACGCCATGAGCGCAGACTGAATGAGAATAACCATGAAAAAACGATTGTGGACTGTGGGTGCGAACTGGTTTTGCATGTAGAGCATACCCTCCAAAGTGCCCGGTGCAATGGCCGGGCTTGCAAGGAAACCCACAATAAAATAAAATCCAATGATGGCCAGAAACCTCCTTTTCCTTCCCCAACGGCGCAGATTTTTGAAGATGGAATAGAACACTATACCGAGGAGAAATCCCCTTACCAGCTGGATAGGGATCATTTTTACGAGTACGGCATTCCACGCTTCGGGTTCGCCGGGTGTGGCCAGGAAGCCCCTGAGTGGTGAAGCATCCTGCGTGTAGAGGTCGCCCGTAATAAAGTAAAAACCTACTAGCGCCGCTACCACATAGGAGGCCAGGTGCGACACGATAAACTTGCCAACAAAAACAGCCTGCGATTTTACTGGTTGTGGATTCATAATATCTTTAACCCCGCGTTTTATGTGCTACCGGAAATGGGCGGTGAACTTACATGAGTATCTCTTTGCGGAAAAGGAACTTCGATATCATGCTGATTGAACTGCTTAAATATTTCGAGTAATTGCGTTTCCCAGTATACGGCGTTTCCTGATATAAGTTGAGATGCCGCCGTCACAAAAATAGCAGTAATATTAATTGGAAGGAATTAACAGCGAAGAATCGCCATAGCTCAAAAACCTGTAGTTGTTGGCCAGCGCTTCTTCATAAATTTTTCGCCAATCGTCGCCCACAAAGGCCGCTACCAGCAATATCAGTGTAGACTGGGGCTGATGAAAATTGGTAATAAGCCCCTTTACCAGCCGAAAGGTGTACCCAGGGAAGATAAAAATCTCAGTACTGCCAACTATCTCATCGGTTTGCAATTCGTCCATTCTTTTTAGTACGGCTCCCAGTATTTTGCTGTTGGCAGGCACCCCGCCCCGCTGCTCGTAGGGAAACAATTTTGGAATATGAAAATCGGCTTCGGGATCGTGCAGTAGTTTGACGCCATACCAGTAAATGCTTTCGATGGTGCGGAGCGAGGTGGTGCCTACTGCCACGCAAAATCGATCGTCAGCCATTAACTGCTGTATATTTTGGCGGGTAGCAACAATCTGCTCCGAATGCATATTGTGCTCGGTTACGTTTTCTGTTTTTATTGGTTGAAAGGTGCCGGCGCTTACATGTAGCGTAAGAAAATGCGTCTCTATGCCCCGGCTACGGAGGTTTTCCAGTATTCCGCCGGTAAAATGAAGCCCAGCAGTAGGTGCGGCCACAGCCCCCTCTTTGTTACTGTACACGGTCTGGTAAGAAATTTTATCCGCTTCGGTTGGTTGCCGGTTCAGGTAGGGCGGAAGCGGTGTTTTGCCCATTGCCTCTATAACTTCCGAAAACCGGGCGGAGGGGTCGTTCCAGTGTATCTTTATCAGATCGGCACCTTCTTTTTCAATTGTAACCAGTACCTGCCTGCCATCTACCAGCAAGTTGTTTTTTAATGCGCCTTCTTTCCACCGTTTGGCGTTGCCTATCATACATTTCCACACCACGGGCCCCGTAGCTTCCATTGCCAGCGAAATAATGGGTGTGGGCGATACAGGCTGTAGTAAAAAAATCTCGATCAGTGCCCCGGTGTCTTTTTTGAAAGTCATGCGGGCGGGGATCACCTTTGTATTGTTTAAGAAAAGTGATGAATTGGAGGGTAGCAGCTCGCCGATATGAGTGAACTGCCGGTGGCTAATGTGCCCGCGGTGGTAGTACAGCAGCCGGGAGGAGGTGCGGTCGGAAGCGGGGAATTTTGCGATGCGTTCTTCGGGAAGATGGTAAGTATATGAGGATAAATTAATTATTCCGGGCATTTAAAGTTATTTTTGTCAAAATTAGGTCAAAGATTTGGATTGACTGAATTCTAACCATCCTAAATCATTATGTCATTAAAACTCGACTGGGCCACTCATACTCTCAACTTTACCTTTGATGCCGGCACCTCTCGCGGGGTACTTCGCGAAAAAACCACCTGGATTATTAAAGTCAGCAAAATTGGCTCGCCGGAGTTATTTGGATTGGGAGAAGCCGGCCCTCTAAAGGGGCTCAGCCCGGAAGACCAGGAAGATTTCCCGTCGGTTTTTAAAGCGCTGAGGGAAGAGCTTGCCATTACCAGGGTACCAAAAAATGAAGCCGAAGCATTAACACTTGCGAGCCAACTGGTATCTGCCGCCTACCCATCTGTGCGATTTGCTGTTGAAACAGCCCTGCTCGACCTCATTAACGGCAGCACAAGAAAAATCTTTGCCAACCCGTTTAGCATGGGCAAAAAGCCAATACCCATCAACGGCCTTATATGGATGGGCGACAAGGATTTTATGCAGCAGCAAATAAAAGATAAGCTGGCCGAGGGATACAAGTGCCTGAAGTTGAAGATTGGCTCACTCGACTTTTCCACCGAGTGTGAGATACTTGCCGGTATCAGAAAGAAATTTGGTGCCGACGACCTGATGATCCGCCTCGATGCCAACGGAGGCTTTACTACCAGCGAGGCGTTGATTAAGCTGGAGAAACTAACCCGATATAAGGTACACTCGGTAGAGCAGCCGGTACAGCCCGGGCAGTGGGAAGCCTACCATGTGCTGTGCAACCGCACCCCCATACCCATTGCCCTCGATGAAGAGCTTATCACTATCGATACCACCCCGCGAAAGGCTGAGCTGCTCGATTTTATACAACCTCAGTTTTTGGTAATCAAGCCAACACTGCTGGGCGGCTTTCAGCAAAGCTTCGAATGGATTGAGCTGGCCGAAAAGCGCAAGATAGGGTGGTGGATTACCTCGGCGCTGGAAAGCAATATCGGCCTCAATGCCATCGCTCAGTTTGCCGCCGAATTTTCTGTGAGTAAAATGCACGGTTTAGGCACCGGGCAGCTGTACTCCAACAACTTCACTTCACCGCTTTTCATCAGTCACGGGTTTTTAAATTCGGGAATGTCGAACATCTGGGATTTACGGCAACTCACTTTTTGATACATGAATGAAGCCCGAATTCATAAAGCAGGCAAGTGGTGGCTTTTCGACAAAGAGTACATTGCCGAATTTGTTTACGGCGGTATAGACGGCTCCGTTACCACGTTTGCCATTGTGGCTGGTGCTACCGGTGCCGATGCCGAGGTGCGCTGGGTGCTGATATTTGGGTTTGCCAATTTGCTGGCCGATGGATTCAGCATGTCGGTGGGCAACTATTTTTCTACCAGGGCCGAGCGTGACAACTACGAAAAACACAAGGCAATTGAATACTGGGAGATAGAGCATCTGCGTGAGCGGGAAGTGCAGGAAATAAGGGAAATATATGCTGCAAAGGGTTTCAGCGGTAAGTTACTTGAAGACGTGGTTGCAACCATAACCGCTAATAAGGACGTATGGGTAGACACGATGATGAAAGAGGAGCTGGAAATGGCCAGGGATACAAAATCTCCTTTGAGCACAGCCATCGCTACTTTTTTCTCTTTTAACCTTGTCGGGCTCATTCCGCTGCTCATTTACCTGATTGCTCTTTTTACTGACATACGCCCCGATCTGCTGTTTCCCATCTCGTGTGCTGGTACGGGCATATCGCTGGCGCTGGTAGGGTACATGCGGGGTGTAGTAACCGACATTAACAAGACCAAGAGCGTATTTCAAACACTATTGCTCGGTGGCCTTGCCGCTGCGTGTGCCTACTATGTAGGCGAGGTACTGGCCAAATGGATTCTGTAGGTCTCGTGTTTAGGTGTTTAAGTTGGTAGATGTTTGAGTCCTGGTGCAGTTAGAGTTGTCGAGCAGAAATCGTTTTGGCGAAAGACTGGTGCGAAGCCACCCTTGCATTCCTTCCTGCTGAGGAAACGTCTGCATCTGTATATCAACTGGCAGGGCGATTGCATTTGAAATATTTTCTTTGAAATTCCCTCCGGGCGGCTTCTTTTTTGCCCGTTCCACGTCGGCTGCCGGGCGGCCCGTTCCACGTCGGCCTGCCCCTGAAGGGAAAGAAGAATTTCAAAGCTGTTGCGACCGGCTAGGTTTCACCCTTTAGGGCGCGGGCCGACCTGGAAGGGTAATAAAACAGATTTGAAACTTACTTCACGGATCTGTTTTAAATGCGATTGCCCTGTATCAACTGGGCTAAATCTTTTAATTTGTAGAATAACAGCTAAATTAAACGCTCAACCTTTATTTGAACCTCTTAAAACTCTCCTTGTAATGAAATCAACTCTAATGTCACTGCTTGTTCTGGTGGTGGTAATTTCCGGCGCCGTCTCTCAAAGTAATCCTGAGCAAATACACCTATGGCCTAATGGCGCACCGGGTTTTGAGCATTTGAAAAACGAACCCGAGGAAGCGAAAGACTGGTGGGTGAAAAATATTCATAACCCGTCCATCACGGTTTATTACCCGGAGCAGGGAAAGGCCAATGGCACGGCGGTGCTTATTTGCCCCGGTGGAGGCCACCGGGCGCTGGTTTACAATTCAGAGGGAAGAGATGCCGCGGAGTATCTCACAAGCCTGGGTGTCACCGCGTTTGTGTTAAAATACAGGCTGGCCCGGGAAGAAAATTCGCCTTATCAGCTTGAAGTCCACGCAAAAGAAGACGCCTACAGGGCCATGCGCCTCATCAGGTTTGGTGCAGATAAATTTGGAATTGACCCGGCCAAAGTTGGTATTCTCGGGTTTTCGGCGGGCGGAGAGGTTGTTTCGTGGGTGGCGTACGGCGAGGGAGCGGGCGATCCCCAAGCCGCAGACCCTGTGGAGCGGCAGAGTGGCAGGCCCGACTTTCAGATGCTGGTGTATCCCGGCCCGCTCGGGATACCGGAAACTGTTGCCGCCGATGCGCCGCCGGTGTTTATGGTGGTGGCCACCAACGACGAATGCTGCTCCGAACCGGTAATAAAGCTGCTGCTTGCCTACCGGCAGGCAAAAGCGTCGGTGGAGGCGCATATTTACGCCAAAGGCGAGCATGCCTTTAACATGGGCAAACGCACCGAATTTGTGACACTCAAGGGCTGGCCGCAGCGTATGGCCGACTGGCTGGTTGACAGCGGATACGTAACGAGGTAGCATATGCGGGTGGCATTTAAAATGAAGCTAAAGCCGGGTGCCGCTGCTGAATACCGCAAGCGGCACGAGCATATTTGGCCGGAGTTAGAGCAACTGCTGCGCACGTCCGGCATATCCGACTATTCTATTTTTCTGGATGAAGAAACTCATACACTCTTTGCAGTGCAAAAAGTAGAAGGTGAACTCGACTCGCAGCAATTGGGGCAAAACCCGGTTGTGAAAAAATGGTGGGCCTACATGGCCGACATTATGGAAACCAATGCCGACAATTCTCCGGTCTCCGTTCCTCTCGCAGAGCTGTTTTATATGGAATAAGGTACCCTTTGCTGCCGCCTGCGGAATCGGGGTATTAATTGACGGGCTGTTTTGCTACCTTCCTTTTTTGGTTATACACATACCTGCGTAAAAATATGAATCCGATTAACAGACGAAATTTTCTGCTCAAATCCGGTGCCGGTGCACTGGGCCTCACCCTCTTGCCATCGTTAATCACAAGGGCTGCTCCCAGCGACAAGCTGCGTGTGGCTCACATAGGCCTGGGTGGTATGGGCAACGAGCATATGAAATGGTTTGCCGGGCTGCCCGAAGTTGACATTGTGGCGCTTTGCGACGTAGATGAGGACCATCTCAATAGCACCTTTAAAACACTTCAGGGTCTTCAACCTAACACAAAGGCAAAATTGTACGGCGATTTCCGCCACATACTCGACGACAAAGAGGTAGATGCAATAACCGTGGCCACCCCCGACCACTGGCATGCCCAAATCGCCACCATGGCCTTTCAGGCAGGAAAAGACGTTTACGGGGAAAAACCCCTATCGTACGATGTGGAAGAAGGGCAGATCATGCTCAAAACCCTGAAGAAGCAAAAGAGGATTTTTCAGCTTGGTACGCAGATTCACGCGGGCGACAACTACCACCGGGTGGCAGAGATAATACAGTCGGGAGCCATTGGCGATGTGCACACCGTGCGCCTCTGGAAAAACAGCTTGCCGCCAGAACTTGGTACGCCTGCCGAGTCGGCTCCTCCTAAAACTTTCAACTACGATATGTGGCTCGGCCCGGCGCCCAAAGTGCCATACATCAAGGAGAGGACGCATTTTACCTACCGCTACTTTCTCGATTACTCGGGCGGTGTATTTGCCGACTTCTGGTGCCATATTGCCGATGTAGTATGGTGGGCTATTCAACCGAAGGGGCTGAGCAGCGTAGCGGCCAAAGGCGAAAAACCGGAAGGGCTTGCAGATGCACCGAAGTGGCTGGATGCCGAAATGCAGTTTGACGGGCTCAAACTTTACTGGACTACCACCCCGCCCGATGTGCCCGGTGCTGCCGAAAGGGGCATAGGGGCTTACTTTGAGGGCACAAAAGGTACGCTGATTTGCGACTACGGTACACGCTCAATCACCATCAATGGTGAAACTATGGAAGACGTGGCCGGGGTGCCCCAGTCGATCCCCCGCTCTCCGGGGCACCAGCAAAACTTTGTAGATGCGGTAAAAGCCCGCAAGCAGCCGGAGTCAAACCTGGAGTATGCTCGTGACATGACGCTCCCCATGCACCTTGCGCTTATCTCCTACAGGCTGGGGAAGCCGCTGCAGTGGGATGCCAAAAAGGAACGATTTATAAATGATGAGGAAGCAAATGCACTCCTTTCCCGGCCTTACCGGAAGGAATGGAATTTTATAAAAAAATAGATTTTGTGAACATCATGGGTTAACAACAAAGCCAGTTAGCATGCATCAAAAATCGGACAGAAGAACATTCATTAAGAATACCGGAGCCTCCCTGGTGGGGGCATCGCTTCTCGGAGGCAGCTTGTTTACCACCGCCGGGGCTTTAGCGCACGGGCAGCCACAAGCAGGTGAGCTTACAATTCAGCAGGTGATCGACAAGATTATCAGCCAGATTCCCGGGGGAAGAATGGAGCAGACGGTGGATTTGGTAAAGCAGGGCGATGCTTCACAGAAATGTACAGGAATCGTAACCACCTTTATGGCTACTGCGGCTGTTATTAAAAAAGCCGCTGACCTGGGCGCCAACTTTATCATTACCCACGAGCCCACTTTTTACAACCACCTCGACAACACCGACTGGCTGGAGAACGATCCGGTATATCAGTTCAAGAAGAAACTGATAGCCGACAATGGCATAGTGGTGTGGCGTTTTCACGACTACTGGCACCGCCACCAACCCGACGGCATTCTGGAAGGATACCTGGAAACTGTGGGATGGAAAAAATACCAAAAAGATGGTGTAATCTGCCACGTGCCCCAGGCTACAGTGAAAGATATTGCCCTCCATATGAAGAGCAAACTTAACCTGACGAGGCCATTTATAGTGGGCGATGCAAACATGAAATGCACCAAAGTGGCCTTGCTCCCCGGTGCATGGGGTGGCAGCAACCAAATCAGCTTTTTTAGTAAAAATGATGTGGAGCTGATGATAGTGGGCGAAGTGGCAGAGTGGGAAACCAGCGAATACGTGCGGGATGCAGCTTTTGCCGGCCTTAAAAAAGGGCTGATTGTACTTGGCCACCAGGTGAGTGAGGAGCCCGGTATGAAGTACCTTGTGGGCTGGATGAATAAACACTTTCCCGACATAAAAACGACCCACGTGGCAGCTGAGGATGCCTTCCAGGCAGTTTAGAGAGAGGTTAATAGTTCTTCGTTAACAGTTAATTGGCAGCAGCCTTTCGCCGTTGGCGGGAATAAGATGGTACAATGGGTGTCCGCCTGTCGTCTTGTTGCTATTTGTCCACAAGCTTTTTACCCACTAATAGTTTCTCAATAAACGCTTTCAGCCTCGCTTGCCGGGTTTCGGCTCTTTTGGCGGTCTCAATCCAGCGGATGTACTCCTTTCTGTCGGTATAAGAGAGCTTTTCGTAGAACTCCGCTGCCCGCGGATTTTGCTTGAGCAGCGAGGCAGCATCCTCTGGCACTTCTACAATTCGTGGAGCGATGTCTCTTTCAAGTGTAACTTCTACGGTGTCGCCAAATGACTTTCCCAGCTGGCTGCGCACTGCCTTGGTAAGGCCAAGCACATGGCAGCCTTGTCCCATGTTGGCCAGGCTTCCGCGGTAGGGCACACGGCCATCAAACAGCGCCTGTATTTTTACCTGCCCCTTTGTTCCAAATGTTTTCTCCACATCATGCGGGAACCGAACGAATGCGGCGTCAATACCTGCATTTTGCTCGATGACAGCTTTGAAAGTAAATTTTTGTTCCTCTGGCATGGCAAATAAAGGTTAGGGGCGAAAGCTAGGAAAGTTCTGCTTAATGTGCCAGCCCACTGTACAGTTGTCTTTTTGAGATCTTACGTCGTTAGCGCTTCTCCATATACCGCTGCAGCCCCTTACGTGCCTGGGCTCTCACTTTCTTTCTCAGCAAGGGCGTCCATCCCAATAGCAATCCGGTCGTTCCCAACGCCTGCCTGCTCCATTTCCAAAAGTCGAACGAATCGATGTGCTTGATGATCTTCCCATCTTCAAACACAAACCTGGCCGAAATTTCGTTGTGCACTTTTCTGCCTGTGGTGCTGAACAGATAGTCTGCCGTCCAGCGGGCACTGCCTTTTTTTTCATCGGCCTGTACATCGCCAAAAGTAACAACAAGGCTTTCCTTACCTCTTTCAATTAGCATTCGCCACATGTTCCGGGCTTCGTCTCCTTTTAGCGTACCGAAGGCTGGGTCAGTAAATTCAACATCGGGATGGTACACGCTTGCCATAGTTTCGGCATCGTGGACGGCAAACGCCCGGTAAAACTTTTCGATAAGCTGTTGGTTGGGGTGGGGCATGGTGGTGCTGTTGGTGTAATTTCAGCATGAACTTAGCGAGTTTAGCTGAATTCTTCTACCAGTACTCCCATTTTACCCATCTGATAGTCGCGCATTGCTTCCATTATCTGCGACTGACTATTCATTACAAACGGACCGTAGGTGGCGAGGGGCTCCGCGATAGCCGGGGCCGAAACAAGCAAAAACTTACTGTGCCGGGTTGCCTCCACCTCAATTGTAGCGCCGGTAGCTTCAAAGTTAACTAAATGATGTTCCGCTATCAGTCCATACTCCGGCAAATTCAGTTCCCCCTCCAGCAGATAAAGCATGGCAGCGTGCCCCTCCTCTAGGGTCAACTCATGCCGGGCCCCTCCATGCAGTACCCCCATGATAGATAAAAGTGGCAGTGGTGCATTTACGGGCCCCGTCTTGCCGTTTTGCGCTCCTGAAACCACCTGCAAATACCCATCCCCTTCATCGGGTTGCAGGTGAGGCATATCGGCTTTTTGCACAGCCATATAGTAAGGCTGATCCATTTTATTGGCAGCGGGCGAGTTTACCCAAAGTTGTATGATCTCCTGGGTGCCACCCTTTTCGATAATATCCCGGCCGGGTCTTTCGCTGTGGATGATGCCCATGCCTGCATTCATCCATTGCACGCCGCCAGCCAACACTTCGCCGCTGTTGCCCCGAGAGTCGCGATGGTGTACGCTACCGCTGAAAACAAAGGTGACGGGAGAAAATCCCCTATGCGGGTGCGGCCCTACGCCTGCATCTTTTTGGGTGGTACCGGCTTCTAATTCAAACTTACCGTGATGCAGGAGCAAAAAAGGGTCAATTTGCCTCACACCGTTGGCAGGCAGCGGTTGCCTCACGGTTATTCCTCCCATGTTTACCTGCCCAGCATACAATACTTGTTTTACCTTTTTCATAGTAAATGAATTTGTATGTATATACATGTAAATTAAGTAAAAGGTTGCACAAAGTGAAAAACCGTGATCAGTCAGCCGCAGGTCAATCCTGCCTTTCGAAGCTCATCTATCCGGCTGGGCCAACCCGGCTGGGCCAATCCGGCTGGGCCAAAAACTTTTGACCTATTTTTTATTTCCCAAAAGAAATGTTCCTTAATTAGAGTGTGGAATCAGGAGCGAAGGAAATTTTCAGGCTTATGAACAGGGTGGCGATAACTATATTTCTTTCATCGTTTCTATCTACTTTCCTGGCGAGTGGGCAGCAGGTACCCGCTGTGCAGCCATGGATGGAGCCCCAATACGTGATACAAGTTTGGAACAACACCAACGGGCTGCCTCAAAATACCATATTCGATTTGTCTGTCGACACCGACGGCTATTTGTGGGTAGCCACGGAGGAGGGGCTGGTGAGGTATGACGGTAACGACTTCCATATCATCGACGAAAATAGCAACCCCAAGTTACGCAGTAGCTACTTTCTCGATCTCACCAGGGCAGCAGGGCGCGGGGTATGGGCTGTGTGCGAAAACCACATTGTGAAGGCATACAAAAACAACCTGGAGCTATACGACCTGAATAACCATATTTCGAATGCAGTTGTTACCCGGATTGCAGAGGACGAAAGGGGTTGGTTATGGATTGGGACGAGTAATGGGCGGCTTCTTCTTTTGCACGAGGGCGGGGTAGTAAATTACTCGAAAGACACCGCCAGACAGCTCAAGGCAATTCAAGTGCTACAATCTACTTCGGGCGGCATGCTTGTTGGTACCGAAAATGGCCTTTTCAAAATTCCGGACATGGAAAGCCCCCCTGCAGAATACCCTGAACTTAAGGGGCTGAACATCAGGTCGATTGCCGTAGATAGTGACCGCTCGGTATGGGCCGGAACTAGAGAAAACGGACTTTTTCGGGTTACCGCAGTTGGGATCGAACAATTTACAGAAGCACACGGACTGAACGACCTTTTCGTCAATAGTCTTTCCGTAGCCCCTGACGGAGACCTGTGGGTAGGAACGAGCAGCTCGGGATTGCAAATTTACGCTGAGGGGCAATTTGAAAGCATTGACGACAAAAGACTATCCGAAAACGATATCAGGTGTATCCTGCATACCGACCAGGGCCTTACGTGGCTGGGAACCTCTGGATCCGGGGTAGTACAGATGGAAAAGGCTCGAATTCGCATGCTTACCCCAGCCCATGGCCTTTCAGGAAAAATAGCACTGCCAATTTACCAGCATGCCAACGGCGATATCTGGGTAGGCACCGCCGGCAATGGCCTCAACCTGATCAGGCAGGGGGAGATCCGCCATTTTAACAGAACAAACGGTCTGGCAAACGACATCGTTTTGAGCATTTGCGGTACAAACGAGGCAATTTATGTAGGCACTCCCTACGGACTGAACCGGTATAACCTGCAGCGGGGTCAATTCGACCGGCTTTATACAGAGAAGGATGGACTGGCAAGCAACATCGTGCAGGTTGTTTTTCTGGATTCGCAAAACAGGCTTTGGGTAGCAGGGCGTTCAGGGGGCATCCACCAACTTACCCCGGAAGGAAGGATTGAAAGGATTGGGGTGCCGGAGAAGTTTCGCGATGCGGAATTCACTACTGTGTTTGAAGACCGGAATAAAAATTTATGGTTTGGAAGTTATGGCGCCGGCATTCTTTGCCTGCGAAACACGGGTGAGCTGAGGCAGTTTACCCTGCACCAGGGGCTTTCCGCCAACAAGGTGAACGGGTTTTACGAAGACATCGACGGAACCATGTGGTTTGCTACTGAAGCTGGCCTTGGATGCTATGTCAACAACAGGTTCGAGGTGTTTACAAAGGCAAACGGATTGAAGTTTAACGGGCTTCACAACCTGATAGCCGATGGCGAGGGCTATTTGTGGTTGAGTGGCAACTTTGGTTTGCAGCGTATTGCGCTGGAAGATTTGCAAAACCTTAAGCAAACACCCGCTGAAGATGCGGTGATAGACGCCCGCATGTTCGGTACCTCCGACGGCATGGCAAACCCGGAAGCTAACGGGTCCGTTTTTCCGGCGGCCTGGCAAATGAATGACGGCAGCGTGTGGTTTCCTACGGTGGAGGGGGTGGCCATTGTGCAGCCTGAGTTGTTGAACCAAAACAACCGGAAGGCAAATATTCATATCCAGTCGATCAGGTACGGTGAAGTAGAAAACACCACGTTGGAGAGGGTGCACATTCCGGCAGGTGTTTTTAATATTGAGGTGGCATTTAGCAGCATCAATTTCACCGCTCCGGCTGGCATAAACTACCATTACCGCTTGCAGGGACTGAACCGGCAATGGCTCGATGCAGGCAACAGGCGGGTGGTATATTTTACCAATCTGGACCCGGGAAGCTACATCTTCGAAGTAAAAGCCGAAGAGAATGGCCGATGGTCTGAAACGGCTTCGTTTCCCTTTACTGTGCAGCCCTTTTTTTACCAGACAACATGGTTTCGGGGTTCGCTCATTATGCTGTTGTTCACGGCGGGCTTCTTTTTCAGGCAGTACTATTCCAAGTACCGGCAGGGAGCAAAACTCAGGGCGCTTGTAGACGAGCAAACGTCTGAACTGCTGAAAAGCAATGAACGATTAAAGAGCGCCATTAACTCAATTGAAACCCAAAATCTGAAGCTGAAGGAAATTGCATGGATACAGTCGCACATTGTCCGGGCGCCTTTGGCAAGGATGCTTGGCATAATTAATCTTATCCGCAATTACAGTATCCCCAGAGAAGAGCTAACTACCTTGCTGATGAGCCTGGAGGCGTCGGGTAAGGAGCTTGACGAAATTATAAGGGACATTGTGAAGAAAACGGAAAACGTAAAAAAGGGTATGGAAGATGAAAAGCCGAATGTTTAGTTGCCCCTGAACGATAAGGCCGTTATATCCTATCTAACTGTGCGCTTATAAATATATTGGTAACATGAAGTTAAAGGTACTGATAGTTGACGACGATACCACGGTTATTTATCTGCATCATGTAGTGCTGGTAGAGACGGGGTTTGCTGACGTTCCGTTTGCCTTTACCAGCTGTAAGGAAACCCTGGAGTTTATAATGAAAGGCACGCCCGGTACCGAAGCATTTTTGGTACTGCTGGATATAAATATGCCCGTAATGGATGGCTGGCAATTCCTCGATTCGCTGGTGCAGGCCAAGCTGTCATTGCCGGTTTATGTAGTAATAGTTACGTCGTCAATCGACACCAGCGACAAGAAAAAGGCAAATGGCTACGAGAGTGTAATTGCTTTTCTTGAGAAGCCGGTTCGTGCTGAGGACCTCAATCAGCTGAGAGAACTGAAGGAGCTGAGAAAGTATTTTTAAAGGCACCGGCACCTCCAAAAATGCCGGCCGACTTGTAAAAAGTTGCCACTTTGGTGCTATCATTCCATGCACGGCTGAGTTTCTAACTATTTTAATTCTTAATTTAAGCTGTCCGCAAGCTGTTTGCGGGTACATCTATCAAACACTAAACCTACTTGTTTCATGAAAACTAGCTTGTTGTTTTTCGGCTGTTTATTCTGTTTCAGCCTGGCAATGGCGCAGCAGATCGCACTGACCAAAGAACAAATTGTTGCTTTTACGCCCGAATGGAAAGGAAGCCGCCTACCCGATGGCAGGCCCAATATTCCTGATGCACATCTGGAACGCCTCAAAAATGTTTCAATAGAGGAGGCTTGGGGTATCTTGCGCAATAAGGGGTATCACAATCAGTTTGAAGGCGACTGGATGATACTGCACGACGACACCCCGATTACCGGTCGTGCGCTGACTGTGCAATACCTGCCCGCACGCCCCGACTACCACGATATGGTAATGAAAAAAGGCGAAGCAGAGAAACGCATCGGCAATTTCAACTCATGGCCAATCGACATGCTGAAACCCGGCGATATCTACGTAGCAGATGGCTACGGAAAGATTATCGACGGCACGCTGATTGGCGACAACCTGGGCAATTCCATTTACAGGAATTCCAAAAACGGCGTGATCTTCTACGGCTCCGTGCGGGATACCGAAGGGCTGGAGAAAATTGAAGGATTTAATGCCTGGATCAAAGGCTACGACCCTTCCTATATACAGGGGATGATGCTTGGCGGTATTAATGTGCCCATTCGCATTGGCAGAGCCACCGTATTGCCTGGCGATGCTATCCTGGCTAAAAAAGGCGGTGTCATTTTTATTCCGGCCCATTTGCTCGAAGACCTGCTACTCAATGCTGAATTTATTGCGCTGCGCGACCAATTTGGCATTCAGCGGCTAAAGGAGGGCAAATATACCCCCGGCCAAATCGACAGGCAGTGGACCGATGACATCAAAAAGGATTTTCTGGCCTGGCTCGATGCTAATCCGGACAAGCTGCCAATGACCCGCGCCGAACTGGACGCTTACATGAAAAACAGGACGTGGTAATTTTTCTGATCTTTCCTTGCCGGGTTGCGGGTATTAAAAAAGTCGCTCCTATTTATCCCTTGCCCTGATGGAAGAAGATCGGATTCCCTGATCTCCAACGAAGAATTTACTTAAACTACTAAACTTACTACCATGCAAACACCTTCTGATAAACTTTTGCACAAATTTGGGCTGAAGGAGAAGCCTTCGCCCATCGCTCAGCAGCCGGAGCCGGAAAATGAAAACCAGCGCCGCGACTTCCTGAAAAAGGCAAGCCTGGGTGGCCTGGCGCTTGGCGGTTTTATGTTCAGCAACATTGAAGACACGCTGGCGCACTCTACTTCGAAGGTAAACCGTTATGCGGCACCTTCCGATCTCAAGATCACCGACATGCGCTATGCCGTGGTAATGAACGGCCATGCCCGCTGCCCTGTAATCCGCATCGATACCAACCAGGGCATTTCAGGGCTTGGCGAAGTGCGCGACGGCGCGTCGTGGCGCTATGCCTTGTTTCTCAAAAGCCGCATTTTGGGCATGAACCCCTGCAACGTGGAAATGATCTTCAAGCGCATTAAGCAGTTCGGCTTCCATGGCCGGCAGGGTGGGGGGGTATGCGCTGTGGAAATGGCCCTGTGGGACCTCGCCGGCAAAGCTTACAACGTACCTGCCTACCAGCTGCTGGGAGGCAAATACCGCGACAAAGTGCGCCTGTATGCCGATACTTCCATGGGCCGCGACCAGGCAGAATTTGAAGCAAAAGTGGCCAAACGTATGGATGAAGACGGGTTTACCTTCCTTAAAATGGACTTTGGCATTGAGCTGCTTAAAGGTGTACCTGATACCGTAGCCAACAGCAATTTTTGGGATATCGGGCGCCAATGGACCAACGAGCCGATGACCTACGGCGCAGCCGAGCACCAGTTTACACAGATACAGCTTACCGACAAGGGACTGGACATACTGATGGAGCGGGTGGAGCTGGTGAGGAAGAAAATCGGCTATAGTATTCCGCTGGCCTCAGACCACTACGGGCACTTCGACCACAACAATGCCATACGCCTCGGCAAGGCAGTGGAAAAGTACCGCCTGGCCTGGCTCGAAGACCTGATCCCGTGGAAGTTTACCGACCATTGGAAACTCATTTCGGATGCCATTGAAACGCCTACTACCACGGGTGAAGACATCTACCTGAAGGAGGAGTTCATCAAGCTGATTGATGCGAGGGCTGTGGATATTGTGCATCCTGACCTGGCTACCTCAGGCGGACTGCTCGAAACTAAAAAAATAGGCGACTATGCCGAAGAGAAAGGAGTAGCCATGGCGATGCACTTTGCGGGAACGCCCGTTTCCTTTATGGCCAACGTGCATTGTGCTGCAGCCACCCAAAACTTTATGGCGCTGGAACACCATTCGGTGGATCTCGACTACTGGCAAAACCTGGTAAAGATGACAGCTAAAGGGCCGATGATAGAAAAAGGCTTCGCACCGGTCCCCAACAGCCCCGGCTTAGGCATCGAGCTCAATGAAGAGGTGGTAAAGCAACACCTCGACCCCGAACACAAGCAGTACTTTGCACCGACACCTGAGTGGGATGTGGACCGCTCGTGGGACAGGCTGTGGAGTTGAAAAACAATTGGTTAGAGTTGAGAAGGCCCCGGATGACGGGGCTTTCTTGATAGCAGGCGAAGGAAATGAGCCCGCAGTTGGCCATCGTTTTGCTTTGTAGCCTACCTCATAAATATTGTGGCACCTTGTGGTGTGTTCTTATGTGTTCTTTTACCTCTATTAATCTCTGCCGGGGAACAATTCCTCTTTTTTCGGCAAGTGTAATTTGCTCCCCTATTAGCTCATGCTTTTGGAACGGAAATAGCAAGTTGACCAGGATGTACAAGGCTACTTCAGGGTCTCTTTCAATATATTTTTCATGGTACATTTCTATAGCATTTTCAAATTCAAACAGCGAGCAATAGCACGCAAAAGCAATTTCGACGAGGTTGTTGGCCTTTTCTTTCAGCTTATAGGTCTTACTTCTGCCAAATGTTTCTTGTTTGTTCTTTTCTTCCGCCCTAAGAATTGCCTCTGTTGCAGTCCAATTTGTCAAAGCACTGTCAATTGCTGCATATTTCAGGTCGGGTATATTTAGGGTGTCTACAAATATCCAGATCAACTGCGAATACAGGGTATACCTGTTGAGGTCATGGTCAGTTATCAGGTCTATAGATTTATCTATGTATTGTGGTTTGTCATAGCATTTGGCATACAAAGCGATCACAGATTTAAAGAAGTCACTCTGATCTATCTTAATTGATTCGAAACTATCATAAGCAGTGAATAATGTATAGCCACAGGAATAGGTAAGCATTTTGTAAAGGTTTTCTAACAAATCAGTACACTTAGCCGCACTCTGTTCGTCACTACTCTTGTTTAGAATTTCCTTATAGAGTCTCATCACCACGAAGCGCCACTTAGGCCTGTCTTTTTTGGACACCGACCGGTTCGGTACCAGGTAGTTTTGAGCATAGGCGTCTTTTAAAAACTGTGTTGTTTCCGCATCCAAGTCTTCCAGCGAAACCGAGGTGTCTTTTTTAACGGGCTTCTGAGTGCCTGCAATGTGTGCTTTTGGCTTTTGAAGCAAATCGTCGATGTCGTATTCGTCACGTTTGCCTTTGGGTACGAGTTTGTATAGCTGAAGTATTACGTAGTCGCTTTCAGCTTTCGAGTAGTTAGCAACCAAGTTTTTTAGTTCATCCAATTTCATTTTCTCAAGTTTTTTCTTGTTCCTGATTCAATCTCATCCTCACCCATCCACCCTCCTGCACAGCTGCCCCATTACCAAGTTGGTTCTGGCGCCGGAAACGCCCGTGCTGGGGCATTGACCTTTACCGAGTAGCTCGTCTACTATGGTTTGAATGAGCGGCTGCTGGATGTGCTTCGGGATGTCGAAGGTGAGCCGTTCTTTTGGCTTGCCTTCCACCTCCAGCGTAACAGAGTGATCGCCGAAGTAAGGGAAGGAGATTTGCCCTTTGCTACCTACAATAGTGGTTACTTCTTCATCAGAAACTCCGGAGGTGGAGAAACACCAGGTGCCTTGCCCAACCACACCGGATTCAAATAAAAACGATCCGGTTACTATATCCTCGGCAGGGTAGAGGCCTGCCTGGTTAGCAGCAAATCCATGTGCCTCTTTAATGGGGCCGAAAAGAAAATCAAGGATGTCGAGCTGATGGCAGGCGAGGTCGTAAAAGTAACCGCCACCCGCTACGTCGGGGAAAATTCGCCAGTTGTCGGCCTGCCCGCTTGCACCCACTATATCGGGCCGCAGCGTTTTGTTCAGCTTCACATTCACGTAGCGCACATCGCCAATAGCACCCGCTTCCAGCAGCGACTTTATTTTGAGAAAATTGGGCAGCATGCGCCGGTAGTAGGCCACAAACAGAGGCACACCGGCTTTCTCACAGGCTTCTACCATGGCGAGGCACTCGGCGTGAGTGCGGGCCATGGGTTTTTCTACGTACACAGGTTTGCCGGCCTGTGCGGCCATAAAAGTGTATTCGGCATGTGAGCCGGGAGGGGTAGCTATGTAAATGGCATTTACATCGGGATCGTTGATCAGCCGCCGGGCATCAGCATACCAGCGGGGTACGCCATGTCGGTGGGCGTAGTCTTGTGCTTTGGCCGCGTCACGCCGCATTACCGCTACCAGCTTTGAGTGTGCGACCTTGCCGAAGGCGGGGCCACTTTTTACCTCGCACACATCGCCGACGCCAATTATACCCCAGCGAACTTCAGTTAGGAGGTTCTTCATGGTTAGGTTCTTTGAGAAGTAAAGTAAGGGATTTTTCGAGAGGGCAGGGCCCAGATTTGGAGGGATGGCGAGAAATTTCCCTTGGAAAGGGTGCAGATGTTTCGTATTGTGCCTTGGCGAGGATTAGGTTACTTGAAAATTGCTGCCATGCAAGGGGTCTGCCAGAACCCTTTGCATAGCAGCGTTAACGGTCTTTCCGCCGGTCTCAAAACTCCACCCGATAGCTCAAATTAGGCAGAAAGCCCAGCTGTTCGTATGTATCAACTTTATCGAGCTGGGTGTTGAAGTACTCGCCATATACGTTGTAGCGGGCGGTTACATTCTGGATATTAAGTGCAACTACCGACGAGAGTCGCGCTTTATTCCGTCGGAAGCTCACACCTACGTCGAGCCGGGCATAGTCGGGCAGCCGCTGCTCATAGGCTCGCGGGAAGTCTAAAACTGTGCGGTCCTCTGCCATACTCCGCGCCAGGTCGATCGGTATTTTGCGGTTTCCTCCGGCGTAAATTACGCGGGTATTGACGCCGAGAAGGTTGTTTTTGGACCGACCTACCTTAAACTCTTTCCCCGCTATCAGGTTTCCGGTAAAGTTGCCGTTGAAGCGGGTGTTGCGCTCTATGCCATCGGCAGCGGTATATTTCGACTGATAAACTGAAGCCGTGGCAGTATAGTAGAAGCCGCGGGTGAGAAACTTCTCAAGTGTAAATTCCAGCCCGTAGTTTTTTCCTGTGCCCTCGTTCACAAGCGGCTGGTCGGTAAAGCCCATCTTTGCGTTGATTGTGCTAAAGGTAGGCGCCCATTCGCCCGGGTTATCGACCGTAGCAATAGGCACATTGTACAGGTACTGGTAGTATGCCTCCGTTTTGAATCGCACGCTTTCGCCAATTTGTTTTTCATAACCCACCACAAAATGGGCTGCCCTGGTCAACTCAAGGTCTTTGTTTTCCTGCACCCAGGAGCCGTCTTCGAGCTGTCGCTTTGTAAGATACAGCGAGGCAGACTCCAGCCTGTTGTGCAGCCCTGCACCGGCGTTGATGGAAGAGCCCGGCGCTATAGTCCATTTCATGCCGAGACGGGGCTCAAAGGCAAGCTGGTTTTCCAGAAACAGATGAGAATAGTGGAAGCCGGTATTAATAGTAAGATCTTCGGTGGCCCGGTATTGCCACTGCGAAAACCCCTGCAGAAACAGCATGCTTCCCCTGGCGTCTAACCCGGTGTAAGTTTCGTTTTCAATATTGTTATAGTAGCTCGAAAGCAGGTCGTAACCCAGCGAACTGGCAATGACGCCCGATCTGAGCGTATGGCGGGCATTGAATTTCTGGTTGAGCATAACCGACAGCCTGTAATCCTGTTTAATGAAATGCTCCTTGTTATATACCTGCAGCTTAAGCGAGTCGCTGTCAAACCCTGTTAGTCCCCTGGCAGCCGTTAGCTTGGTTTCTATAAAGGTGTCACCATTCAAAAAATATACATGAGACAGTCCGGTTACGCCCATGTCCGACCGGAAGTTGTCGTTGAAGTAATAGTTGTTCTCAGGGTTGGCTGTTTCGGTTTGCCGGCTGAGGCCGCCCATGCCCCAAAAAGAGAATGCGCCAGCCTTTTGAGTCGGTAGATGAAATTTAAAGGCGAGGTCCTGAAAAACAATTTCTTCTTCCCCAAAAATAGGAAGCAGTTTTAACTCATTTAAAAGAGAGAGTGTGGAATAACGGTAGTTGATAAGATACGATGCTTTGCTGTTTTTCTTCAACGGGCCTTCGGCAGCGGCAGCCAGGCCGATAAGTCCGGCCTGAAAAGAATACTCCCGCTTGTCGGTATTGCCTTTCCTCAGGTTGATGTCGAACACGCCGCTAAGTGCGTTGCCATATTGCGCCGGGAATGCGCCGGTATAAAAATCTGAGTTGGCCAGCATATTGTTGCTAAGAATGCTGATGCCGCCGGCTGAAGATCCTTCTTCCGAAAAATGGTTGGGGTTGGGCACCTCCACACCTTCAACACGCCACAAGAGGCCGCGGGGAGAGTTGCCGCGTATTACGATTTCGTTGGTAATGTCGTCGCCACCACCTCTTACACCGGCAAACGACAATGCGGCTCGTGCGGGATCGTCGAAAGTGGCTGCATAGCGGCTGGTTTCTTCTACGTTAATCGATTTGGCACTTACGGTTGCAAATTCGTTGAGCGGAGTGCCCTTGTCCTGGCTGGCCGCAGAAATAATCACCTCTTCCATTTCTATCAGCGACTCCGAAAGCTGCACGTTCAGCACCACTTCCTTGCCGGATCCTACCAGCACCTCGGGGATTACCTTGTTTTCGTAGCCAACAAAGCTAACCTGGATTGTGTGTCTGCCTACAGGCACTTTCTCGATCTTAAAATAGCCATCCACATCGGTCACAGCACCTTTCACAGGGTCGGTAGTGCTGATCAATACAGTGGCACCGGGGATGGGCGAAAGCGACTGAACGTCTACTATTTGTCCTTTAACAGTCTGTGTGAGGTCTTGTACGGGAGCTGAAAAAGAATAACCTGAAAACCAGATGAAAAGCACTGGTAATCCTAAAAAATATTTCATGTTTTATGTTTTGAGTTTTTGAACTGTGGTTAATGACGGATGCGGATCGGAAAGGTTTCCGTGATGGGTGGTGGGCTGATAATTATTTAACCAAGAGTGACTGTTTTTTGATTAAATGTGCAATCGAATGAGCAAAAAGTTAACAAACGATTGCGATTCAGATTAATTTAAATTACATTTTTCGAACCAAACTAGCTACTACCTCAGCCATGCCCGCCAACAATGCCGATCATTTTATCTGGGAAAGATTCAAAAGCGGAGATAGAGCTTCGTTCGCTGAGATCTACAAAAATTATGCGCCGGTCCTTATCAGCTACGGACATAAAATCACGTCAGATGTCGAGTTGATAGAAGATAGTATTCAGGACCTTTTCGTTGAACTGTGGAAGAGCCGTGAGCGGCTGAGTAGTACAAATTCTATAAAATTCTACCTCTTTAAGGCGCTGCGGTTAAAAATTTACCGCAACCTGAGCAACGGTGCCACCATGAATTCGCTTGATAGCAGCACGGCTGTTTTACAAACAGAGTCGCGCGAACATTTCATTATTCAGATTGAGGCCGAATTTTTGCAGACCCGGCAACTGATGGAGGTTTTGGGTAAACTCCCGCCCCGGCAGCAGGAGGCAATTAACCTCCGCTATCTCCACGACTTTACCAACGACGAGATAGCCGCAATCATGGGTATTTCCTATAATTCGGCTTGCAAAACTTTGTATGCAGGCCTCAAAAACCTCAAGGAAAACATGAAGGAGGCCTTCATCCACTTCAATTAACAATTCTGGATAAGCTTTCTGTCTGGCAAGTTTCGCATCTGTCCGCCCCCGACATTGCTGATACCATAAAAAGCCACGGCTGATCTGCATCGGTTTTTCGCCGCTAACCATCCTGGCCAGGCGTTTTACACTGCTTGTAAAATTTTTTTCTCATCCGATGGGATAAAGCAGGCAAATCTGTGCATTAGTAGCTGAGTGTTTTTTTAAATGCAATTTGATGGACTATCAAAATTTTGATATTGAAGACCTGGCTTCCGACGACCTTTTTATAAAATGGGTGATTGAAGGAGATAAGAAGACAGAAAATTTTTGGGAATCTCTCAGGCAGTCCGATCCTGACTTGAAAATGAAAATAGACAGTGCCAGGGCACTTATTCTCAAAATCCGCAACCTTAACCAGATACCACCGAAAACTCAGTTGGACAAAATCTGGAATAATATTGAGACCACCATACAGGATGAAGAAACGAAGGGGGCCTCAGATGCCGGCTGGAAATATGGGTGGGCCATCGCTGCATCTGTGGCGCTAATGCTGGTGATTGCCGGTAGCTGGTGGCTTCAACACGATCCGCAGGCGATTACTTCAGGCCCCGCACAAGCAGTGGCTTACGGAGACAACAATAGGTTTATTGAGTATGCGAACAATACCGGCAAGCCTGCCAATATCAGGTTAAGCGACGGAAGTTCTGTGATGCTTGAAGACCAGAGTGTGTTAAAATACCGCCAAGACTACCGCAGCGATACCGCACGGGAGGTGCATTTGGTGGGCGAGGCTTTTTTCGACATCTCTAAAAATCCTCAGCAGCCCTTCCTTGTGTACACCAACGAAATTGTGACTAAGGTGCTGGGTACAAGCTTCAGGGTGAAGGCCTACGACAACGAAAAAGATATAGTAGTTTCTGTTAAAGAGGGCAAGGTATCGGTCTTTTCTTCAAAGGAATCTCAAAAGGTTGCCGATGCCAATACCAACGTAAATGGTGTCATACTCACTCCAAACCAGCAGGTAGTTTACCTGAGAAAGGAAGACTCCTTCAATAAAACCCTGGTAATAGCGCCTGAGATAATAACTGTAAAAGCGCACCAATACAATTTTAAATTCGACAACACACCCGTACACGAGGTGTTCAGTATTCTGGAAGAGTCGTATGGTGTTGAAATTCTCTTTGACGAGGAGGTAATGAAGAATTGTTTCATAACGGTTCCGCTGGGAAAAGAAACACTCTACGAAAAGCTAAAAATTATATGCAGAACAATAGGTGCATCCTATGAACTTATAGACGCCAAAATAGTGGTTAGCAGCAAAGGTTGCTGAGCCACCGGGCATAATTGTATCTCTGAACCAAAACAGTAAACGAAATATGCGGATGAAGGCAACCTGATAAAAAATAAACCGATGATGCCGGGATGGCACCACCGGTTCCCCCTTGCATACTATTCTAGAGTGGAATCAGGTGTAGTATGAAAGGGTGGCTTTGCAAATCTTTTTGAACAAAACCTACACAAACTTATGAAAAAACACATACCTATCGTCAACCGGAGGTTGGCTATTATTATGAAAGTTACGTTTTTCCAGATCGTGTTGTCAGTAGGGTTTTCCGGGTTGGTGCTCGCCTCCACCGAAAATACCTATGGGCAGGAAGTATTGGATAAGACTATTTCCTTTAACGCTGAAAGTGAGAGGCTTCGTGGAGTTTTAACGGAGCTGGAAAAAACCGCAGACATTAAGTTTTCTTTCAACCCAAGAATTTTACCTCTGAATAAAAAGGTGACGGTTGAATTCAGAAATGCCAAACTTACGCATGTGCTCGACTTGCTGTTTGGGCCGCTGGAAGTAACCTACGAGGTAGAAGGCAACTATATTATTCTCAATAAGACCGAACCTCCGAGAAAAGGTTCTGAACCCAAAGAGGAAGAACGTTATGCGATTCAGGTGTCGGGCACGGTTACCGACGAATTCAACGAGCCGCTGCCAGGGGTAAACGTGATTGAGAAAGGAACAGCCAACGGCACTACTACAGATGGTGGAGGCAAGTTTGCCATGAGCGTAGAAGATGCCAATAGCGTATTGGTCTTTTCGTTCATAGGCTACACGCCACAAGAGGTTGCAGTGGGCAATCAAACCAGTTTTACCATTAGCATGCAACCCGATGTAAAGTCTCTTGAAGAGATCGTGGTGGTTGGTTATGGTGCCCAAAAGAAGGTGACCGTAACAGGGTCAGTTGCCACCGTAAAGGGTAAAGAGCTGGTGCAGTCGCCGTCTGTTAACCTGTCCAACTCAATCGCCGGACGTATGCCCGGTGTAATTGCCGTGAACAGAAGCGGTGAGCCCGGCTACGATGGCTCCGGAATCCGTATCCGCGGATCAAACACTCTCGGTAACAACACAGCCCTGATAGTAATAGATGGAATTCCTGCGAGGCAGGGAGGTTTGGAGCGCTTAAACCCCGCAGATATCGAGAGCATTTCGGTGCTGAAAGATGCCTCGGCGGCCATATATGGTGCCAGGGCTGCAAATGGAGTGATTCTCATTACCACCAAACGTGGCCAAACAGGAAAGCCGGAGCTTTCGTACTCTTTCAACCAGGGGTTTGCACAACCCACCGTAATACCCAAGCTCGCCAATGCTACGCAGTTTGCGGAGATGCGAAACGACCTCGAGATCTACAATTTGCCGGTAGCCGAATGGTCCGACGCCACTGATGCCTTCCGCGAAACCGGCAGCTACACCCGCCCCAACGGGTCGGTGGTGAGCGCACCTTACTCTCCGGAGGATTTCCAGCTTTTCAGAGACGGATCCGACCCCTGGTTTCACCCCAATACCGACTGGTACGACGCCACGTTGAAAACATGGTCGCCGCAGTCGCGCCACAACCTCCAGCTCAATGGCGGTACCGATAACTTTAAGTACATGACCTCGCTGGGCTACCAAAATCAGGATGCTTACTACAAGGATGCCGCCACCGGGTATAAGCAATACGACCTGAGGATAAACCTTGATGCTGACGTAAACAAGTATATTAAAACAACGGTAGGTATTTTAGGCCGTCAGGAAAACCGCTTTTTCCCGACTGTGGGAGCTGGTGCAATTTTCCGTATGCAAATGAGGGGCATTCCCACTTCGCCTGCTTACTGGCCCAACGGGCTGCCGGGTCCTGACATCGAAAACGGACATAACCCTGTGGTAATTACCACTAATCAAACCGGCTACGACAGGGATACACGCTACTATTTCCAGTCCAACGGCCAGGTTGAAATTTCCAACCCTTGGGTAGAGGGATTGAAACTAATAGGTACTGCCTCAGTCGACAAGTACCTTCGCAATACCAAGAGATGGGAAACTCCCTGGTTTTTGTACACCTTCCAGGGAGAGTACGAAGCCGATGGCGTAACCCCCGTGGTAGTGCCTGGCAAAAGAGGTCCTGCCGAACCGCGACTCAACCTGGGCAATGAAGACCAGCTCAATGTTTTGCTGGGAACCATGCTCACCTACGAAAAAGCAATTGGCGACCACTCAATCAACTTCCTGGCAGGTACTAATCGTGAGACTATCGAGTTTGCCAACTTTGGTGCCTTCCGCAGATATTTTGTATCGCCTATTGTAGACCAGATCAACGCCGGAGGCAATGCCGAGCGCAACAACAGCGGCGGCGCCTGGGAAAGAGCTCGCTTGAACTACTTCGGACGGGTGGCGTACAACTACAAAGAGAAGTACCTCGCCGAATTCCTCTGGAGAAACGATGGTTCCTATATGTTTCCCGAAGAAACACGCTATGGATTTTTCCCGGGCATCATGGTAGGATGGCAGCTTTCAGAAGAATCGTTCTGGAAAAATAGCGTGAACTTCATCGACTACTTTAAGATTCGCGGCTCATGGGGCCAAATGGGTAATGATAACATAACCCTCGGACCCGACGGTCCTTTGCAGGAGTACAAATACCTTTCAACCAACGCCTTCAGGAGCTATATTATTGGCGGACAGGAAATAGGTACTATTTACGAAACAGGCGTGCCCAATCCCACAATCACCTGGGAGGTGTCGAACAATTCCAACGTGGGAATAGAAGGTTCTACCCTGCAAGGCCGTGTTTTCTTCGAAGTAGATGCCTTTTATAATAAGCGTACGAACATTTTGTGGCCGAAGTATGGCTCGGTGCCACAAAGCACCGGTATGACGCTTCCTCCACAGAACATTGGTGAGGTAGCCAACCGCGGATTTGACTTTTCAGTAGGTTATAACGGCCACGCCGGTGAGGTAACCTATAAAATAGCGGCAAACGGAGGTTATGCCAAAAACAAGGTACTCTTCTGGGATGAAGCACCGGGAGCGCCCGAGTGGCAGCGGACGACGGGAAGGCCAATGTACACCTACCAGGCTTATATCTACGACGGTGTATTCCGCGACCAGCAGGACATTGATGCAAATACGCTGGACTATAGTGCCATTACCAACACCATCCGCCCGGGCGACATGAAGTATAAAGATCACGACGGTGATGGGGCAATAACACCCGACGACAGGGTAAGGAACGATAGGAATGACATTCCGACATTCCAGGGTGGCCTCAACATGAGTGCGCAATACCGCAATTTCGATCTCGCTATTCTCCTGCAGGGCGCCGCTGGTGCACAGGTATACGTGGGAACCGGCGAAATGGGCAGCATAGGCAATTATCTGCTCGATATATATGAAAACCGGTGGACAGTAGACAATCCAAGCAGCGAACACCCACGGATTGCCGACCGAGCCAATCAATACTTTTCCGGAGGTAATACCTATTGGTTGCGGAGCACCGACTACATCAGGCTGAAAAATTTCGAATTGGGATACTCCATTCCAGCTTCGTTGGGCCAGAGAGTCGGATTCAGCAACCTGCGGGTGTATGTAAACGGCCTCAACCTGTTTACGGTTGATAAGCTGAAGGTTTACGATCCGGAAAATATCCAAACGAATGGTCAGTACTATCCCCAGGCGCGGATTATCAACGCCGGGTTAACCGCGACCTTTTAATAACCCACAAAGAGAATATTATGAACAGAATAAATATATTTTCCTTATTGGTCATTACTGCATTCGTGTTTGTAACGGGGTGTAATGACGATTTTCTGAATACCAAACCCCTGACCGAAGTACCGGAATCGGACGTATGGACTGATGCGGGTTTGGCGGAAGCTTTTGTAACAGATATCTATAGCGGCCTCGGCAATGGCGGCTTTGATGAGCAGATGCTCGCATCACTCACCGACGAGTCGATATTTACGCATCCCGGCCGGGGGATTAATACCATCACGGAGGCACGGTCTAACCCTGCCGACATCGGGTGGGTGAACAACACCATCAACTGGTCTAATATGTACAGCAGGATACGTGCTTGTAACCTGGCCATTAAAAACCTCGAGAACCCGCAGTTTGACAACACCAATGGTATAGTGGAAAGGCTAATGGGAGAAGCGTTGTTTATGCGTGCATACTACTACCACCAGCTGGTGCGGTACTATGGTTCAGCTCCTTTAATCGACCGGCCTTATGAGCTGGGCGAGGCGGACTACACCATTGCCAGGGATACTTTCGACGAATGCGTGGAGTTTATAGTGGCAGACTGTGACGAAGCTGCTGCCTTGCTCGAAGGAAAAACGCTCGCCACGGGCAGGGCTACCGCCGCCGCCGCGTTGGCTTTAAAATCACGCATTCTGTTATATGCCGCCAGCGATTTGCGCGATATTCCTACAGCGAGCGCCAACTCTACCGTTATCGCTAGCTTTCCAAACCCGGAGCTTATTGGCTACGTTAGTGGCGACCGCACCCAGCGGTGGGAAAGAGCAAGAGATGCCGCCAAGGCAGTGCTCGACCTCACCACTTACGGTTACCAAACCAACCTCACTGCACCCGTTTCGCCAGCGGAAGGTACGGCCAACTACATGAACATGGCCCTTGCACAGAGCGGTGGCGAAAATGAGTTGATCTTTGCCCGGTACTTTATCAACGCAAAAGCTGAAAATGGAGGCAGGCAGGGCTTATTCAATGGCCCCAATGGTTATCACAACTGGGCCGGGAACACACCAATCCAGAACCTGGTAGACGACTATGAGATGATGGATGGTTCTTCGTTCGATTGGAACAATCCGGCACATGTTGAGGAGCCGTACGCCAATAGGGATCCGCGGTTTTATGCCACCATCCTGTACGATGGTGCCGGGTGGAAGCCCCGTACGGCCGACGTGGCTAGCCGCGACCCTGCCAACCAGATACAAACCGGGCAATATGAAGTTTTGGACGAAAGTGGAAATACAACCACTCATTTCGGACTTGACACCCGCCAAAGCTCCGTGGAAGACTGGAATGGCACCCGCACAGGATACTATGTGCGCAAGTTTATAGACCCTAATCCTGGTATTGTTGACCAAAATACCTGGCAGCAGATACCGTGGCCGTTTTTCAGGTATACCGAGGCTATTCTCAACTATGTGGAAGCGAACATAGAGCTGGGAGCTGAAGACGAAGCAAGAGAGTGGCTCAATAAAATCAGGTTTAGGGCCGGTATGCCGGAAATAACTGAGTCGGGTGATGCGCTGATGGAGCGGTACAGAAATGAGCGCAGAATAGAGATGGTGTTTGAGGAGCAGCGCTACCACGATGCCCGGAGGTGGATGATAGCGGAGGAAACGCTTGGACAAAAAGCCGGACGGATTGAAATTACCGCTACACTCAAACCAGGGGCGAACGTCACCCTTTACCAATACAACCGCGACAATTACGATTACATCTACACTCCTCTGGAAATTGATCCTGGGATTGAGAATCGGTTGTGGCTGGATAAAATGTATTTCCTGCCCATCCACAGGGACGAAATGAACAGAAACGATCAGCTAATTCAGAATCCGGGATATTAATTTTAATGTAGTTTAAGAAAGCCTGCGCCGCATTGCGGTGCGGGTTTTCCTTTTCAACCTAATTCGCTGGTATGGGTACACAAAAAGCAGTATTTGGTAATTTTCTTCTTCTGGCGCTGCTGGTCTGTAGCTGCAGCGAGGTACCGACAGCTCAAAAGCCCGCTGAGGCTGTACAACCGCTGTTTGAGTTGCTTCCCCCTTCCAAAACAAACATCACGTTCAGCAATACGCTCACCGAAGGTCCCAACACCAACATTCTCATGTACGAGTACTTCTACAATGGTGGAGGTGTAGCAGCGGGCGACATGAACGGCGACGGCCTCATCGATCTCTATTTCACCTCCAATATGGGAGAAAACAAGTTGTACCTGAACCAGGGCAACTTTCAATTCAAAGACATTACATTGCAAGCAGGTGTGGTGGGCCGCCCCGGCCCGTGGAAAACCGGCGTAACGGCCGCAGATGTGAATGGCGACGGACGTCTGGACCTGTACGTATGTTATTCAGGTGCGCTGCCAGACCCCAAAAGGGCCAACCAGTTGTTTATCAACGAAGGCAATGATGAAAACAACATTCCGCGGTTCAGCGAAAGGGCGGAAGAATATGGATTGGCCAGCATGGCTTTCAGCAACCAGGCCTACTTTTTTGACTACGACCGGGATGGAGACCTGGACGCCGTATTGCTCAACCACAACCCCAACGCAATGCCGGTGCTGAACGAAGTAAGCACGGCCGAAATCCTCAAAAAAGATGATGACCTGCGGGGCGTGCGCCTCTACAAAAATACGAATGGTCGCTTTGTCGATAATACTGTAAAAGCCGGTATCAGCAGCTCAGCCCTGACCTACGGGCTGGGTTTGGGAATAGCCGATCTCAACAACGACGGCTGGCCCGACTTCTATATCTCCAACGACTATGCGGTGCCCGACTACTTATACATCAACAATGGCGACGGCACTTTCACCGATCACTTGGGGCACGCTCTTGGCCACAACAGCCAGTTTTCGATGGGCAACGACGTGGCAGACATTAACAACGACGGTTGGCTCGATGTGGTAACACTTGACATGCTGCCCGAAGACAACTACCGGCAGAAGCTACTGCTCGCTCCCGACAACTACGCCAAATTCGACCTAAATCTCCGGTCGGGTTTTCACTACCAGTACATGCGCAATATGCTTCAGTTGAACACAGGCACCGGCGGCGGAAACACTCCGGTTTTCAGTGAAATAGGGCAGCTGGCGGGTATTTCCAATACCGATTGGAGCTGGGCTGCTTTGCTGGCGGACTTTGACAATAACGGGTGGAAGGACCTGTATGTAACCAATGGTTACCTGCGCGACTATACAAACCTCGATTTCATAAAATACATGGAGGATTTCGTGGAGAAGAAAGGCAGGCTGAAGCGGGACGATGTGCTGGAACTAATTAGTCAGATGCCGGCGTCCAATGTGGTCAACTACCTTTACTCCAACCAGGGTGGTCTCCAATTTGCCGACCACACAAAAACCTGGGGCGTCGACTATGTATCTAACAGCAACGGTGCGGCCTATGCCGACCTCGACAACGACGGCGACCTTGATTTGGTGGTGAATAATATCAATCAGCCTGCATTTGTTTTCCAGAACCGGGCCGATAAGCGGCGGGAGCACCACTACCTGCAGGTGAAGCTGCAGGGAGAGGGGAAGAATACACAGGGCATAGGGGCCAGGGTGGCAGTTAGTATTAAAGAAAACACGCAGGCACTTGAGCAGCAACCGGCCCGCGGATACCTTTCGTCGGTTTCGCCTGTGCTGCAATTTGGGTTGGGAAAAGCGACTAAAGTTGACACCCTCCGCGTAAAATGGCCGAGCGGTAAGCAGCAGGTACTTACCAACGTGGCCGCAAACCAGGTGCTGGTGCTTTCCGAAATTGAAGCAGCAAATCTGGAAGAGAGCAAAGTAAGGGTGAAGCCAGCCTTTGCGGAGATTCCTTCTCCGATTGTCCGCACCGACCCTGCTTCGAACATCAACGATTTTAAAAAGCAGACGCTACTCATCAATCAGCTGTCGTTTACCGGCCCTTGTCTGGTAAAAGGAGACGTAAACAACGACGGCCTTGAGGATATTTTTGCAGGCGGAGCGGCAGGGCAGGCTGCAGCGCTTTTTATTCAGCAGCCCAATGGCAGTTTCAGCCAAAAGATGGTGGCTTCGTTTGAATATGACGCCGGCAGCCACGACGCCGATGCGGTTTTTTTTGATGCCAATGGCGACGGCTATGCGGACCTCTACGTTGCCAGTGGTGGCTATCATCAATTTACTGCCGACGACCCGCTGCTGCAAGACAGGCTGTACCTGAACGACGGTAACGGCAACTTCATAAAAAAGGCCGAAGCATTACCGAAAATGCTCACAAGCAAAAGTTGTGTGGCGGTAGCCGATATAAATGCCGACGGGTTTCCGGATATTTTCGTCGGCGGCAGGGTAGTACCCGGCCGGTACCCGGAAACGCCTTCCAGCTTTCTCCTGGTTAACAATGGTAACGGTACTTTTACTGACGAGACAACCAGCCGGGCGCCTGAACTGCAGCAAGTTGGCATGGTGACGGCCGCCGTATGGGCAGACGTGAACGCTGATGAAAAGGAAGACCTGGTGGTAGTGGGAGAATGGATGCCTGTAAGTGTATATGTAAATAACGGCGGCCGGCTGGAGAATAAAACGAGCGACTTTTTCGATAAGGAGTACACGGGCTGGTGGAATACGGTGGCGGTGGAAGACCTAAATGGCGACAAGCTGCCGGATTTGCTCGTGGGGAACCTCGGGCTAAATACACAAATAAGGGTTTCTGAGGCTGAACCTGCCGAAATGTATTTCGCGGACTTCGACCGCAACGGCTCGGTTGACCCAATCTTTTGCTCGTTTGTGCAAGGCAAGAGCTTTCCGCACGCTACAAGAGATGAACTGCTCGACCAGCTAAGCTACCTGCGTCGCCGGTTTACCAACTATAAAAGCTACGCCGGAGCCACTTTAAACGACATTTTTGAGGACGAGGTGCTAGCCGGAGCCGGTTACCTTCAGGCGAATCACATGGAAACCACCTTTTTCTACAGCACGGGCACCGGCAAGTACAAAACCAGCGACTTGCCCTTGCAGGTGCAATATTCGCCGGTGTATACTATCACGCTGCTGGACTATGACAGCGACGGTAAGAAAGACGTGCTCCTCTGCGGCAATAATAGCCACAGCAAAATAAGAGTGGGGAAATTTGATGCCAACCTCGGCGTATTGCTGAAAGGAGATGGCAGGGGCGGCTTTAGCTATGTCCCGCAAGCTGCCTCTGGCTTCCTACTGCAGGGCGATGTGAGAAGCGTAATAGATGTCAACGGCTCGCTTATTTTCGGCTTAACAAACAAACCGTTATTCGCCTATCGGCGAAACAGCGCACCCTGATTTGCTCTTGCACATGTATTCATTTATGTAAAAGTTTGTTTTGCACAGCGCTTCTTTCAAAAGTAATAGCTTAATTAAGGGTCGCTTTCTTTTAAGCAGAATCAAACTACATTATGAACAGACGAACAGCCCTAAAACAAGCAGCCTTGTTTGCCGGGGGCGTGGCCCTTCTCCCTTCCTGCAACTTCGGGCCGGAAAGGGTAGCCATGGCCCTCAACAATTTACAGCTGGATGCCGGCCAGCAAGACCTACTGGCAAAGATAGTGGAAGCTATTATCCCGTCGGGTGAGATACCCGGGGCCACCGAGCTCGATATTTACAAATTCGTACTGGTAATGGTAGACGACTGCGTGAAAAAGGCCGATCAGGATACGTTCGTAAGCGGGTTAAACCAATTTGAGGCTTTTGTGAAAAAACATTTCGACAAATCCTTTTCACGAGGAGACCAGGAATACAAAGAGAAGGTATTGACTGGTATTCTGACGATGGAGGAAAGCGGAACAGAAACGGCCGAAGCAACCAAACCGCTTAAAGATGTAAAGGCGTTTGTGGCACTTACCAAGCGATTCAGCATCCAGGGCTATATGTCGTCTCAATATTTTCTTACCGAAAAATTCCCCTATAAGCATGTTCCCGGTCCGTACCAGGCTTGCGTTTCTACCGACGGTTTAATTGTAATGTAATGGCAAATTTTAATATAGACAGCAAGCAGCAAAACACCTTCGACGCCATCGTTATCGGCTCGGGTATGAGCGGTGGATGGGCAGCCAAAGAGCTGGCTGACAAAGGACTGAAAACGCTTATCCTTGAGCGGGGCCGCGATGTAAAGCACAATGTAGACTACCCCACCACCAACATGATGCCGTGGGAATTTACCCACCGGGGGCAAATGCCCGCCAAAGTGGTGGAGGAAAACCCTGTCATTAGCAGGTGCTATGCCTTCAGGGAAGATGCTGCGCATTTCTTTGTAAAAGACAAAGAACATCCTTATGTGCAGGAGAAGCCTTTTGATTGGATCCGCGGCTACCAGGTGGGTGGCAAGTCGATAATGTGGGCACGCCAAACTCAGCGGTGGAGCGACTTCGACTTTGAAGGCCCGGCACGTGACGGCTTCGCGGTAGACTGGCCTATCCGGTACAAAGACCTCGCACCCTGGTATAGCTATGTAGAAACGTTTGTGGGTATCGCCGGCTTTAAAGACGGGCTGGACAACCTTCCCGATGGCGAATTTTTGCCTGGCTACGACCTCAACTGTGTGGAGAGCTATTTCAAGCAGCATGTGGAGTCGAAGTACAAAGGCCGCAATGTTATCTCGGCCCGGTGTGCGCACCTGTCGCAGCCGCAGGCCATTCACCTGGAGCAGGGCCGGGGGCAGTGCATGAACCGCACCCTCTGCCAGCGGGGCTGTCCGTTTGGTGGCTACTTCAACAGCAACTCGTCTACCATACCCTGGGCACTGAAAACCGGCAACGCCACGTTGCGGCCGCATTCGGTGGTTCACTCGCTCATTTACGACGATAAGCTGGAAAAAGTAACTGGTGTAAGAGTGTTAGACGCCAACAGCAAGGAAATGATCGAGTATTTTGCCGACATTGTTTTTGTAAACGCCGGCGCCATCAATACCAACATCATTCTGCTCAATTCCACTTCGGGCCGCTTCCCAAATGGCCTCGGCAACGACAACGGCCTGCTGGGCAAATACGCAGCTTTCCACAACTACCGGGCGAGGGTTTCGGCTGAGTACGATGGCTTTGCTGATAACACCACCGTGGGCCGAAGGCCTACCAGCGGGTATTTCCCTCGTTTCCGCAACGTATACAAGCAGGAAACCGACTTCCTTAGAGGATATGCCGCCGGCTTCAGTGCAGGCAGGTCGGTAGACCGCGACTACGATGGCGTGGGCAATTCGCTGAAGGACAACCTGCTAAATCCGCAGTGGGGTACCTGGCGGGTGGGCTCTCACATGATGGGCGAAACCATACCTAAGGAAAGCAACTATTGGGCGCTGGACCCCAACCAAAAGGACGAGTGGGGTATACCACTCGCCAGTATAAAGGTAGACTACGACGACAACGACGAGAAGATGACGGCCGACTACATTGCCCAGATGACCGAGATGTTTGAGTCGGCCGGGTTTACAAACATCCGCAGCAATGATTCGAAGCAAGCGCCCGGGCTCGACATCCACGAAATGGGCGGTGTGCGCATGGGCAAAGACCCCAAAACCTCGCTGCTCGACAAATGGAACCGCATGCACCTTGCCAAGAATGTGTTTGTAACCGATGGCGCCTGCATGACCAGCACAAGCACACAAAATCCTTCGCTCACTTACATGGCCTTAACTGCCAGGGCGGTTGACTTTGCGGTGAAGGAGAGTAAGGGGCAGAGCGTATAAAGGACTTGAATTTTCTGTAATACCACCCAATGGCTTGTAAATCGCAAGCCATTGGCATTTAAACAACCTTGCGAATGACCAATCACTTCGGGAGAATTGTCCTTCTGGTGAAAGACTACGACCAAGCCTTTGACTTTTATAGTCAGGCCTTGGGATGTATTAAGCTGTACGATCAAACCCTTGCCAATGGGCAGCGGTACTTGCACATTGGCTTTCAAAAGGGAGACAAGGCCGGCATTTGGCTGCTGAAGGCCGAAGGTGCGGAGGAAGAGGCCCATGTGGGCAGGCAAACCCTGGGGCAGCCTGCCATGGTTATCTACACTTCATCGCTACGGGAGGCGTATGAAAACCTGAAAGCCAAAAGTGTGCGCATAAAGGTGGAGCCGGTTTTCGATGCCAGCTATTCTTTCCTGCATTTTCTCGATCTTTATGGCAACGAGGTTATATTGGTTGAGCTAAGTAAATAACGTTTGTCGGCGGTTCTTCAGAACTTACTTTTGCCCCTCTCCGTTTTGATAAAAAACTCGTATCTTTTGAGAAAAAAAGTTAACAAGATGATTTCGGAAAAACGGGGTGCGCCCGGGAGGCAAATAATGCCGCTGCAGGGCAGCGATTTTTTTAGAGGCTTATTAGAAAAGGTATCATCAGTTCCCAGCTATAAGCTAGATCAATTGGTTATTGACGGAGGGAAATTGAAGGGGGCCGCTGAGTATTTGAGGGGCTATGAAGTTACGTTGGAGGAAGTGCTGGGTACGAGTCAGGCGAGCCTTTACAGAGAATATAAAAAAGAAGACATCGGCATTCACTTTAAAGACCATCTAGTCAATTTGCTTCGGATATTCGAAAAAGGAGCGAAGGCGTTCGAGAATGAAGATGATTTCCGGGTTTGGCTTACCTCAAGAATTGAGAATTTGGGCAATCAACGCCCGGTAGACCTGCTGTTTTTAGAATCAGGGCGGCGGGAGGTGGAGCAGGCCATCGACAGGATTGAGTATGGCGTTTACGGATGACGACTGTTTATCGCATTGAAAAAAAGAACCGGGCAGAATTGTGGCCGTCTCAAGGAGCTTTGTTTAGCGAAGGAAGGTGGAATAGAAGAGGCTTTTGGGTTGTTTACACCTCCGAATCGGTTTCACTCGCCAAGTTGGAAACGCTAGCAAATGCAAAGTCGTTGCCGGACGGCAGGGTTTTGCTTGAAATTGAAATAGCGGAGGGTGCGCCCGTTCGGGAGATAAAACTGACGGAAATTCCGAAAAACTGGATGGAAATCCCTTACCCGGCCACGTTGCACCAACTGACAGAAACGCTTTTGTCATCTGGAAAGTTTGTTGCGCTAAAAGTTCCCTCACGTCAGAGCCCTGGCGAGTTCAACTACCTTTTATATCCTTTACATCCCGAGTTTTCCAGGTTTATCAGTTTAAAAAGAACGTCTGCTATCGACTTTGATCGGCGACTCAAGTAAATTCACCGGATGAGGCAGCTTTATTTCTATACCCTATTTATTCTTTTCGTGTCATGTAACGACAACCAAAAACATAACGGCACCGTTCCCCCCGGCATGGTCTACATCCCCTCCGGCACCTTTACCATGGGTGGCAAGTCGGAGGATGCCTCTCCCAACGAATTTCCTAATCACGAGGTGGAGGTTTCCGGCTTCTACATGGACGAAACAGAAGTAACCAACCGGCAGTTTGCTGAGTTTGTAGAAGCCACCGGCTACGCAACCATTGCCGAGCGCCCGATTGACTGGGAGGAAATGGCCAAACAGCTGCCGCCGGGCACACCCAAGCCGCCCGATTCGGTGCTGGCGCCGGGCTCCCTGGTGTTCAAAGCCACCGAGGGGCCTGTCAATCTCCGCGATTACAGCCAGTGGTGGGCATGGGTGATCGGGGCAAATTGGCGACAGCCGGAAGGGCCGGGCAGCTCGATTGAAAATATGCTGGACCATCCGGTGGTGCACATCGCCTACGACGACGCCCTGGCCTACGCCAAATGGGCCGGCAAGCGTCTGCCTACCGAAGCCGAGTGGGAGTGGGCTTCCATGGGCGGAGTAAGGAATGCCAAATACCCCTGGGGCAACGAAACCGTGGAGCAGGCCTATAGCAAAGCCAACTTCTGGCAGGGCTTTTTTCCCTATAAAAATGAAGAGAAAGACGGATTTTATGGAACGGCACCGGTAAAGAGCTTTCCGCCAAATGGCTACGGACTGTACGACATGGCTGGGAATGTGTGGGAGTGGTGCGCCGACAAATTTCACGAGCAGGCTTATGCCATGGACGAGCAAAAGGGAAAAGTAGAAGACCCCGCCGGGCCCGCAGAATACTACGACCCCAATGAGCCTTATGCAGAAAAACACGTGGTACGAGGTGGCTCATTTTTGTGCAACGACAGCTACTGCAGCGGCTACCGGGTAGCCCGTCGCATGAGTTCGAGTCGCGACTCCGGCCTCAACCACACGGGGTTTCGGTGTGCGAGGGATGCGGAGTAGGAAAGGAGTTGCCAGAAACCTGATCCAAAAAGATTAAGAAAGCCGAGAATTAGTGGGCCTGCTCTTACGTGTAAAATTATTATATTTGCACGTAAAGATTCTAAAGATGGACAGAAAACTTACCCTAAGCTTAGACCCCGAAGTCATCGAAAGAGCAAAGGAATATGCAAAATCGAGCAATGTCAGTCTGTCGAAGTTAATCGAGTCGTATCTGAACTTCCTGACTAGCCGCACCAAAGAAAAATCAACGATTACCCCTTTGGTGGAAAGCTTAAGCGGCGTCATAGACTTACCGGATGATTTTAATGAAAAAGAGGCCTATACCAGGTACTTAATAGAGAAATATAAATGAGTAGGCTTTTAGTAGACACCAACATAGTCATCGACTTGTTGGCAAAGCGACCATGCTATGAGGAAGCTGCTGAATTATTTTCGCGCGCTGATAGAAAAGAACTGATGCTGTCTATTTCTTCATTGACTTTTGCGAATACCAATTATGTGCTCACGAAGCTCAAATCACCAAACGAAGCGAGAGAAATACTGCGGAAGTTTAAAGTGCTTGTTGATATTTTAAGTTTAGATGATAAAATCATTGAATTGGCACTAAGCGACGACGATTTTTTAGATTATGAAGATGGACTGCAGTATTATTCAGCCGTAGAAAATCAAATTGATATAATTATCACCCGAAACAAAAAGGACTTTACTGCCTCAAAAATCCCTGTTCTGACGGCTAAAGAATATCTGTCAAAGGGATAGGTAAAACAGCTACAGCAGCGGCTACCGGGTAGCTCGTCGCATGAGTTCGAGTCGCGACTCCGGCCTCAACCACACGGGGTTTCGGTGTGCGAGGGATGAGTAAGAGTTAAACGTTATTCGTTGTTGATAACTGTGACTTCAATAAGGCCATGCCTGTTTTCTAACAACAACCTCCGCCGTCGTAAAACCAGGTGGATGGTGAAATAAATATGTCTTTCCGATTGAGCGAAGCAAGGTTAGCAGCGGTTTTATCGCAAATAGCAAGGGGTTGGTTTTGCATTAGGATATGACTTTTGCCATCATCAAAATATTCATCCTCACCAAAATAAATCGCCGTCTTTCCTGTAAATACACAAGGCCCATCCTGAGGCATCGGATCTTTTATAGCACATACCTCAACGCTCTCTACATATATTGGGGCATCCACATTATGGCGCCTGGAGTCAAGAACCCTGTACGGCCTTCTCGCCCTTACTTCTACTGTTCCAAAGCCAACACTTGTAATCAGATCCATGTATTGTTGAAGTGGGAGAGCACCGGTTAAACACAGGGCCCGTAATTCGCTGTTGTTCTTTAAGTGTTCAGGCATCTCTTGCTCGCAAACAGGATCGGAAAGAACGAGTTTTCCGTGGGGTCTTAACACCCTGAACATTTCCTCCAATGCTTTTTTTATCTCTTGCCCTTTAAAGATATTGAACAGGCAGTTTTGTGCTGCGACATCAATCGTTTCATCAGCCACCGGCAACTGAAGGGCATCTCCTTCAAGAAGCTGAACGATTTCAGGTGTAAACCAATCATTCTCCCTTGATGCTTCAATGAGATTTTCCTCGCAGACCTTAATCATCTCAGCTACTACATCCACCCCGGTTACCGCTCCGGGCTGCCGGCTGAAGTAGGCAAACTGTAGCAGTTCCATACCGCCACCTACACCCACATACAGTATTTTTGGTGTGTTCACCAGGTCTCGCGGATGCACGGTGGTGCCGCAGCCGTAATTCATCGACAACATTTTCTTTGGAATAGTTAGCCCTGGCAGCTGCCAAACGGGTGTTGTGGTGCAGCATAATCCAACCTGCGGTTTAGATGCTGCTTTACTGTAGATATCTTTGGTTACTGTTAAATAATCTTCCATGACACTAAAGTTGAGTAAAAACTAACAATAATGTATCGACAACCGGCTTTGGAGATGTCTTCCGGTTGACAGAATGAAGATTAATATTGCCGCACCAGGTTTGAGTTTTTGATTTTTCCTATTGGAATTTATTTGTCTTTTGGTGCTTGCCTTTTGGGATTTCACCTCCTGAAGGTTATTCGTTAATGGTTAGTTGTTATCTGTGGTGGCGTATTGGCTACCTGTGGCTGAACTCTCGGTACCAGATTTGAATCTTTGATTTTTTGAATTTATTTGTCTTTTGGTGCTTGCCTTTTGGGATTTGCCACCTCTCTGGGCACCACTTGATCCCCCTCAAACCAGCAGCTCGTAAAATTTCTTCACGGCTTTCTTTTCGTAGGCTTCCTTAAGAGAAATAATCATTATCGTTCGCTTCATGTTTTTTCCTTCAATGGGAATGCCCACTACCTGCGGATCGTTTACACTGGTTTCACTCAAAATAGTGTGCCAATGGCCGGTCTTCACGACTTCGAACAGTGTAGGAATATCATTTATCTCCATGCAGATATTAGGCTCCAGGTTCTTTTGATTGAAGGAATCCACAAAAAATTGAATAGTACTGTAGCCGGCGAAAGGCAAAGCCAATGGGAGCTGGGCAACCTCTTTAAGCGAAATACTGCTTTTATTGGCCAGCGGCGATTTTTTAGCTGTTACCAATACCATGCGTGAGCTTAAAACATTCTGGTATTTCAGATGAGGAAGTTTGGCTTTTTCCTGAAATGACAAAATGAAGTCAAAATGATGCGAGTTAAGTTTTTCGAGAAGATCCTTCGTGGTGCCAAACACCACCTGAACTTTGATATTGGGGTATTGTCTCGAGAATTGTATCAATGCTTTGGCAAAAGGGATTCGCATAGAGTAGATCACGCCAATGCAAATTTTCCCTGTATTCACATTGTTCAAATCCTTTAACAGCACTAATCCTTCGTTGGCCTTATTGAGACTTTGCAAAGCGTATTCGCTAAACATTGCGCCTGCCTCTGTCAGGACTATCCGTTTGCCGATTCTGTTGAACAACGGTACGTTCAGCTCTTCCTCCAGCTGCTTTATTTGCTGCGACAAGGTGCTCTGGCTGATATTTAAAGCTTTTGCTGCTTCGGTGAAATTCAGCAGGTCCTTCGCTTTTAAAAAGTACTTGAGCTGTCTCAGTTCCATATTTCTAAATCGGTTTTATCGATTGTTTCTATCGAAAAATAGCGTTTTGCAAATATAGGATTTGTCCACACCTTTGGACTATCTCATCTAAAGCTGAAGATTTGACCAACGAAGTTCAATTACTAAAAAGAAATAGTTATGAAATCTACACTCATTGTATCGCTTTTACTTTTGGCCAACTGTTATGTTGCATTTGGCCAGGATAACCAACCTGGCAAGACTGAAATGGAAAGTCCAGAAAAAGGATTAATTAAAGTGTCTGTCATGTATCCGTTTGCTGAAGGAAAGACCTTCGACATGGAGTACTACGAAGCCACCCACATGCCCATGGTAGCAGGGTATTTGGGATCAAACCTGGTTAAGTACACCATCGAAAAGGGCCTTGCCAGCGGCATTCCCAATGCACCATTGCCATTTATGGCCATTGGCACCTTCTACGTTAAAAGTCTCAGCGAATACCAGGCAGCAATAGCACCGAATAGAGACGCTATAAGAGCAGATTTTGCTAACTACACCAATGTTAGTCCCATTATCCTGGTGAGCGAAGTGGTTAGGTGATGGAGGAGTCGATAGACGATGGTCCATAGTCGATGGCACATTTCGTTTAGAAAGTCCACAGTCGATGGTCGATGGTCCATGGCACATTTCGTGTGAGACCGGAACCGCAGCACCCCGGCGAAACACGAAAACCTCATCACCAAACGAATGCCGAAGGGG